>JAYKJH010000113.1:0-50821 GCA_035285345.1 Nostocaceae cyanobacterium | reverse complement strand
GCATGTTCCGCAACTCTATCAATCTCCTCCGGGGTATTAAACCTCCCTATCCCAAACCTGATTGACGCATAGGCTAACTGTTCCGAGTGTCCCAAAGCTGTCAACACATGGGAAGGTGCAGTTGTCGTTGAAGAACAAGCCGCACCAGAAGACACCGCCATCACAGGTTGCAAACCCAATAACAGCGCTGCACCATCCACACCATCAACCCTAATATTCAAATTTCCCGGTAATCTCTGCGTTGGGTGCCCGTTAAGGTGAATTCCCTCCAACTGGGACAGCTTACCCCATAACCTTTGTCGTAGCTGCGTTAAACGTTCCTGTTCTGCTTCGATTTCCGTCAAAGCAAGTTCCACAGCTTTCCCAAAACCGACAATTTGCGGTGTGTACAAAGTCCCAGAACGCATTCCTCGTTCGTGTCCTCCCCCATGTTGTTGCGGTGCAAGTTGGACTCTAGGATTGCGACGCCGCACATATAACGCACCGATACCCTTGGCACCATAAATTTTATGTGCAGTCAGCGACATCATGTCAATTTGCATCGCCTGCACATCTAAAGTAATTTTACCAATAGCTTGCGCTGCGTCAGTGTGGAATAATACACCATTTTCCCGACAGATTGCACCAATTTCTGCTAATGGTTGCAATACACCAATTTCGTTATTTGCCGCCATTACAGATACAAGAATAGTATCAGGAAGAAATGCCTTTTCTAACTCGTTTAAATCAATCAACCCGTCTTTTTGGATGGGGAGAAATGTAACTTTAAAACCGAGGTTTTGCAGATACTTACAAGGGTCGATAACTGCACTATGTTCTGTAGTTAAAGTAATAATATGCTGACCTTTTTGGAAATAGGCTTCCGCCACACCTTTAATAGCTAAATTATTTGCTTCTGTTGCTCCGCTGGTAAAGACAATTTCTTCTGGTGAAGCGTTGATAGCTGCTGCTAAAATTTCTCGTGTTTGTTTAACCGCTGCTTCTGCTTCCCAACCGTAGATATGATTGATGCTAGCAGGATTACCAAAGTGTTCGGTGAAGTAGGGTAGCATTGCCTGGAGTACCCTTTCATCTACAGGTGTAGTGGCGTGATTGTCGAGGTAGATAGGACGAGGAGACATAAATTATTGCCTGATAATTTGACCGATTTTTTTTAAGATACTCAGAACTTTGTACAATTCGTTTTCTCGTTTAAAGAGTGTGAATTGGTCAGATAAAGCATATGTAGGTTGCGCTTGTTTAGTAAGTTTAATAAATAGAAAATCACTGCCATTCATAACTAACCCAAAACTTGGTTTTTCTGAATTAGGATTAGCCAGCATATAAGCCAGTGCTTGCGGTATACCCTTATTCACAGCAAAATCAGACCTTTTTGCTTCAATCACCGCAATCCATAATTGCTGTTGTAGAACTAGCACATCAATTCTACCGCGTACAATTTCACCTTCATCTTCGAGGCTAATTTGAATTGATTTTTCTGTAGTAATCCGAAAAGGAGGACGGTAGAATCCTGCTAAATCAAGCAAAGGTGATAAAACTACTAATTTTACGGCATCTTCTAAAAGAGGGGGATTTTTCAATAGACTGAGATGGTTTTCTTTTACTCTGTCTAAATACGGCTTGTCTAATTCCGAAATTTCTGGTAAGCTAGTCAACCATTCAATAAAAAATTGTTCATCGTAGGTTTGTTGTAAACCAAATCTTTCTTCTAAGTAGGCAGGAGTGACATCTTGAGCCTGGATAACTTTAACCATAAGTCATGAACCAGAAAATATATTAACTATTATAGTCTGGGTGATGCTCATCTTATTAATAAGATAAAATAGCGATAAAATCATACCCAGATGTTGCTATGACTCTCAGCATTGAAGACTTAGAAAGACTCCAACAAAAGCTACAAACTGAGCAGCAAGACTACCAGATGGAGTTACAAGCCGGAAATATCGTCGTTATGGGACCATCAGATATTGATAAGAGCGAAATTGGCGCTCAGCTTATCTACCTCCTCAAACTGTGGGTAAACCCGCGTAAACTAGGACGTATATTTGATTCTAGCGGCGGATTTATTATGCCTAATACTGACTTACGCGCTCCTGATGTTTCCTTTGTCTCTGCTCAAAGACTCAAGCGTACAGTCAGAGATTTTGCTCAATTAGTACCAGATTTGGTAGTAGAAATTAAATCTAAATCAGACAGGATTCGACCGCTTGAACAGAAAATACAGTTATTTTTGGAAATGGGGGCACAGGTAGGTATACTAATTAATCCCGATGAATTAACGGTGAGTGTGTATCGTTCCAATGCAGAGACACAATTACTGGCGGCTGATGATAATTTAACTATTCCAGAGTTGTTTCCTGGTTCGGAAATTCCTATTCCTGAATTATGGCCTCCGGTGTTTGAATAGTTGGAAAAAAAGACTTTGATGATTAGACCTCTTGCATTCATTCTCTATTAGAAAAAGAAACCACTGATAAACAAATAAGTAAAAGTTTTTACTCTATCTTCCCCTCGTACACGGGAAGCAAGAGGGGGGTGAACACAGATTTGCGTCTTTTCCTTTGCGTCTTTGCGCGAGACATTTCTCATCTCTTCTGAGGTATAATTATAAAATGACTAAAGACATGCGACGCGATTTTCCCAACCGTGAAGAGTTAGTAGCCTATCTCCGTGAACAATTTCCCCAAGCCGCAGAACGGGATAACCACATCAGTCAAACCCTAGGAGGACGCAAAGCAGCACAGAAAGTACTGCAAAAAGTCAATCCTGGTAAATACGCAAAAACACGTAATTTTTTCACTGGAGCAGTCACAAGGCTTTCTCCCTACCTGCGCTACGGTGTCCTCACCCTCCGGGAAGTACGAGACTATGTTTTAGATAAGGTATCAAACCAAGACGAAGCCACTAAACTAATAAACGAGCTAGGCTGGCGTGACTATTGGCAAAGATTATATGCCAAACTAGGAGACGGTATCTGGAAAGACCAAGAGGAATATAAAACGGGATACACCCCCGCAGATTACGCACCAGAGTTGCCACAAGATATCCGCGAAGGTACTACAGGACTGGTTTGTATCGATAGCTTCAGCCGCGAACTGAGGGAAACTGGCTACCTCCACAACCACGCACGCATGTGGATGGCTGCTTATATTATCCATTGGCGGCGCATTCGTTGGCAAGCCGGAGCAAAATGGTTTCTTGAACACCTTCTCGATGGTGACCCAGCTAGTAATAATATGTCATGGCAATGGGTTGCTAGCACCTTTAGTCATAAACCTTATTTCTTCAACCGCGAGAATTTAGAACGCTACACCGAGGGTGTTTATTGCAAAAAATGTCCTCTTTATCAAAAGTGTGATTTTGAGGGGAGTTATGAACAATTAGAGGCGCAGTTATTTCCTAAAATGGAAATTAATCATAAGCCGAATAGTCAATCTTTCCAAAAGGGAAAGCGGCGACGTTAGAAAGATGAGAAAATTTTTACTCTTAATATATAAGGCATTAACCTAATAATTATATACTGACATTATGGCGATAATTATCTTTTATATCGAGAGAATATCAACAAATCCACCACTAGTATATTATGTTTAATCAAACAGATTTCATGTTTTAATTAATTTCGTTAACATAATAACATTTGATAACAGTTGCGACCGTTATTTTTGGCTTTATATAATGCTTGATCTGCTTTCTCTATCAATACTTCATAAGAAATATTAAGACTAGGAATAGTAATAGCAATTCCCAGGCTGACCGTTACAATATCAGCTACAAGAGAAGCCGCATGGGTAATTTTTAGTCTCTTGACTTCATCACAAATAGCTTGTGCTACCTGCACCGCTCTCCCAGTATCAGCATTCGGTAAAATTACAGCAAACTCTTCTCCACCATAACGAGCAACCAAATCAATTTCTGGCTTGACAGCCGAACTAATTGTATTAGCAATCTGCACTAAACAAGCATCACCTGTCGGATGACCATAGGTGTCATTATAAGGCTTAAAGTAATCAATATCCAGCAAAATAAGAGCAATAGGTGACTGCTGAGAAGCGAGGAAATACCATTGGTTATTTAGGTATTCATTGAAGCAGTATCTATTAGCAATTTGCGTCAATCCATCTAGATTAGCGAGTCGTTGTAGTTGTTTTAATGCTAATTCTAATGCTTGGGCTTTTTCTCGTTCTCGTGCTTCACTTTCCCGCAGTGCTTTTTCTGTTTTTTTACGTTCAGTGATATCTTTAACAACCACACAGAAAACTTTGCGTCCTCTATATATGATTAAGCTAATACTAGCTGAAATATCGATAATTGTACCATCTTTACACTGTTGTTGTGCTTCTTGAATATAAAGATGTTTTTCCCTTAGAACATACTCGAAGCGAGCATCTAGGATTTCCATTGAAGTAGAAGAAATCTCATCAATACTCAATTCTAACAATTCCGAATTTGTATAACCAACTAAATTTAAATAAGTTGCGTTAGCCTCTATAAACTGCCTGGTTTCTACATCTAGAAAATATATTCCTTCCGCACTTTGATCTACAACAGCCCGATACCGCTCTTCACTTTCTCGCAGTGCTTCTTCCATTAATACACGTTCACTGATATCCCGCGCTACCCAAATCACTGAGTTATCTGAAAATGGGGAAATACTTGCAGTAAAGGAAATTTGCTGTCCAGCGACAAATAAACTATAATCAAAATTTATTCTTTGCTTAATGTCCAGTACCTGCTTAACTTTTCTAAACCAACTATCCGCTGTTTGTTCATGAAAAAATTTGTCTACCGTTTGACCAATTAAATCAGTGTCCGTTTCATACCAAGCATTAGGATTTGTTGGTAAAATTTCTATACTGCTGATATCTTTATCATCAATATTAATAACAAGTATGATATCTGTCATCGCTTCCACAACTGCACGCATCTGTGTCTCAGAAGTTCGTAGTTTTTCCTCCAGTAACTTCCGTAGGCTAATCTCTTTTCGTAGTTGTTGATTCAACTTTCTTAATTCAGATGTTTGCTGATGAAGTAAATGCTGTAAAATTTTGATAATTTGAAAAATGACTCTTGGATTCATCCCTTCTTGCAACCCCAGAGCCGCAAGCGAACGGCTTACGGTTTCCATATATTGATTGATTTCCATATATCCCAGAAAAATGTAACTTAAAAATCAATAAAATAAGTTTTCATTATGAACTCTTATTTATAATTCACAATTTCTCAGTTGAGCCAAATGGTTCAGATGAAGCCAAATCTCAGATGCTACGCCAGATGATGCCACAAATGATTGAAAATGGTCTAATAATAGCCACAGCACCCTGATAAATGGCAAATCAGCGTATGGGAAATAGTATCTTAGATACTTATAACATATAATACCTGTAACTGTGGGCAATTTTAGTTCAAGCACTAGCAGTAGCTATACAATAGAGAAATTCGTCAAACATTTTTTTATTATGTGTTTATCAAGTTAATTTTGAGACTTATTAAGATATGATTTTCAATCAATATTGGTTTTTGTGTAGTGATTTACCTCACATTTGAATGATTATTTTTGAGTTATATTTGTGTATTTATCTAGCAACTTTAAATAATTAAACCATAACCACAATTCACGAAAAACATAGTCACGAGCAGATATACATGCAATAATAAACTAGAGTAACCAACATATTTTTATCCAAAATGACTCTAATTACTTGTGAAAAACAAATAGCCTAAAACCGGCTTGTCAAACTTGATAAACAGCTTGTTTATAACTACTTAGTTCTTGGCGTCCTTAGCGTATGCAGCGGGAAACACAACTACAATATTATGACCAAACCAATCATCTGGATACACGGCGACTGCTTAAGCACCCACAACCCTGCACTTCAAGAATACCCAGATTCACCAGCTATCTGGGTATGGGATGAAGCATTGCTCGAAGAATGGAAAATTAGCCTCAAACGCCTCACTTTTATTTATGAATGCTTGCTGGAATTACCCGTTACTATTCGCCGTGGTAATGTCGCAGAAGAAATTTTGATTTTTGCTCAAGAACATAATGCTAAAAAAGTCATCACAGCAGAAAGTGTTAGTCCCCGATTTAACGCTATATGCGATGAAATAGAAAAATCTGTCGAATTAGAAGTATATGAATTAGAACCATTTTTTGACTATGAGGGATATATAGATTTGAAACGATTTTCGCGTTATTGGAAAATTGCCGAAAAATATGTGTTCGATTAATCGTAAATTGATTTAAATGACTATTAAATTCCACATGTTGAGGTTGAACTCGGAATATTAGTGTGGATGGTAAGGGAAGGCTAGATAAATTTAAGGAGTCAAAAAGTAACATGGATACAGTTGTGCTGAATATAGAACCAATTATCCATCTAACAGATGAGCAATTTTATCAACTGTGCATGGTGAACAAAGATTTATCGATGGAAATGAACGCCCAAGGAGAAATAATTATTATGCCACCAGTAGGAGGAGAAAGTGGAAACCAGGAAGCTGATTTGATTATCGATTTGGGGAATTGGAACCGCCAAACACAACTAGGAAAAGTTTTTAGTTCTTCTACTATCTTTATACTTACTAACGGTGCAAAACGTTCTCCCGATGCTGCTTGGGTGAAGTTAGAACGCTGGGAAGCTCTGACTTCAGAACAGCGGAAAAAATTCCCACCACTAACGCCAGATTTTGTCATAGAACTGCGTTCAGAAACAGATAGTATCAAACCTCTACAAGAAAAAATGCAGGAATATCTGGATAATGGTTTACACCTCGGTTGGCTAATAAACCCACAAGATAGACAGGTGGAAATTTACCGACAAGGACAACCTGTGGAACTAGTTGCATTACCTGCTATTCTATCTGGAGAAGAGGTTTTACCTGGTTTTGAGTTACAGCTATAACCTGAACTATAAAAAAATCCCCAGAATCTACAAGACAGCGAGCAATATATCTCCAATAGTAATAAATAGTCCATTAATCAAACAAATTAAACCAACCTTACCTGGAGAGCTATTATTGAGGATGTAGGTGTAGATATTGCCTGGAAATTAGACAAAGAAAACCTCAAGAAATAGCCACTAGTGTACAAAAAGAAGAGGCATAGTAGATGAGTATTATAGTAAGCGATCGCATCCCGTCTCTACTTTCAATCTTGGAGGTATAATTTCCATGAGTATCTCACAAGAACAACGTTCCTATTCACCAGAAGAATACCTCGAACAAGAAATTAAATCTGATGAACGCCACGAATATATTGATGGTCAAATTATCACTATGACAGGTGGAACACCCAATCATAACCAAATTGCTCTTAACCTTAGCGGGGAGCTAAATTTTGCCCTTAAACGTCAGCCATATAGAGTCTTTGTTGCAGACCAACGCTTGTGGATTCCCAAAAAGCGAATTCACACCTATCCTGATGTTATGGTAGTTGCAACTCCACTCTTATTTCAAGAAGGACGCAAAGACACCCTCACCAACCCATTAATGATTGCTGAAGTCTTATCAAAATCTACCAGAAACTTTGATAAAGATGAAAAATTCGCCGCCTATCGTACCATCCCAAACTTTCAAGAATATATCTTAATTGACCAATACACAATACACGTAGAACAATACTCCAAAACCGAGAATAATAAATGGATATTTTCAGAATATGACGACAATCAAACAACTATATTTTTAGCCTCTGTTGCTTTTCAAATTTCCCTAGCAGACATCTACGATAAAATTGACTTTGAATCCGAAAGCTAATATCCATCCCTAAACTCTTTGCGTCCTTAGCGTATGCAGCGCGAAACCCAAATTATTAGCTTTTAACTTAATAACCGTAACTTCCGGAGGACAAAAAAGCCTCCCTGGTTTATAAGTTCCCAAACCCCGATTCACATATAAAAGATTATTACCTACTTTATACAAACCCAGCCACCAAGGTCTATTAGCTCTATTCACTGCTTTTGGTAGCCTGCGACGAATTTTGTTTGGTATTTTATGGCATAATTTCAAATAATATGGCATCAGGGCACCCAATCCCGGAATTGCGATTTGACCGCCATGAGTATGACCAGATAATTGTAAATCTACACGCCAAGGTTGTAAGTATACAGCAGTATCTGGACAGTGACAAATCACAATGCGTGGCGTATCATTATCGAGTATATTCATCACTGGTGCAGGATGAATTTCCCGCAGCCTATAGTCTGCTATCCCTACCAAAGGTAAATCCTTTCCCAACGGATAAGCGATATCATTATCTAATACCTGAATACCAATACTTGTTAAAGCCGAGACGATTTCTACTTTGGAACTCTGACCTTTGTATGAGATATTATCATGATTCCCCAACACTGCGTAGACGCCGCCACGACTTTTAAGGTATTTTAGTTTATCTACTAGCTGGTGTATGAATGCCGGTTTGTGGGTAATATAGTCCCCCGTCAGAAGAACTAGGTCTGGTTGTGCTTTGTTGCTCGCTGCGATCGCGTCCTCTAACATTTGCTCAGACAGGTGCTTACCATCGTAATGAAAATCAGACATTTGCACCAGCGTCACACCTTCTAGATAGGATGGTAATCCAGAAATGGAGATTGTCAATTGTTCCACACTCAATCTTCCAGTCCGCAGCCAGTGCATAATGATTTAATCCATTAACTCTTTGTATTTCTACAACCACTTGCAGCCAATTTCCGTATAAACCGAAATTCTCTTTTATATAAAGTTATTTTAAATACCAATTTAACTTCTAGCACCATTCGAGTGGAACCGTAGGTGGTCACTACTCCACAACCTAAAAATAAGGGTTTGAGGAAACACTTTTGCCGTCGTGACCAACCTAAAAAATTATAGGTTTACTGAAACCTAGGTTAAATTTTGGACTTTCAATCATCAATCGAAAATCCAAAATCGAAAATCGAAAATTATTTCAGTCAATGGGACGCTATTTGCATCGCCTCTGTATAACTCAACTCTTGAAACTGAATTATATCCTTCTGCGGATCGGCGATCGCCACCTTAACTAACACTTGTTCCCCCAGAGTTACCGAACGTCGAAACACCATCGGTAACTGCAAACCCAAATCTTCCAATAAAATCAGCGCCAAATTGCTATCTTCCCGCAGCCACATCAGCACCGTCACATGCCAAGATTGATCAGTATGACGTCGCAGATACTCTAAAGCCCAATAGCGGTTGGTTTGCCTTTCTACCATTGTCACCTCTTGGGCTGCAGTCGTGACACTCATCATCACTTCTTTAAGTTGTTCCGCCGCGTAAGGGGGGTTTTCGCCCCGTAAGTGTGCTTTAATTTGGAAATGGGTCAGCAGGTCACTGTAGCGGCGGATAGGGGATGTTGCTTGGGTATAGGTATCCAAACCCAAACCCGCGTGACGCACGGGAGTAATACTCATTTCACTACGAGGCATACAGCGACGCATAGCGCAGGAGCGCACCGGACCCCCTGGTAGCTGAAGTAACTCTTCTTCTGGGGGTAATTCCGGTTGGGGCTGACCGCGAAATGGTAGAGGAATGTTGTATTTTTTACCGTATCTGGCAGCAACTTCACCGGCTACAATCATCATTTCTGCTACCAATTGCCGTGAAGCCGAATCTTCTAAAAGCTCGATGTTAATATCGTCATTTTTGACTTTAATCATCGCCTCCGGCATATTGATGCTGATAGCGCCTTGACTATCCCGCCAAGCTTTGCGCCGCTTTGCCCAAGTATTAATCGCCGCAATTTCCGGTTCCGCCTGTACCCCTAATTCTAACATTTCATCTACATCTTCATAGGTGAGGCGATAGGTAGGCTTAATTATACTCGTATGAATGCTGTAATCTTCAACTGCCCCAGATGTATCTAAAATAATCCCAAAACTTAGGGAGCAACAAATTTTACCCTGTACCAGACTCATCGGACCTGTTGCCAAGTCGGGGGGAAACATGGGAATCATCCCCGTCGGTAAATAAACCGTGGTACTGCGTTTTCTGGCTTCCTGGTCTAGTTCATCATCTGGTATCACCCAGCGAGTCGGATCGGCGATATGTACCCACAGACGCTCCCGTCCATCGGGGAGAGCTTCCCAACTCAAACCGTCGTCGATTTCGCTGGTACTCTCATCATCAATGGTGTACACCTTAAGATGGGTGAGATCCAGACGGTCGGTATCAGGGTCGGGTGGTGGAAATTCCAAACGTTGTTGCGTCACTTCTAGTACCTTAGTAGGAAATTGAACCGGAATCGATGAGCGACGCACAAACAAGTTTTCGTGGGGACTCCACCAACTCAAGTCCACCAACAATTGATATGCTCCGTGCGGCGTTGCCGGACGTCCGAGTAAATTCAGAGTTTCCAGCACTGGTGCTGGTGGGGGATAAGCGCGGTTGAGCGCATCTATACTCAGCCCAACACGGACAATATCTGCCAAGAGCGCTGCATATTTTTCTACTGCTTCCAAGCGATGGCGGTCGTGGCGCTGCCAATCTACTGCTTCCCCTTGAAGCGCTTGGTTGACACGAGTGAGAAATTCTTGTTGTCCTCTAGCTTTGAGTGCCTCTACTTCTATCTGGTGCTTGCGTTCTGCTACAGCTGCCGCAGTTCGCGGTTCAAAGGCGTCTCCCTTCTGCTTAAAGTAAATTTTGTCATCAGACAACAAACAGTAAGCTGCGTAGCATTGGTGTGGTTCTGCCTCCGAAAACAGCAAATTTGCCATTTCCTTGGGGGTGATTGCTTCCCCATCTTCAAATAGTAATTCCCAAGCTACTTCCAAACTCGACGGGTCAAGTAGCGGCTCTACCTGCTTCATAAAGCTGGCTATTTGGGATGGTTTGTAGGGTTCTCCCACAACCTCGTATGTAATTTGTCGTGGCGCGAGGCTGTGGGACTGACCGCGCTCGTCAACGACAAACCAACGTGTTTTTCCGTCCGGACGTTCTACCACCCCCAGACGGCGATCGCTTTGTACGCGAAATTCTACCAGCGTTCCTTTTTCCACAACGAGCGCAATTAGTGGTTACAAACTTTAATACTTTTGAGTGGTGGAAGCGATTTATCGCCTCACAAATTCTGAATTTTGAGTTGTGAGTTGTGAGTCGCTAATTAACTCATAACTCATAACTCCTAACTCTCATTAGCCTTCGGCATTGATGAAGGGCAACAAAGCCAAAATCCGAGCGCGTTTAATCGCTACTGTCAAGTCCCGCTGTTGTTTAGCTGTCAGTCCTGTAATTCGGCGGGGCAGTATTTTACCACGTTCTGTAACAAACTTCCGCAGCAAATCTACATCTTTATAATCAATGGGTTCTTCTGGCTTGATGGGGGAAAGACGACGACGGTAATAGCTCATCTCTACTTACTTAATTTCCTTGTGAACGGTGTGTTTGTTGCAGTGGGGGCAGAATTTTTTCAGTTCTAGCCGAGCTGTGGTATTTCGACGGTTTTTGGTGCTGGTGTACCGGGAAACACCAGGAGTGCGCTTATCTGGGTTGGTGCGGCATTCGGTACATTCCAGCGTAATCACTATCCGAACGCCTTTACTCTTAGCCATAATATTACCAGCAGTAAAGTCAGAAAAAATTTAACACAAATATCTATTTTCTCATATTACGCCGCCCGGCCGCAATCAATCGTCGGATTTTCACATCCAGCGAGTAACCCCGCTGGGAGGAAACAACCATAGTGTTGGCGAAGCGATCGTGCAAAGCTTGCTTAAGTTCGTTGTCCGATAATGCCACTCCACAGTCTATTGCTAGAGGAAACAGTAATACTATAGCAGTGGGGTTCCTCCAGATATTACCGAGAGTGACAGATACTAATAAGGCTCCTAAACAGGTGATAGCTTCCCGCTTCAGCATAACCTGCAACCCCGGAACACGTCCCCGTTCCGTGTCTAGGACTTTGATATCAAAAGCCCAACGTCCTAAGCTTTGTCCCTGGTTGTTGTAAGCTACCAGTACCCTGATAACTAGCCAAGCAAAAATAAACAATAGTATTTGAGCAATTTGGATACCCAAACTCGAGCTTCCCAAAAAGGAACTCACTAACCAGACTACAAGAAAATCCGTAGCGAACGCCATAGCACGTCGCCCAATTTCCACTCTGGGATAGCGTTTTGGTGGGAGTCGTTCGATAGTCATGGGGATAGGGGATGGGGATTGGGGTAACTTAGTATTTCCCTGTATTTAATATTAAGCCTGTGATTTGCGCGATCGCTCCCCTCATATCTTGCAGCATTCTCAAAAAGAGCCTCTGGTTCTAGTTCTCGTGGGCTGAAGCCCACGAGAACATGGTATTTTCAGTCCATTTCAATGGAATTTTGCTATTAGCCTGGGGTTTGCAACCCCAGGCTAGTATGACCGCTTAATTCAAGGACTGTTTCGGGAGGATATTATGAGGGAATCAGTAATTTATCAAGATATCTAACAGCAGGGCTTACAACAAGGTTTGCAGCAGGAAGCCCTAGCGATGGTTATGCGTCAGTTAACGCGACTTTTCGGTGAACTGGAACCAACGCTACAACAACGGATTCGGGGTTTGTCTTTGGTGCAGTTGGAAGCCCTGGGAGAGGATTTATTGGATTTTTCCCAGATGGGTGATTTAGTTGCTTGGTTGGAAAGGATACGTGAAGTACCACCTATGGCATGAGTCTGAATAACCAGCAACGCTAGGTTAGCAGGGCTGTGCTAACCTACGTAGATTTCTCTGGATGACCATTTACTCCCTAGCCGTTGGCTCCCTCCTCTTAGCAAACAAACCAGTCATACTCAACCCTGTCACCAGTAACCCAATGATTCCCAACCCATTCAAAATTGGGTATATTCCCTGGAGATGAAAGATTTCCCCGGTATGAATTTCTAGCAATAACCGGGAGGGAAGTCCTATACTAAAAGGCCATTCTCGGTTGACAGTAGCTGCCATTCCAGTCAATACAGTTAAGGCTAGCGGCAAACAGAGGATGATAGCAAGGGTACGGTGGTACTTGCGAAAGGCGCGTTTCATGGAAATCGGGAATATTCAGTTACTTTTAAGCTATCGGTTTTCTACATTAATGAACAATAATTTTAGTGACATTTATTGCCCATTCATTGCCGTATACACAGGGTGCATCCCAGTTTTTATTGTTTAATTACAGAATAACTGTTATTGCCAGGAGGAACGACATTCGCGGAGCCTGTGCGAAGGACTTAGCAATCGCGAAATTTTCAACTAAGAGCAAGTCCATGCGATGGCTTCGCTTCACTTCGTTTTGCTCGCAATGACAGGCAAAAAAGTGGGATGCTCCCTATACACTTCTATATTGCCTAGATCGCCGCTTTAAGTAGCAAAAATTATACTTACCTCTATCGCCAATTACGACGGGGATAAATAATTAGTTATACAATCATCTCTGGCTGAGAATCCTTAATTTTGAAACCTGTTGTGAATAGTTTAAATCTCATGATGTGGCAGTATAAATACTCTAGCGCTATACTTGCAAGTCTAATTTTTACCTTTGCACCTACTCTAGCGCTAGAGATAAATAGCGTGAGAATATCTTCCTCTGCTGTCGCACAGACAACCCCAAACCGTAGGGATGAAGCGGATAGACTACTACAAGAAAGTATTCAGCAGCTTCGTCAAGGAAGGTTTCGCGAAGCGCTAGAGACATTACAGAAGATTCTGGCTATTCGTAGAGAAATTGGAGATAAGGCGGGGGAAGGAGTTACTCTCACTGGTATTGGCTTAGTTTACAACAATCTGGGACAGTACCCCAAAGCGCTGGAATATGATCAGCAAGCTTTAGCTATCCACAAACAAGTGGGTGATAGCTCAGGGGTTGGTACTACCCTCAACAATATTGGAGAAGTTTACAACAATCTAGGACAATACCCCAAGGCGCTGGAATATTTTCAGCAAGCTTTAGCTATCAGCAAAGAATTGGGCAATCGCTCTGGGGAAGGTGGTACCCTCAACAATATTGGGGCAGTTTACCGCAATCTGAGACAGTACCCCAAGGCGCTGGAATATTTTCAGCAAGCTTTAGCTATCGTCAAAGAAGTGGGCAACCGCCCTGGGGAAGGCATTACCCTCAACAATATTGGGTTAGTTTACGTCAGTCTGAGACAGTACCCCAAGGCGCTGGAATATTATCAGCAAGCTTTAGCTATCCACAAACAAGTGGGCAACCGCTCTGAGGAAGGTACTACCCTCAACAATATTGGGGGAGTTTACGACAATCTGGGACAGTACCCCAAAGCGCTGGAATATTATCAGCAAGCTTTAGCTATCAGTAAAGAAGTGGGCGATCGCTCAGGGGAAGGTACTACCCTCAACAATATTGGAGAAGTTTACCGCAATCTGGGACAGTACCCCAAAGCGCTGGAATATTATCAGCAAGCTTTAGCTATCCACAAACAAGTGGGCAACCGCCCTATGGAAGGTACTACCCTCAGCAATATTGGGTCAGTTTACGTCAGTCTGGGACAGTACCCCAAGGCGCTGGAATATTATCAGCAAGCTTTAGCTATCCACAAACAAGTGGGTGATCGCCCTGGGGAAGGCATTACGCTCAACAATATTGGGGCAGTTTACCGCAATCTGAGACAGTACCCCAAGGCGCTGGAATATTATCAGCAAGCTTTAGCTATCAGGAAAGAATTGGGGGATAGCTCAGGTATTCGTACTACCCTGGACAATATTCGTGCCCTGCAGGAAGCGCAGAAACAACCATAGTTTCATTTGATTCATCACTCACCTAGGGTTGCAAACCCCAAGCGGATGGTGTCTTCGGTAAATTGCGTTCTACGCAGCAGCAACGCGATCGCGTTATACCGTTTCACTTATATCATGATACAAATGGATGGGTAGGGGTAAGGCAATGCCTTACCCCTACGTAGATTTTGATGTATCGCGAATTTGGTGAAATGGTATTACCCTAAGACTATCAGGAGTCTCTCTTACCCTACAACGTAGGGAACAGTGTTCCCTACGAAACAATAACAATTCTAAAATTCAATGCCCTATAGCCAGTTTACTATTGATGTTATTCCCACAACTTTTGGATATACTATTTCCGAAAAAATTGGCATGTTCACCAACATACCAGAAGTAACCTATAGTGAACTTTTAGCCCAAATTCTTCAAGAATATATCCCCATTGCCATTGCCATTGGTACAGAAAAATCCCGCTCTGAATTTATCATTGCTCCGCTGCTTTTTGAAATCAAAAGACAACTTCCAACCCGCGTGAGTTTGTTTTCTGGTAATGAATTCAATGTCGCTCCAGACAGAGGATTAAGCGGCTTTTGCGACTTTATTATCAGTCGTTCAAGCGAACAATTATTTATTCAAGCGCCCGTAGTTACTATCGTAGAAGCCAAAAATGATAATATCCAATCTGGATTAGGACAATGCATCGCTGAGATGATTGCTGCACAAATATTTAATGAGCGCCAAGGAAATCCAATTAAAACAATTTACGGTGTTGTAACTACAGGTAGCGTCTGGAAATTCCTGCAATTAAATGACAAAATAATTACCGTAGATTTGGATGAATATTTTATTAATAATGTCGGCAAAATTTTAGGGATTTTACGGAGTTTTGTTGAAAGTAATAGTTGAGATATTAACAAGCAGCAAATATCATGTAGGGGCGGGTTTCAAGAGATATCCAGTTTGCATCCCCCAATCCCCATTACCCAATCCCTACATACTCATCGGGTCAACATCAATCGTCAAACTCACCCCCACAGGACAGAGCGATCGCACTTCTGACCAGTCTGGTAACTGCGGTAAATTATCCGCCGGTAACTTGAGCAAAATCTGCCAGCGATAGCGATTCGCTACCCGTAAAATACTAGCGGGAGCAGGTCCCAACACTTCGTATCCCTCCCCTGCTTGCAATCTTGTCCCTACTATTTGAGCGGTATTCGCTACTTCTATTGCATCGATACTGCTAAGGCGCAATAAAATCAATCTACCGTAGGGGGGATAATTCAAGGCTTGCCGCTGTTCTAATTCGTCATCGATAAACGCCTGATAATCATGACGCTGTACCGCCGCAATTACCGGATGCTCTGGGGTGTAAGTTTGCAGAATCACCCTACCAGGGTCATCTCCTCTCCCAGCCCGTCCTGCAACCTGTGTCAGGGTTTGAAAGGCTCGTTCGCTAGCGCGATAGTCGGATAAATGTAACAACCCATCCGCCGCTACCACACCCACCAGCGTCACTTGCGGTAAATCCAATCCCTTGGTAAGCATTTGCGTACCGAGCAATAAATCTGCTTCCCCGTTAGCAAACTGAGTCAGCAAGGTACGGTGCGCCCCTTTGGTGCGGGTAGTATCACTATCAAATCTGATACATTTTAATTGCGGAAATTGCTTACTCAATTCCTGCGCCACGCGCTGGGTACCGCTACCAAAGAATTTCAAGTAAGGCGAACCACACTCCGGGCAGAATTTAGGATGCATTTGCCCATAGTTGCAATAATGACAGCGCAACACCTGCGGCGCCCCATCTTCCGTGTGGTGATACGCCAAGGATACATCACAATTGGGACAATCTATGACATAACCACAACTGCGACAGGAGACAAAGGTACTGTGTCCCCGACGGTGGATGAATAAAATTCCCTGGGAGGAGCGTTGTTTTAGTTCGTGCAAAGCCTCCTGCAAAGCCCGACTAAAAATCGAGCGATTTCCCTGTTGCAACTCTTGGCGCATATCCACCACCTCCACCGGCGGTAGGGGACGGGAATAAATCCGTTCCGGGAGAGAGAGATAATGAGTGGCAACGGATGCTTCGCTCACGGATGTAACGGATGGATTATTTTGTTGTCCCACAGATAACTCATCCGCTACATCCGTTACATAATCCGTTGCCGCACTTACCCAACTTTCTAAAGAGGGGGTGGCTGACCCTAAAATCAGGGGACAGTTTTGCAATTCGGCACGCCATAGAGCGACGGTACGAGCATGATAGGTGGGGATGGGAGAGTCTTGCTTGAAGCTGCTGTCGTGTTCTTCATCGAGAATAATTAACCCCAGATGGGGTAAGGGGGCGAAAACGGCACTGCGGGTACCAATAACTACCTGTGCTTCCCCGGCTAGCATTTGTCGCCAGGTGTCGTAACGTTCCCCCTCCGACAGAGCGCTATGATAAACGTTAATTTTGTTGCCAAAGCGGGCGCGGAACCTGTCGGTGAGTTGGGGTGTCAAGCCAATTTCTGGCACTAACACCAATGCAGATTTGCCTTGTTGTAACAAAGGAGCAATGGCTTGCAAGTATACTTCGGTTTTCCCGGAACCTGTTATCCCGTGTAAGAGAACTTGAGCGTAGCCATGTAATTGGTTGATGGTTTCTAGTGCCCGCTGTTGAGCATCGGTGAGGGTTTTTGCTGAGTCACTCCCTGCAGTCAAACCAGAGGTTTCCGTTCGCAATATTTCCCGTTCTTGGATAATGATATAACCTTTTTGTTCTAGTGCCTTGAGGGTGGAGGTACTGGTATGACAAATTTGTAACAGTTCACTTTGCCACAATTCTCCACCGCGTCGTCGCAGTATCTCTAAGACTTCTCGTTGACGTGGGGTGACATCGCATTCCAGGCTATGGTTTATCAAGGTGACGGCTTTTTGCAGTTTTGGTTTGGTCAGTCGCGGTGGTTCCAAATAGCTTTCCACTAAACCCCGTTGCACTAGTTCCCGGACTCCCCGATAGGCACCTCTAACTTGACGTTGCAAATAAACGAAGCTGTAGTCCCCTTGGGGTTGGGCTTGCAGTAGTTGCAAAATTTGTTGCGCTACTGTACTCACGAAGGCTAGGGACTGGGGAGAAATTCCTCCAGGGGAAACAAGTCGAATACGTCGTTGAGAACGCCCTAGTAACCCTGGTGGTAACGCAACGCGGATTACCTGCATCAGGGGGGTGTAGTAATATTGGGCTACCTGATTGAGCAACTGCCAATATGCGGGGGGAAAAAATCCTCTTGTGACTACATCCTCTACATCGCGGATTTTTTCTAGCGCTATATCTGCGGGGGGTTGCGTCAAAAGACGAATTGCGATCGCACCCAATTGTTGCGCCCCAAAGGGTACGCTTAAAATATCTCCTGGTTGTACTTCTAACTGCGGTGGTAAGCGATAGCTAAACAGTCCTGCAACTCCTGGACAGTCCACTAGCACTTCAATCCAGCGATTTTCTGTAGATATGGAATCATAGGAACCCCCAGGTTCAGCCACCGCCAATTCAGCGCGATTTACTCCAGGAATATACATAGGTTGTGGTTTGTTGGATGTGAATCTGGATCAAAAATATTTTCCCCTTCGCCTTTGGTCAAGCTTTTGTTTTGCTGGATTTCCTGTCAATATTCTTTTTTCCAGACATCATCAACTTTCTTTAGTTACAATAGTACAAATACTGATTGATTTTTTGGACACCTTGCCCATATGCAATTTGGCATCAGAGCAATCGTCAGGAACAATTATCTATCCTACCTCTGAGGTTGATTATCCTTTGATTGCTAGGCTGGTTGTAGAGTAAGCTTTTAGACATTTTCGTCTGATTCGTGTCCAGAAAAATAACTCAGTAGGCAAGGATAAACTAAACCATGTGTTTTGCAGGTTAAAACTGGAAAATTAGCTCCTAGTAAGTGCTGTTTTAGCTCTTGGGGATGACTACAAACCTTTAATTATTTTTGCCCGCGTACTGATTTATTTTTGTTATATGCAGAAAGTCTTTATATTGTAACCACAAACTTTTAGTTTGGCTACTGCACAGGGAATAGTCAAGTTTTTCTCTCTCATGATAGAGAGGAAATGATTTGCGGATATGAGATCCTGTTGTCTAGGTACTAAACTTTGCAGAAGTTTTAAGGTCATAAAAACTTGCTGACTTACAAGCGCTAAGTTGAACGCCAAAATCCCATGCCACAATTATCGACACAATGATTATGCAAGTGTTAACAAAAAGCAAAAAAAAGCAAGAAAAGCTTTGAGAAAATTTAAGATTGTGGTGAAATGCACTAAACCTAACATGTTCCTGGGAAAATCACTTCAAAACTGTCAGGGAATTTTGTAATTATGAAAACAACAAAAAAAATATCGTTTGGTAGCCTGTCAAAATGTAACAAGAAGGTGTCAATCCGTGACAGTTCACAATTGTAGGGGCTGGGACTATATGCAAGACAGATAGAGGCTGAAAGACTTAAAGGCAAAGACAAACTCAGGGTCATCAACAGCGAATACCTACAACCTAGTAGCCGTATTCCCTCAAAAGTAACAAGTACAAACTCAGTTTTTTATCAGTCACTACAATTTTTGTAGTAAGCAACAACAGCAAACATACCACCTGATTAGCTTATGAATATTGCTGAAATGGGCGTAATTGATATTTTGGACGCGGCAGAACATACCAACTTTGAACAAGCGGCTGATTTAGCAGCGTCACTAGATGTATCAGAAACTATAGGCGATGAAAACACCCCCTTGATAGAAAATCTAGAGGAAGAACGCGATGGAGATGGATTAGGAGCAGCGCGACCTTCAGGATATAGTAAAACTGATTCGGATGATGCAGTAGGGGCGTTTTTTAAAGAAATGGCACGCTATCCGCTGCTCAAGCCAGATGAAGAGGTAGAATTAGCACGCCGAGTTAGATTTCTCGAACAAGTAGAGGAAATTAAAGCAACTTTAAACCAAGAACTGAATCGCTCACCAAGTAAGGTAGAAGTAGCTTCCCAGCTAGAATTAACAGATAAGCAGTTAGACCATCGTCTCTATCTAGGGAGAGTTGCCAAACGGAAAATGATCCGCTCAAATTTACGTTTGGTAGTCTCGATCGCTAAACGATATTTAAATCGCGGAGTTCCTTTCCTAGATTTAATCCAGGAAGGAGCAATGGGGTTAAATCGGGCTACAGAAAAATTTGACCCCGATAAAGGTTATAAGTTTTCTACCTATGCCTATTGGTGGATTAGACAAGCAATTACTAGAGCGATCGCTAATGACGCTCGGACAATCCGCTTACCGATACATATTGTTGAAAAGCTTAACAAACTTAAAAAAGCTCAGCGGGAACTCAAACAAAAACTGGGACGCAACCCTAACGAAGCAGAGCTAGCGCAACTGCTAGAAATCCCAGCAGAACAACTGCGTCAACTCCAACAGTTACGTCGTAAAGCTCTATCTCTGAACCACCGTGTAGGTAAAGAAGAAGATACAGAACTAGTAGACTTACTCGAAGATGAAGACGCTCAATCTCCAGAAGCGCAAATGAGCGAAAGCATGATGCGTCAGGAAATATGGGATGTCTTAAGCGACGTACTCACACCACGGGAAAAAGACGTGATTTCCTTGCGCTATGGTTTGGTTACCAGCGAACCCTGTACCCTGGAAGAAGTCGGTTACATGTTCAATCTCTCCCGCGAACGAGTCCGACAAATCCAAAGCAAAGCCATGCGTAAGCTGCGTCGTCCCCACATCGCTAAACGTTTGAAAGGTTGGCTGGTTTAAGCAACAGTCCACCAGTTCCGTAGGGGTGGGGTTTCCCCGCCCATGCTGAGTATAAAGTTATGATTAGTTTCGTAATCTCATGTCCGTTTGAATAAGCTACAAGATTGATGGGTATTTAGCCGGACTTGATATAAATATAACTCTTTGGGACTCAGCACTTTTCCATGTCTGTTATTTTACGTTTTGCCGAACCAGCAGATGTACCAGCGATATTTGACTTAATTCAGGCGCTGGCAGAATACGAAAAATTATCCCATGCGGTGACGGGAAACCCGCAAGCGCTAAAAGAGCATTTATTTGGCGATCGCCAATACGCAGAAGTCATCTTGGCAGAATTAGCAGGGCAAACAGTCGGGTTTGCCCTATTTTTGCATAACTATTCTACCTTCCTCACCAAGCCAGGAATATATCTCGAAGATTTGTTTGTACTGCCAGCATATCGCCGTCAAGGCATTGGTAAGGCATTATTAAATAAATTAGCCCAAATAGCACTAGAGCGGGATTGTGGACGCTTAGAATGGACGGTTTTGGACTGGAACCAGAGCGCGATCGCATTCTATCGTCGCATGGGAGCAGCTGTATTACCTGATTGGCGAATTTGTCGCGTCACTGGTGCAGCACTTACCCAGTTAGCCGCACCACCATCGGAAAATAATACGTAAGACGTAATTCGTAATTTAAAGCTGTGTAAGCTATCCATTGTAGAGACGTTGTGAGCAACGTCTCTTTTTTAGGACTTTTTTACCTAACAGAGGATGCACAATGACAATTTGGGTAAACGAACAGATAGATCCTTGCGGTATGATTCATGCCTGTATTGCCACATGTAACGAATCCCAAGCCAAAGATTGCCATGAATCTTTTACTCAAAATTTGACGGATACACAAAAAGCTGCAGGTTGGGTAGCGCAACTGCGGAAAGTCGAGTCTTGGGATGAGGTTCCCGTCAATGCTTTAAAGCTGGATTAAATTTAGTCATTGGTCATTAGTCATTAGTCATTAGTGATTAGTCAAGGGTCAAGGGTGAATAGTAACTTTTTGTCTCCCTTGTCTCCCTTGTCTCCCTTGTCTCCCTTGTCTCCCTTGTCTCCCATCTCCCATTACCCATCCCCCATTCCCCATTCCCCATTTAACAAAAGGTAAAAATTTTATTAACAATTTTATAATCGAGCAATAATACAGGCAAATATAATTAGACTTGGTAGAAAAATTGATAATCTTAATGACTTATTAAGAGTTATCATCTGTAGCAAGGTTTAATTAAAAGCTTGAATAAATAAAAGAAGAATAAGTGACATACCCAACCTTTTCTATTTCCGAGTCTGCCTATCCTCTGAAACTGGTCGCTACGACAGGGGGAGAAGTTCAAATTTCCCTTCATGCACCCAGTCCGTTTATCTGTGCTAACCGTCCACGGGTAATCCCAGACTGGAAAGCAGCGGATTTATGGGTAGTGATTGTTTTGCAACAGTCTCGATATAAATTAGTCGCAACTACCCCAGAAGTTGAAGCGGAAAAAGAACGTCTGCGGGAAAAGTTTATGCGATTTGGTTGCGAAGTCGCTTTTAATTTGCGCGATAGCGGCTATTTAACAGATGTGATTGATCCTCGCACTGGCTATCCCTTACTTTCCCGTCCCGGACAAATTCCCCATGACGACACCGCAGTTGTGAAAGCTTTACTTGGTTATCCCATTATTCACAACCGATGTCGAGTCCTTGTGCATCCGCAATGGGGGATGGCAGTTTATCCCAGTATCATAATCTCTGCTGCTCACCCCGCAATCATCGAGTTTGTCATCAAAAATATTGCTCCCAAGCATGGATGGAATCAGGAAGGAAGATAAAATCCGCAAGTAGAGACGCTCCACGGAAACGTCTCAACAATATCTTGGATTTATCGATGTATCTGAGAAAAATCACTAGCGCCTATATACAACGCCTTATTTGCGATTATAACGACCTCTAAGGCATGATTTTTCAACTCATAACAGCGGGAGATATTAATCCTGCTGAGAAAGTCTATGTCATGAGAAATCACCCACAAGCTCCCTTGATATTCATTAATTCCGCTAACCATTTGGTCAACGGTTTCAATATCCAGGTTATTAGTTGGTTCATCCAAAATTAGCAGGTCTATTTCAGAAATGCTAATCATCGCTATTGCTAATCTTGCTAATTCTCCACCACTTAGTACTGAGGCTGATTTGTGGACATCATCATATTTAAATAAAAAATGTCCTAATTGTTGCCTTAGTAATTGATATTTAAGCTGGGAATTAGCAGCTTGCATGTTTTCGATTATTGTCTGCTGCCGATTCACCAAATCATAATTTTGGTCGAGATACACAGCTTTCATATTTGATGCGAAAAAAATCTCGCCAGATTTCCAAACAACAGGGGTATTTTTTATCCCTAAAATTGCCTTTGCTAAACTAGATTTACCTGAACCATTTGCACCGACAATGGCTAAGCGATCGCTCGCAGATATATGCAATTGCAAATTCTCAATTAAGAGGCGATTTGACACCCAGAGATTGGCTCCTTGAATGTCAATTAAGTTTCGGTTTTTTTGACTATTTTCTTCTAGTTGAATATTCGTCACCTTGTTTATTTTTACTTTGGTATCGATAACTTTTTGATTTGCTTTAGCAACCGCTGCTTCATGTTTCTGTTTCGCACTACCTGCTGTGGTTTCAGCTTTTCTTTTCATTAGACCGGCTGCTGTTCTGTCTATGCTACCACTGAGAAACTTTTCTCGACCCTGACGACGGCTGCTGGCTGCTCTTTTTTGTTCTTGTAGAGCCGCTGTTTGGGCACGTTTAAGTTCTTTTTTCGCCACTTCATGCGCTCGCATTTTTACTTCTAATTCTGTTTGTTTCTGCTGACGATAGAAAGAAAAATTCCCGCCATATACTTTAATGCCATCAGGAGCTAGTTCCCAAGTTACATCTACCACCTGGTCGATAAAAAATGGTTTATGAGACACAATTACAAACGCTCCATTAAATTGATTCAGAAAGTTCCGCAAACTTTCGAGAGCCAACAAGTCCATGTGGTTTGTTGGTTCGTCTAGGAGTATCAAATTAGGTTTTTGAGCTAAACCAATTGCCAAAAATAGCTTGGTAATTTCCCCACCACTCAAGTTGGTTAATGGTAGAGATAAGTCAATATTTGTGTGGAATTGCGTCTGTAAAATCTCTTCTATATTCCACCATTCCTCCGAAATGTCAGTTAAGAATTCCAGAACATTACTTGATGCGATTTTCTGGTGTATGGTGCTGATTTGGGGTAAATAATAGACTATGCCATTTCGGAAAACTGAACCCTGACTGGGTTTTATTTGACCAGCCAGAATCTTCAGTAAAGTTGACTTCCCAACACCATTACGACCAACTATAGCAATGCGATTACCCTCGCTAATATTCACCTGAACCTGATGAAACAAAGTCCGGTTGTCGCTGAGTTCGTAAGCCAAATTCTCAGCCACAAGTATTGATTTTTTCTGCATTATCAAACCTATAAATATGCTCAGAACAAACTCTGCTGCACAGAAACAAAACTGCAGCTAATTGAAGAGAGGAGTTGTTACAGAGTTTTTACTTCATCGAGAATTTGGGTCGGAAACCCCGTCCTAGAAGGACGGCTTTGTGTTTTTGTATGGGGTCGTTTTCGACCCCGTTTAGGCTTGTTACACGGGAGTTAATAGAATCGGTGTACTTTTGTAATGCACTTTCAACGGGACAACTACCGTTTCAATTCGTTTACTCTGTACGCATAACAAGTGGCGATAAGCCCGTGTGTATATATCCCTTCGCTACTGACTATCGCAGAGGTTACAGACTAGGGAGACATCCAATAACGTGCGCGTAAGCTACCACACTCAGATAGTTCAGTTTGGGTTATTAACCCGTAAGCTAGACACCGTTTTAGTCTCGAATTAAGAAGCTGGTGAGACTTCCTCTTTCAAGCCCCATCCCTTTAGGGTTGGGGTTGGTGACTGTTGTTATGTGATATTTTCTCAAGTTTACCAGAGATGATTGAGAAACAGCAACGGATGCTCTTGTTATCTGTCTGACCGGACAGCACCATTCTCAAGAATTCTAGAGTGGTTAGTGCTTACATGCAGTCTAAAATCCTTATTTTTACATTGTAGACAATCCCCACCCTACAAAATTCTACTTCTTAAAGAAATCGGGGATCTAGGTGTTTTGTTGATGTTTATCTCCTTACTGTAGGCTATCGGTTACTACTGAGGTATTTTTCCTTAGTCCGATTTATTAATTTCTGATAAAAGATTTTTTATGATGATGGTTTCAGATGCATACTTTAGATGTTACTTAAATCACCAACTATTTATACGCTGTGTATATCACTTTTAACAGCTACTTGTTTGCACTTGCATTGATTCATCAAGACCATGAGCATGTACTCATGTGGTTAAATGTGGTTTTTGACTTAAGTAATTTGAGCATCAATTATTTAATATTCTTGACACTTGTTTACTTTTTATATAATTTCAATCACCAGTATAAATGGGTAGCAGGGATTTGGGCAGTATTTTTCCTAACGAGCGGCACGACTCAACTACTCGCAATGGGGAATCTCTGCTATACAACTGACTGGGTGGTTAACTGGCTGGGAACTATCACGTCAATAGTATCACTTTGTACGGCATTAGTTGGCGTGATATTGTTGCCACAGGTAATTGCTCTTGCTAGTCATATCAACAGGAAATTAGAACCAGAAAAATTAGAAACCGAACAGCATTTTAGCCAAAGAATTATATCAGCAGTTGCAGACGGCTTAGTGATTCAGGATAAAGAATCTCATCAAGTACTGTATATTAATCCTGCTGCCTGTAGTTTGTTTGGTAGACCCGCAGAACAACTTGTAGGTGAGTCCTTGGGTATACCAATAATCGTTAGTGAATCCACAGAGATAGAAATTATCCACCCTTCTGGAAAGTTGCTGTTCGCAGAAATGCGGACAGTAGATATTACCTGGGACGACCAAGATGCATATTTGATTTCCCTTCGAGATATAACAGAACGGAAACAGACAGAAGAAACGTTGCGAGTGTTAACTGAAGAAGCTCAGCAGACAGTACTGCAACTCCAACACACCCAAGCTCAATTAGTTCTAAGCGAAAAAATGGCATCACTGGGTATATTAGTTGCTGGGGTAGCTCATGAAATTAACAATCCCACCAGTTTTATCTACGGCAATGTCCAGCCAGCCACTGAATATACTCAAGCTCTACTACGACTAATTGAACTATACCAGCAGCATTACCCCGATCCACCGCCAACAATTGACCGATATATCAACAATGTTGACCTAGATTTTATTAGAGAAGATTTCCCCAAACTGCTGAATTCAATGCATGAGGGTGCGAAGCGTATCAGTGAAATTGTGCAGTCTTTGCGGAGTTTTTACCGTTCTGAACAAACAAAATGCCAGCGGGTGGATATTCATGAAGGTATAGATAATACCTTGCGACTTTTGGGACATCGGCTGAAACAGCAGCCTCACCGTGGTGAGATTAAAGTAATTAAAGAGTATGGTCAAATACCTTTAATAAACTGCTACCCCGGTCAGTTGAATCAGGTATGGATGAATTTACTATCCAATGCTATTGATGCTTTGGAAGAGTCAGCGGTTTCCACAAAGTGGTCTTTAGTTAACAGTAAAAAAACTAGTAAAAATCTTTTGCGTATCAGTACTAAATTGATAGAATCAACGGTGGTAATATCAATTGTAGATAATGGTAGCGGCATTTCGGAGCAAGTTTTGCCCAAAATATTTGACCCTTTTTTTACTACCAAACCTCCTGGTAAAGGTACAGGGTTGGGACTAGCAATTAGCTACAAAATTATTGTAGAAGGACATAAAGGACAAATGCAATGTTTTTCTTCCCCAGGGGAGGGATGTAAGTTTGTTATTGAACTACCTATTGGGGTAACGGCGGTTGCAGCACATGAGCTAAAGGATGTCACAGATGTCACGGATGGGTTGTTGCTGTTAACAGATATGTCAGTGACGCCGCGAAGTTTTGATAACCAGGAGACGGTTAAGTTTGACAATTATCGCAATGTCCACAAGTCATATTTTCCGCCTCTTTAGTAAAACCAAATGCTTGTAATAAAAATTGCCAGCGACACTTATTAGTATTGAGATATTTTGTCATTTCTGCTGCTGCATTAAGTTGAGTAAATAACTGTGGTTTCACCCCTGGCTGGATGGTGTAATGGAAAGGGTCAAGCCAGTTTAACTGTCCGCTGCTGTGGAGTAGAGAAAGAGCGATCGCAGCATCAGAAAATTGCTTAGCTACGGTATTTATTTCTCCTTGGGGTGGTAGTCTTTTCCTCAGTTGCTGAGCCTTGCGTTGTTGCGATCGCACCTTGTCAATAAAGAACTTTTGCCTTTGTTTATCTTCTGGATCTAACCATCCCGTGGGTTCGCTAATTAACGTCAGAGCGTCCGCTGGTTTCCCATCCCGTCCCCCACGTCCAATTTCTTGGACGTATTCTGATAGTAACAGCGGTGCGTGAAAATGCACTACCCAGCGAACATGGGGATGATTAATCCCCATCCCAAACGCAGAAGTGCAGACAACAAAGGGTTTTTTACCACTCAACCAAAGCGCTTCGATAGCGCGGCGTTCCTCTGCACCCAGTCCAGCATGATAAGCTGTTGTAGCATAACCCAATTCTTGCAACCATGCCGCTAAGTTTTCGCTATCTCGTCGGGTACGGACATAAACTAACCCCGCTTGCTGTGGTCGTGCTTGAATAAACTTTAATAACTGTTGCTTTCTTCCCTGGGGTGTCCAGACTATCCGTACACTCAAATGGAGATTAGGACGATAAGGATTGAGCCGAAAAATCTCAGGCTGCTTTAATTTTAGAACTTGGTGAATAGTTTTTTGTGCTTCGGGGTCAGCCGTAGCAGTAAAAGCCGCAATACTGATTTTAGTTCCCGGTGGCTTTAATTTTAACAGCGCTGGTCGCACTGCACCCAATCTGCGATAAGCTGGGCGAAAGCTATCACCCCATTGCACCAAACAATGCGCCTCATCTAAAATTAAACTGTTAATGATAATTTGTGGTTGAGATATTCTTTCCCAGACTGGTGGACTCAACAAAGTTTCTGGTGATAAATACAGCAATCTTAACTGCTGTTTTTCTATAGCTTGCAGGGTTTCTTTACGCTGATTTGCAGGTAATTCACTATGCAAAAGTGCTGCTGATAATTTGCGTTCCTTTAGTTCCTGCACTTGGTTTTCCATCAGCGCTACCAAGGGAGAAACAACCAAAGTTAACCCAGTTTGCAGTAACGCCGGGAGTTGAAAACAAATTGACTTTCCCCCACCCGTAGGCATGATAATTAAAGCATCTTTTTGGGCTAGCAAACTCCGAATAATTTCTCCCTGGGGTGGGCGAAAATCTGTGTATCCCCAAATATTTTGAAAGGCAGCCCGAACTTCATGCCAAGATGTTTTTATTGGCTGATACATGGGAAATAAATATAATTGCTTTTTGTAGAGTCATAAGTCTCATGCTTTTGAATATAGCTTGGCTTCTCAAAATATCGGTTCAGTAATTTCATCATGATTGAATTGATGATTTATGCCCTTGATATTCTCCCAACAGATGTTTATGGCTGTTCCGATTCTGGTAAGTACAACAACTGTACCGTTTTTTATTCTTATAGTATCCTTTAACAGGATGTGGATTTGTCTTTTTAAGTCATACTCGTAAAGTAGACCCTGCCCTTATGGGCGGGGTCTAGGATATTTTCAAGTAAATGTACTTATGGTTGACGGTGTGATACCTTCGGTGCTGTGCTTCGCGCTGATCGCTTGTGTTTGGGCTTATATATAAGTATACCCCGCCCTTAAGGGCGGGGTATATTAGGAAATTAAAATAATAAAACTGTAATATTGTCAAAAAAACCTGACATACTAAATCTTACACTACATAGTAGCAGTACTTTCAGCCTGCAGTAGATTAAGACTGGTGGACAGGTATGACTAGTTTGATTCATACCGTTGAAACCCTTGAAATTACGTTGTCGGTTGGCTGGAAAATCAACCCAAAAATTGCCAACTTAAGATAAACATTTTTGATTAATTTTAATACGGTTGACACTTATAAAAAAATGTGTATTTGCAGATAGGCAGATATTTTGGCATTTTTAGTCGATTATGTCCTTAGTTTGGGAAGAAAACCGGCGATTGGACTGTCTAGAAGCTAAGCTTTCGGAGTATTTGAAAGGAAACCTGTAGCTGTATTGGTAGCGATCGCAAGTTTCTTGAGATGCGCGAGCGATCTAGACAACAGCAAAAAGCAGGTAAATTTGCGAGTAGTGAAATTAATCAAGTGATTTGATTGTTTTCTGATTTTGAGTACCGTGGGGCGCACGGGAATTAATGCTTGGGGAGATATATCCCACTGGGGCTAGTTGCCACAGCTAGACAAAACCACCTTTGGGTAGGATTGTCCGGTGAGGGGTCGAATCGGCGCAGCCCAATCCTTCTAGTTTTAAGGAGTGTCGTTGAACCAAGAATCCTCGAACTTTTAGGGCGAGGAGCGTCAATTATCTGTGCTGAGACCTGACGGAAAAATTTTTCCCAAAAACGCTTGACATCAAGGGGTTAGTTACTGCTAATATAATTGAGGTGAAAACGATGGGGCTTAGCCAAGTGGTAAGGCAGCGGGTTTTGGTCCCGCCATTCCTAGGTTCGAATCCTAGAGCCCCAGCATCATCAGGGCAGGTTAAAACACCTGTCCTTTTTTGTTTTGAGGATAGCACTTCGGCGCCTAGGAGAGCAGTCCTATCTAACGTCTCTAACTGTTCTCTAGGGGTGGGATGTCCTCACAGAGAGTTATGAGTGTTGAATTACAAATATTTCCCCAGTAATCACCGATAATCGACTCAGCACTCAGGACATATAAAACAATGACGCCAAATATTCCCTCAATTCTGGCTTTAGACTTTGATGGTGTAATTTGCGATGGGTTAATTGAATATTTTCAGGTAGCTTGGCGTACCTACTGTCAAATTTGGTCAAGAGCCAACAAAACACCACCAGATGATTTAGCACCTATATTTTATCGCCTAAGACCTGTGATTGAAACAGGTTGGGAAATGCCAGTTTTAATCAAAGCCTTGTTAGCGGGAATTGGGGAAAACACGATTCTCCAGCAATGGGTCAGCCTCACCCAGGAAATATTGCACTCCGATAACTTGACCAGCAGCGACATCGGTACAAAACTAGATAGAAATCGCGATGAGTGGATTGCTAATGATTTAGACGGTTGGCTGAGTCTGCATCGCTTTTATCCAGGGGTGCTAGAGAAAATCACCAGCGTCCTCGCCAGTCCAGTGCAACTATATATCATCACTACCAAAGAAGGGCGGTTTGTCCAGCAACTGCTACAAAAAGCAGCAATTGAACTACCAGCAACGATGATTTTTGGCAAAGAAGTCAAGCGTCCCAAATACCAAATTTTGGCAGAATTAATCCTAGAATATAACTTATCACCAGAGAATGTCTGGTTTGTCGAAGACCGACTAAAAACCTTGCAGGTAGTCCTAAATAAACCAAACCTCGACGGTGTGAGACTCTACCTTGCAGACTGGGGCTATAATACAGCATCGGAAAGACAAGCAGCCGCACATGAGCCTCGAATTCAGCTTATATCACTGTCTCAGTTTTCCCAAGACTTCGGGGACTGGGAATAATCTTCCGGACTGGTAGACCTCAAACCTATGCTTGACCTTACCAAACTAGCGAAACAAATGCAGGGTTTCAGTCAGCATCTGAGTACAGAAGCTGCTGCAAGTCGCCAGCGTTTAGAATTAGCACAACAGTATCTGCGACAAGCCCAAGAACATCAACAAGAATTATTGCACAAACAGGATAAATGGCGCGATCGCATCTTATTTGCGAATGCAACACCCATTGAACCACTAGATAGGTGTGTGGATATTCCCATTCCCCCCAAAGTCCATACCGTTATTGCTACAGACGGTTCCCAAATTGCACCCAATCAGCACGAAATTGCCTACTGCTATTTACTTAATATTGGCAGAATTATCTTGCACTATGGACAAAACCGCCATCCTTTACTAGATAGCTTACCAGAGGTATTCTACCGCCCAGAGGATTTATATATATCCCGCCAATGGGGTATTCGTACAGAAGAATGGATGAGTTATCGTCGCACCGCTAGTGAAGCTACAGTCTTAGCAGAGTTAGCTTGTCAGGTGAGGGAGGAGGTCGGGGAGGTCAAGGAGGGAATACCTACTTTAGCGATGGTAGATGGTTCCCTAGTTTATTGGTTTCTAGAGCAACTACCCTTTGATGCACGGGAACATATTCTACCTCCCATCCTGGAAGCGTGGGACAAAATGCGAGCAGCTCAAATTCCTTTGATGGGTTATCTCAGCGCTTCCCGCAATTCCGAAGCGATGAACTTTTTACGACTTGCGGCTTGTCCTCACACCGTGCCGGACTGTATCAGTTTTTGCCCAAATCAACTAGAAAAATTACCCTGTAAAGTCTTTGACCCACTGCGGGATACCAACCTGTGGGGAACCCAACTAAAACCAGGACAACGCAGCCCTCTGTGGCGCAGCAACACCCGAATTCTGGAATTATACGAAAATCACCGCGTTTACTTTTGCTACGTCCACGTCGGCACCGAAATTGCTCGGATAGAAATCCCGGAATGGGTAGCAGAAAACATAGATATTTTTGAGCAATCCCTAGGGCTGATGCTAGCGCAAGTCCAGAAAGGCTTCGGGTACCCAGTCGCTATAGCAGAAGCACACAACCAGGCTGTAGTACGTGGAGGTGACAAAACGAGGTTCTTTGCGATGATGGAACAGCAAATGATTAAGGCTGGGTTGAAAAATGTCGGGATTTCTTACAAAGAAGCCAGAAAGCGGGGGAGTATTGCTTAAATTGGGGAATGGGGAATGGGTAATGGGTAAGAAATGAACTTCCTTAATCCCAGCGTCTAAATGTCCAAGCGTCCCCTAGGGATGAATCATGACAGGAGTGCCAATTTTTACCTTGTCAAATAACTTCAGGACATCCCGATTTCGCATCCGAATGCAACCATGAGACACCGCTTTACCAATCAGTTCTTCTTGATTAGTACCGTGGAAACCAAGCTGGGTTTTTCCATCCGTCCAGATACCAATCCAACGTGGTCCTAGAGGGTTTTCTGGTCCCGGCTGAACGATGCGTCCGGTTTTGAAACTCTTGAAAATCGGGTTTTTTTCCATGTTTATCACTCGAAATTCCCCCACAGGAGTTTCCCATCCTGTCTTCCCTACGGCGATGCGGTAACTAGCAATAACTTGTTCTCCCTGATAGACAAAAACCCGCCGTTCCTTGCGTTTAACTACCAGCCGAATCTCCTGGATAATACTATCAGCCGGTGGTGTTGCTTCTGGTACATCGCTAGGAGGATTGACAACAGGTGGTGATTCGTTTTCCGAATTCGGTGGATTAGCAGGAATGGTAGCGGGTGGTAATTGATTACCAGGATTTTTCAGGAGAAATTGTTGAAGATACCGACCAGCCGTAGGTAGCGGTCGATAGAGAGGAGTCTTTTTAGGTGACTGTTGCTGATTAGGTGGACTGACATTCGGTGGTAGTTGATTCTGGGAATTGTTTGGTATTACCTGCTGATTGACAGGTGGATCGAGAGCGATCGCTTTGCCTGCAGACCTATCAATCAGGGTGCCAAATGAACAACACCATAGGAGGACACCTACAGACAAAACACCATTTTTTGTCAGATTCCAGGTAAAACGATTCGCCATAATTAAACTATATTTTTTTGATTTTTTTCGCTACTTAATTATCAATTACCAGACAGCTATAGGTCGTGTTGCACTTAACAAAATAACAATAATTCGTAATCACTAATTCGTAATTTAATTACGGCTTTCCGGACAAGTGCATGAATTCATCAGCGCATTAATTCCCCAAGCAATAATTACCAATTACCAATTATAAATTACGAATTATTGTAACGATTATTACCAAGTTTGGGGAATAATCGTTGGCTCAGGAGCCGGTTCTACAGTAGGTTGCGGTGCAGGTTCAGGTTGCTCTACAGGCGGTCTGGGTGAAGGTGGTGGTAGAGTTGGTGTTTCTGTTGGAGTTACGTCAATTTTTGGCACTTCGATAGCCTGTCCAGGAACAGGTGCTGGTGGCGGTGCCATGCGAATTCGATTACACCGGATATCGGTGATAATCACTTTTTGACCCCTAAGCTGTCCCATAGCAGAGCGTTCTGGGTAGGTTAGGTAGACATGTTGGATACCACCACCTTCCACTTCCACCATCACGATATTACCCACAACACCATACACTGTACCAACAATTTCCTTCTTCTCAGCATCCGGGTTTTGAGCTTGAGCTAGCGCTAGTTTACAGATTCGCTTTTTAGGTGCAGGAGGCTCTCCATCTTGGTTTGATATTGCCAGTGCAGTGCTAGCAAATAAAGGAACGAGCAAAACCGAGGACAGAATAGCTTTTTTTAACATCAGCACTACTCCTCACATCACAATCTATTTTTCAATCAAACTGTGCCCTATTCGGAAAACTTCCCAAATTAGGGCTAAGCAACATACTAAAAACAGCAAATTATGTAGCTGTTAAGCCGATATGGACGAGCCGAACCAATCAGATGCTATTATCCTCTCACAGCAAAAAGGCTCTTTTTTGAGAATTTGTTAACAAAAGTCGGCAGCTAATTTGTATTTGCTTATAGGATTAAGCTTTTACTGCTTCTAATGGTTATAAGCTTTAAGAGAGTCTGGGATGTGAGATGTAATACCATTTCACTTTAAGGCTGAAACAAATAGATTTCAGGGGGGATCTTAGCAGGGAGCAGGGGGAAAATAACTTGTATCAGGATTGTCGTGAAATGGTGTAACAGATTGACACTCCCTTGCCGTCCATGCGAAGGGATTCTTGGTTCAACGAGACCACTTAAATACGAAATTCGGTGCAAAGCACCTCTTTCTCAAGGGTTTTCAGCCAGCCTTTCTTATAATTATCCATGCCCCATACCCAATGCCCAATGCCCAATGCCCAATGCCCCATGCCCCATGCCCCATGCCCCATCCCCTATCCTTCAGTCTCATCCTGCAAAGTCTCAATCAACAAATCCACCTGCCGCCGTCTTGAGTGCAAAAAACCTTCACACTCCCGCAAAGACTCAACCGCAGCAGCAAACTCCGCAAACACCTCCTCCAAACCCAACTCACCCGCCTCCAGACGAGCAATTATCCCCTCGACCTGAGCAACCCTATCCTCATAACTCCAATCTCTGTGTTCCCTATCCTGACCCTTGTTACCCTTAACCATTCAACTCTTGGCGTCCTTGGCTTCTTGGCGGTTAATCTCCACAACCTTAACTTTAACCTCCCCACGTCCCAACTGAACCACCAACTCCTCCCCAACCGCCACATCTTCTGCAACACGGACTATTCCCCCATCTTCCCCCCTAACCACCGCATAACCACGCCCTAACACCGCCTGTGGATCGAGACTCGTCAACTTTTCGCGCAACATCTGCAAACGCTGAGTTTGTGCGAGCAATCTACCCTCCATCACTTGCACCAACCGCTGACGATTCCAAGAGTGCGATCGCAGCTCTTGGTCTACTTGCCGATCCAACCGCAACTGGAGTAGGCGGGTTTTCAACCCTTGTAATTTCCTCTGCTCCCTGAGCAACCGAGAATGCACCAAAACCTGCAAAGCCACAACCCGCTGTTGATGGTGCTTGTACAAATCATCCAGGGCTGGTACGACTATTTCCGCTGCTGCTGTCGGAGTATGAGCGCAGACATCCGCCACTAAATCTGTCAGCGACTCATCCCGCTGATGACCAATACCAGTAATTACAGGAATAGGAGAATTTGCCACAGCCCGTACCACCCGTTCATCATTAAAACAAGCCAAATCCTCAACCGCACCCCCACCCCGCGCTAGAATTAACACCTCAGCGCGTCCATCCCTTTCCACCCGTTCAATTGCCGACACTATGGAATCCGGCGCTTGCTCACCCTGAACTACGGCAGGAGAAAAAAGTACCTGCAACCCAGGATACCGACCCCTGAGAGTCTTTTGCATATCACCCCAAGCAGCAGCCGTCGGGGAAGTAACTATAGCGATAGTGTGGGGATGAGGTGGTAGGGGACGCTTGCGGTCAGAATCAAATAAACCCTCCGCCTGCAAACGGTTTTGCAACTGACGCAACCGCAGCGCCTGTAAACCCTCACCTGCTGGTAAAGCTTGCCAGACTTGCATCTGATACTCTCCCCGCTGGGGATACAAACGAATGCTACCCAAGATGATTAACTGTTCACCAGCAACAGGTAACTGCATCAATTTCGGCACAAGGTTATTCCAGACTACACACTTAATTGCCGCTACCCCATCAGGATCTTGCAGGGTGAAAAATAGCCCACTGCGGTGGCGGCTGGTACTGGAAACTTCGCCAATCACCCAAATTTGGCGGAGATTTTCATCTTCTGCTAATAGGGTTTGGATGTATTGGGTTAAGCCAGCTACAGAAACGGCGGTATCGGGGGACATATGGGGAATGGGGAATGAGGGATGGGGAATAGGGAATGGGGAATGGGGAATGGGGGAATAGAAAACTCCATTCTTCTCGTGTTCCCTGTTCCCTTTGGTGAATAGTGAATAGAAAAACAAAGATTTAGACTATAAATACTCCAAGCAAGGGGCGTTTGAGTTACCATCGTCTCACAGTTCCTTTGGGGGCAGACGAATGGCAGCAAGTGCGGGTACAATAGTATAAATGTTCTAGTCCGACTTCCCAGACAACATTCCTTCAAGAAAGTATATTTAGAGAAGCTAATGGTGACTGATACAAACGGCAAGCAAAAAGCCCTGAACATGGTGCTAACCCAGATTGATCGCACCTTCGGTAAAGGAACAATCGTCCGCCTAGGGGATGCTACCAGGATGCGGGTAGAGACGATTTCCAGCGGGGCGCTAACTTTAGATTTGGCTTTGGGTGGTGGCTTACCCAGAGGGCGGGTAATTGAAATATACGGTCCGGAAAGTTCTGGTAAGACAACGCTAGCGCTACACGCAATCGCCGAAGTCCAAAAACAAGGTGGTATTGCTGCTTTTGTCGATGCGGAACATGCGCTTGACCCTACCTACGCAGCGGCATTGGGTGTCGATATTAATAATTTGTATATTTCCCAACCAGACACTGGGGAGCAAGCTTTAGAAATTGTTGACCAATTGGTTCGTTCTGCTGCCATTGACATTGTAGTGATTGACTCCGTAGCAGCGCTAGTTCCCCGCGCTGAAATTGAAGGGGATATGGGCGATGCTCACGTTGGTTTACAGGCGCGATTGATGAGTCAAGCTCTACGTAAAATTACTGGAAATATTGGTAAATCTGGTTGCACAGTAATCTTCCTGAACCAGTTGCGACAAAAAATTGGTATTTCCTATGGCAACCCAGAAACCACAACTGGTGGTAACGCTTTGAAGTTTTACTCTTCAGTGCGCTTAGATATTCGTCGGACTCAAACCCTGAAAAAAGGCACAGAAGAATTTGGCAACCGCGTTAAGGTGAAAGTCGCCAAAAATAAAGTAGCACCGCCGTTTAGAGTGGCGGAATTTGACATTATTTTTGGCAAAGGTATTTCTACCTTGGGTTGTTTGGTAGACTTAGGAGAAGAAACTGGGGTACTGGTTCGTAAAGGTGCCTGGTACAGCTACAACGGTGATAACATCTCCCAAGGTCGAGACAATGCTGTCAAGTATTTGGAAGAAAAACCAGAATTTGCTGAGCAAATTAAGCAGCAGGTACGTGAAAAACTGGAAAAGGGAGCTGTAGTCTCTGCTAACTCGGTGAAATCTATCAGTGATGAAGATGAAGCTGATGAACTGGAGTTAGAGGAAGAATAACTTCTGTTTCAGGACTCCTAGATAGGTGGGGGTTCCCTACCCCTACAAGTTTACCTTTCCCTGGCTGAGCCAGGGAATTTTCTTTGGGAGGCTCATCAAGCAAGCTAGAACCTCGCACAATTTAACAGCATCTGCGATAGGCTTTGCCAAACGCCAGAGTCGCATCTTATCATCTCATAATCACTGCTGCAATTTTGAAACACTGTTATTTTGACAACAACTGTATGGAGAAGTAAACACTAACAAAAACTACAACAGATGCTTAAGAATCCAGATAGACGTTGAGTAACTGTATTTTAATCTGTTGATAGGTCGGAGGTGTTATCTTGTTCCGTTTTTAACAACAGCCACTTAATTTAGGTATCTGTCCTCCAAATAAAAGTATAATTCACTATTTGTGTGCTGAGAAAAATCAAAATAATTCCCTCTTTAGGTGGTAGTAATAGCTAGCACCTACCCTGTTAGTCTAATATAGAAAGTACTCAAAGAGGGAAAGCAGATGAATCAGGCACTGCTAACAATGCTAACTACAGCGTTTGTATTATTGTTAGTCATCTCTTTTGACGCTCTAATTGCCAGGTTCACCGGAGTTTTGTTGAGCATGGCATGTTTGTTTTCCTCTGATGCGAGTTCTGGGATAATGCCCATGAACCCCTATTTTGAATTAGCATGAAAACCACAGGATTCAGCAGAGCAATTTTCCAGACACTTCTAGGGGATAAAAAAATTACGTAGCTTTTCCAACGAATTTGTGTGATAATTAGTGTCAATTAATATCAGTGGCAATCCACCAGGAACCAAGAAGGGAAATCCTAAAAAAATTTTAACATCTTTTTATATTCCCTTTGAGTCTTGCGAATCAAACCAGGTTGTAATTGCAAAAATTTAAAAAATGCAAAAAAACGCATTGTATGAACTAATAACTAATTCATACGAAGTGACAATTTTGTCATGGGTTTAACATATCGCAACTACTGAGTTTTAGATCATCCGTGTATTTGGGAGCAATTTTGCTACCAGATTTATGGTTACTGTGCCCTGTCGCTTGCAAGGAAATACTTACACACTCAGCAATCTTTATCCTAATGGGATACTCAGACAGTTGCAGGTATTGCCCTTGTCGTGTTTCAGTAGTAATAGGAGTGAAATTTTTGCCAGATTATCAACACTTGCCCTTGCTGTAGGCGCAATTAATCTCCCAGGCGAGCAACTACCAACTCGAAATTATCGGAAGGAGGTTTGCCGAGTGAGTTCTGCCCCACATTTGATTTCTCAAACAGAGAAAGCTTTGATGATTTGTCAGCAATTGCTAAGGTTGAGTTTTGGGCGGAACAACCCTTAGCCCTAAGCCAGAAACTGGTCTAGGGAAAAATTAGAATGGGATAGTGAAATAGTACTTGCTATAAGTATGCGTAATCTCCCTGAGCTTTCCCCTAATCTTCACAGTTGCTTAATCTTTAGCGAATTTTACTTTAGTAAATCTTCAACAGAATTCCAGCAAAAATTATCTGGTATTTGTTGTTTCTTGTCTCAATAATGAGAATAGGGTGCCCCATTCCCAGTCATTCTTCGTACAGCGAGTTGACAGTTAATGAGCTACTGCTTAAACCCCACTTGTTTACATCCGGAAAATGCAGCAAATAGCGAAAGATGCCCATCCTGCGGCTCAAAGCTTTTGTTACATAATCGCTATCGAGTACTCAGAGCGTTAGGTCAAGGAGGCTTCGGAGCTACATTTTTGGCGAAGGACGAAGCCTTACCAGGACAGCCGAGTTGTGTAATTAAGCAACTGCGTCCTTCTGCAAACGCACCACACGTGCTACAAATGGCGCGGGAGTTATTCGATCGCGAAGCTAGAACCCTAGGACAAATAGGCAACCATCCCCAACTGCCAAGGTTGTTAGATTATTTTTACATAGACGAAAATGAGCAATTTTATTTGGTTCAGGAGTATATTAGCGGCGCAACCCTACAGCAAGAAGTTAAACGTAATGGTCCGCTGAGTGAAGCCGGGGTCAAGCAATTTTTAAGCGAGATTCTCCCCATCCTGGAATACATCCACAGCCACCATGTGATTCACCGAGACATCAAACCGGCTAACTTGATTCGTCGCGACGAAGATAAAAAACTGGTACTCATCGACTTTGGCGCCGTCAAGAACCAAGTTCAGTCATCGATGAACCAACCAGACAACCAATCAGACCAAACGGCATTTACCGCCTATGCTATCGGTACCCCTGGTTTTGCACCGCCAGAACAAATGGCAATGCGTCCAGTGTATGCTAGTGATATCTACGCCTTGGGAGTTACTTGTATTTATCTGCTGACTGGTAAATCACCTAAAGACTTGGAATATAATCCCACGACGGCGGAGATGATGTGGCGTCACCGTGTCCACGTCAGCGACCACTTGGCAGAAGTACTGACAAAAATGCTCGCTGTACCGCTAACTATTCGTTACAAGTCAGCACAAGAAGTTTTGCGGGCTTTGGATTTAGAACCCTACTTAGATAGTTTGAGCCAGGGTTTGCTCACCCAGCCACGATCTGGTAGCGAGCGAAGCAATGGCTATGGACGTGGTGATGATTCTGTCGGTTCTGTGAGTCGTCCTTCTGGTGGGTCTTCCAACCCCTCTATAGCCCAGATAGCAGCAGATATTAGGAAGAGAAGGGAAAGGCAATTAGCTGAAGCTCAGAGTTCCTACTCCGCTGCACTTCGTCCCAGAGTACTGACACCACAACCGACTACTGTAAACACCTGCGGTTACACCAGTGGCTCCACAAGTACTAAGCCTCAAGGGGTGAAGCATTTAAATACCCAGGCTTTACTTACAGCCTACATGAAAGGCAAACGGGATTTTGCCCAGCATAACCTCAGCACTTTGAACCTCCAAGGTACTGATTTATCGGGGACAAATTTCCATTCTTGTAAGCTAGAGAGAGTTAATTTCCAATCAGCTAATTTATATAAGAGTGATTTTGGACGTGCTAGGCTCAACCGTTCCAACCTCCGGTATGCAAATTTGAGCAGTGCCTACCTTAGCCATGCTGATTTGGAAGGGGCAGACTTGCGTGGTGCTGACCTGAGTTATGCTTATCTGAATCACGCTAATCTCCGAGGGGCTAATTTGTGTGGTGCTAATCTCACAGGAGCTACCCTCTCACCAGAGCAGCTAGCACTAGCGAAGATAAACTGGCAAACTGTGCGTCCTAATGGCAGACGCGGCTTATTGTAATTCAGTTCCCCATAATTCTGTCAGGGTGGAAATCTAACCTTGCAGGAGATTTTAGCTGCCTTGGTAATATAAAAGTAAAATTTATATAATTTTATAATAATTTTATAATTTATAGAATTTTGTAGTAAAGATGTATTCGTGGGGTGGGGTGTGTCAGAGTGAGGAAATCTGGCGCAAAGGTGTGTCAGGGTGAGGAAATCTGGCGCAAAGGTGTGTCAGGGTGAGGAGACCTCACCCCTACTAGCTGACTTGCATCACCAATACCTCCTGTCCTTGGGGGATGAGTGTCGTTCCCACTGGTAGCACAGCCAAACCATTAGTTTGTGCTAGGTTAATTAAATTTCCTGAACTGTGACTACCACCAGCTAGTTCAAATTCATAAACCCCGTCAATTAACTGCAATTTACCCCACAGATAAGATTCTCGCTTACCATCAGAACGCAAATCTTGACGGGTTCGGGCACTCACAAAAGCCGTCTCCCAATTACTAGCAAGTCCGGAAAGTTTTTTGATAGCTGGTTGGACAAACCGCCAAAACGTCACTAAAGCTGAAACAGGGTTTCCCGGTAATCCAAAGTACAGACGTGGGGTTTCCTCAGTCTCAGCAGAAGCTGGAAATGTAGCGACAGTTAAAGGTTTTCCGGGTTTGACAGCCACAGCGCGAATGTGTATTTTCCCTCCCAATGACTGCAAAATTTGCTCCACATAGTCGTAATCTCCCACGGAAACACCACCAGAAGATATCACCATATCCGCACTAGTTATAGCTTGAGCGATCGCATCCTGGAGCGCCTGTTTTTCATCCGCAACAATTCCTAACATTTGGACTTCGGCTCCCATTTGTACGAGGGACGAGAACAGAGCATACTGATTGGAATCGACAATTTGTCCTGGTTTCAGGGGTTGATCGGGATTTACTAACTCATCACCTGTGGAAATTAACGCAATCTTTACTTTACGGAACACATTTAAGTAATTACACTGAGCGGCTGCTAAGACAGCAATTTCCGGAGCTTGTAGCATAATTCCGGCGGGAAGTAGTTGATTTCCCGCTTGATAAAAAGACGCTTTATATCTGACAAATTCTTGGGGTTTGGGTGCAGCGAGGATGAAAACGCGGTTGTCTTCCCGAAGAGTCCTTTCTTGAATCACTATGGTATCAGCACCCGATGGCATGACCGCACCCGTGAAAATCCGCGCTGCTTGTCCTGGTTGAATAGGTAATTGCGGCTGATAACCGGCGGGAATTTCCTCGACAATTTCTAATACCGCTGGATTTGAGGAGCTAGCGTGCTGTACATCCGCGTAACGCACAGCGTAGCCATCCATAGCTGAATTATCCCAGTGGGGAAAATCCAGATGACTCGTCACCGGGTGAGCCAAAATCCGCCCAGTTGCTGCTAATAAATCGACCTCCTCCGTATCCCGTTGATGATCTAGAGGCTGGACTAAGTTTAAGATAATGGCTTCGGCTTGGCTTACTGAGAGCATGGTTACTTAATTTTGGATGCGTGGATTTTGGATGCGTGGATTTTAGATTGTCCGTATGGATTAGGGCGGGGTTTCCCCGCCCCTACAACCCATTCCCAATCAAAATGAACGGCGCCCAATAATAGGGATGGGAAAGACGACTTTGCACCTTAGCAGGCACTCCGTTACGAATACGTTCAGCTACTACAATCCCCCGTTTTTCACCCAGTGGTTTAAAATCTCCAGTAATCAAGGCAGTTTGTGCTTGTCGCAATGCTTCGGCTTTGGTAGTCTTGCCATTTTCTAGGGAAGCATAAAAAGCATCCATCAAAGCTTGCGTACCACCATCATCTACTTGCCACAGAGAAGCAATAGTAGCTCTAACACCGCGACTTTGAAATTGATAACCTAAACCGAGAACTTCTTCGCCATTTTCGCCGAATTTGCCCCCTAAGCCGGTTTCACAGGCAGAAAGTACGACTAAATCTACATTATTTAACGTCCAATTTTCAATATCTTTGAGAGTAGCCTGATCACCATCACCAAATAATATAAAAGAATTTTTAGCATCTCCCGGTACAAATGCCGCATGGGTTGCCATGTGAACGATATTATACTCATTCATTTTAGAAGTAGTGGCTTCTTTACTAAATGACTGGTCGAAAAGCTTGGTGGAGTTGGGTATTAGGGATACTAGATTTTCAACTTCTTTACCAGCATACGTTAAACCACGGAAATAAAATGTATCATCGCCAAGCGTGACGTTGTACGTACCTTGCACAAATGCTCCTGCAAGTACTCGTGGTTGGGGTTGAGGTTTGCTGCTGAAGTCGGTGAGGGATTTGGCAGTAATATTATTGATTCTATAGCGCTGTACTAGCCACTGATTGCCGTCGTGGAGTGCAGCTAGGGGAATATAGCGTAATTGCGCGTCGGGGGAATAGATGATGGTTTTGACACCTGCTTGTTTCAGGTCATTTTCTAGGGGTTTGATCAGCCAGGTGTAGAGTTGCTGAGCGCTGGGTTTGGCATCTTTCTCAGGATTTTGCAAGACTTGGCGAAATTCCGCAATGGTGAGGTTTAAATCTTCCCGCTTCACATTCACAGTGCGGCGTAAAGGTGGGGAATTGGGGGTAGTGATGACCAATTCCAGACGGTCTTCGAGTACTAGGGGATAGAGTATCACAGCGTCGAGTCTTTTCAAGTCATCGCGTAAGCTGTCGAGTTGGGATAAGTCTACAGTTTGACGGAGAACCTGGGGACTGAGTTTGTCCACCAAGGCGACAATATCAGCGCGAGAGGTGAAAGCGTTAAATTGTCCGTTTAAATCCTCTTCTAGTTTCACCAGTTGAGCGATGCGTTGCTGCTGTTGGGAAGTGCGAGAAGCTTCTGGTATTTTGCGGAGTTGGGTGAGTTCTTTCCCTAGCGCTATAGCTGATTGTTGCAGTTCGTTGTATTTCGCTAAGATTTCCCGTTCCGGGGGAAGTTCATACAACTGTTGTCCTGTTCCCCTGACGTTGCGGAGGTAGTCTTCAATTTCTTGGAGTTTGAGTAAATCTAGGACTTGCTGTGCTTCCAGGATGCGGTCTTGTTGGAGGAGAATATCAGCAAGACGGCGATAGGTCTTAGCGATGGTTTTTGTGTAGGACTCTTGTTGCTCTTTGGGAAGGACTCGTAGCTGTTGGCGAATTTCTTCGTAGGTGCTGACGGACTGTTTGAGGAATACTATCGCTAGCTGTGGTTGTTTTTGTGCTTCTAGCAGGAAACCAATATTGTTGAGAGTAGTCCCTTCCGTCGCCTTATCACCAATTTGTTTGGTAATAGCTAAAGCTTGCTGATAGAATTCCAACGCCTTGGGATACTGTCCCAAGTGGGAGTAAACTAAGCCAATATTGTTGAGAGTGTTCCCTTCCCCCGCCTTATCACCAACTTCTTTGCTAATAGCTAAAGCTTGTTGATAGAATTCCAAGGCCTTGGGATACTGTCCCAGGTAGTCGTAAACTCCGCCAATATTGTTGAGAGTAGCCCCTTCCCCGGCTTGATTACCAATTTGTTTGGTAATAGCTAAGGCTTGCTGATAGAATTCCAAGGCCTTGGGATACTGTCCCAGGTTGTCGTACACTGAGCCAATATTGTTGAGAGTAGTCCCCTCCGTCGCCTTATCACCAATTTGTTTGGTAATAGCTAAAGCTTGCTGATAGAATTCCAAGGCTTTGGGATACTGTCCCAGGTTGCGGTAAACTACCCCAATATTGTTGAGAGTTACCCCTTCCCCGGCTGGATCACCAACTTGTTTGCGAATAGCTAAAGCTTGTTGATAGAATTCCAAGGCTTTAGGATACTGTCCCAGGTTGCGGTAAACTAAACCAATATTGTTGAGAGTTACCCCTTCCCCCCTCTTATCTCCAATTTCTCTACGAATAACCAGAACCTTCTGGAATGTCTCCAAGGCTTCGCGAAACTTTCCTTGACGAAGCTGCTGAATACCTTCTTGGTTAAGTCTATACGCTTCAGTTTTGCGGTTTTGGGTAGTTGCTGTCTGTGCTGTAGCGGCTGATATTACCACACCATTTACTAAGAGCGCTAGAGTAGGTGCGAGGGAAAAAATCAGACTTGCAAGTATAGCGCTAGAGTATTTATACTGCCGCTTCATGAGATTTGTCTATACTGTTCAGAATGGTTGTCAAAATCCCGTAGGGGCACTCTTATTCTTGTGCCCCTACCAGCTAGAGGTATTTGTATAATTATCTATCGCTATGGTTTTGGCAATGTCGGAAAGTGAAATGTTGATTTCTGAAAGCGGCAACGGATAGCCTGCGGCAAAGCGGACGAGTGCGGATAGGTGGTGGGTTGGACAGACAATACCATTTGATTTTTCTAATGATACAAATGGGTCGGTAGGGGCAAGGCAATGCCTTGCCCCTACGTAGATTTTTCTTTAACTTATCCGTTACATCCGTTACCCATCCGCTGCCGCATCGGTTGCCGCATTCCCCGGTTTTCAGGGGTGGGGTATGTTGTGTCTTTTCTGGAGGTGCGATATGCGCTGAGCGGAGTCACGAAGCGATCGCTCTTCCTCACATCCAGATACCCGACTTCGCATTCATTTGTCGGGTATCTAATTTCTCACGAATGATGCGCGGACTTCTATATATCAATAAATTGAGGAAAAGTAGGGTATTAATTTAATATTTCTAAATATGTTATCAAAGGTTGCTGACTACAAACTTGAGAACAACCCCAATAACTAATGACCAATGACCAATGACTAATGATCAATGACCAATGACCAATAACTAACTAGAAATATCAAATGGGGAATCGGTGTGAATGGATTCTAGCTTGGCGATAATTTGGGGCTTGATTTTTTCATACTCATTTCGTAGCAGATTTCTGCTAAAGCGAGGGTCAGCAGTGGATACTAGGGTTTGACCAAGGGCTGCCCATTTTTGTAACCGTTGACGTTGATCAAAAGCAATGCTAGAAGTGGTGACATGGGCTGTGCGTTGGGGTGCTTCTCTGGCAAAGAATAACAGATAGTAAGAACCAAGGTTTCCCAACAGACGAATCATTTTTTGATTGTGGGGTAATTTCAAGTCTAAATAGCAAGGCAACCATTTGGCTCCATGTTGGCGGTTGTGGATAACTGTAATCCACAGCACCATTGGATGGGGAGCAGTGATAAATAGAAACTGGTTGTAGCGTGTGGAAACCAGACGCTTTTGAATTTCCTGTTGGGGTAGCATAGCCCAGACCGCTGGAAAACTTTCTTCGTTAGCAGAGAAGAAATCAGGGAAAGCAATATCAGCGATGGGTCGATTTTTAGGCCAGGGGGTTAATCTGGCTATCTCCTCAGTTGACAGGGATGCTACAGGGATAACATTCCGGTTATCAGAGTTGAACTTCTCTGGTGTTGTGGGAGTATCCAGAGTCGATGAGGATGGTTTAGGAGGTAGCCAAATACCCTGATTACCGTAGCGCTGCTCTAGGGCTACAATGGTCTCTAGAATTTCGTTCATGCTTTGAGGGCGATCGCTCGGTGATTTTGCTAAGCAACTCATCACCAAGTTTTCCACCTCCGAAGGTATATTTAATCTAGGTGCGACTTCAGCAAAGGAGCGCGGCATTTGCTTTTGATGGGCATGATACCACGCACCAAAATTGTGGCTGGTTGGTTGCAGGGGTAATTTACCTGTGAGCATCTCAAACAACATCACCCCCAAGCTATATATATCAGAGCGGTTGTCTAATTCCTTACCCTCCATTTGCTCTGGAGAAGAATAAGCCAGGGTGCCTAAATAGTAGTTAGTATTATTACTATCACCTAAGAGCAACTTAGCAATGCCAAAATCCAGCACTTTGACTAACTCGCCAAAACTGGGGTCTTGAATCACCAGCATGTTACTGGGCTTAATATCTCGATGGATAATCGGGCATTTTTCCCCCTTCATCCCATCAATCATGATACCATCGTGAGCGCAGGCAAGCCCCAAACTTATTTGGCGTGCCATGTTCAAAAACCTGGTTAAAGGGATTTGTTGTCGGCGGATGACTTCACTAAGGCTTTTTCCTTGCAAATACTCCATCACATAAAACGGCGTATCCTGCTCATCTACACCGTAGTCCATCACCCGGACGATGTGGATACTTTTTTGACCCAATAGGGCACAGGTTTTCGCTTCTTTTTCAAAGCGGTCTTGGACTCGCATCCGTGGATTTTGCAGGGACAGCGAAAGAAACTTCACTGCTACAGGTACACCACCCAACAACGTGTCTTTTGCAAGATAAACCTTGCCCATAGCTCCAGTACCAATCATGTCCTGAAGTTGGTAGCGGTTTCTGAGTAAGCGACCAATGTTGGGGTCTGACATAGACAATTTGGACTCCACCATCATTTAACTAGTTATCACGTTGTCCCCAAGAGAGATTTGTCGTACTTAATTCTTAGTACTTATTTTTAGTACTTGCAAATAGCAAGTTAAATTAAATGCCTGGGATGGGTAAATTGAATGCGATGTCCCCTGATAGCTGATGCCATCCCAAAGTTGGATTATTAATTATTTTGCCCACTCTGTACTAACTAGATATTAGTCAAGAGTCAATAGTTTCTGGTTATAAGCCACAGTCAACTTAGTATAGGATGACTCTACTGACCAGGTTAAGTATCTAAGAGCATGATTACACTGTCAATCTACACTAAACCGCTATCAATCAACAAAATTTATTCTATTTCATCGGGTTTTTTAAACTATTAAAGGTAGTAGAAATCAGATAAAGATTACATTAAGTTTCACCCAGACGTTCTAAACTAGCTTCCATAGTACTAATCAAATGATGACCAGCTAAAATACTGCTAGTTAAATAATAGGAATCATCGGAGAGTCGGTGTAGAGTTTCAAAGCCACCTCGACGCTGGTGGTCACTCAGTACCCAGTAGCGCTGAATAATTGTTTCGGGACTAATCCACCCCTCACCTTCAACTCGTCCCAATTTACTATGTTGAAAGGAACTGTGCTGGAGTTTAAAAGTATATTGACGTTCTCCAGCATCTAGTAATCCCTTGTATTGCAAAGTAATTTCCGAGCGTTCACCACCAGGAAATATCAACTTTGTTGCCATTGTGAACCAATTATCTTTACTCCAGGCAACCAGGGTTTGACCTTTAACACTAATAGGCATACCATTGCGTTCTAGCCAACTCCCTTGCAAGTTCCAACGTCCGGCTTCTAGTAAAAAAGTGTGCCCCACCGTCTGCATTCCTTACTTTAAGCGAATACCGCTAACTCCATCGATATCAGTATCCCCTAAAGGAGTGTCAAGCGGAAAACAAGGCAAGTACAGTATAGACATAAGCAATTGGTTATATGGCAATAGTTACTTATAGAGAGTTTATCTCTCCTAAGAGCATGGGACGACGTGCCCCAGTCACTGAAGTCAAGTTACCAGGAATACCTAGTTGCCGCCAGTAGGCTAACACAGCAAAAGCAATTGCTTCCTTAAAATCCGCATTCAAATCGGCTTCATCTGTAGTGACTACTGGCACTGATGGCAACTGTAGCTGTAAACGGCGCTGCAAATAAAGATTCCGACTGCCACCCCCACACAATAGCACTCTGTGGGGCATTTGTGGCAGGAAACTGCGATAGCTGTGAACAATGGAAGCCACCGTGAGTTCTGTGAGAGTTGCCAACAAATCAGCCGGTTCTAGTTGCATCTTTTCGGCGTCCGCCAAACACTGCTGGAGGTAAATACTACCAAATAACTCGCGTCCTGTGGATTTAGGCGGTGGCATTTGGAAGTAATCTTGGGCTAGCCATTGTTCTACTAAGGTAATACAGGGAGTACCACTTGCCGCCCAGTTGCCATCTGCATCGTAGGTTTTAGCACCCTGTGTTAAATATTGTACCGCCAAATCCAAAAGACTGTTAGCCGGTCCAGTATCCCAGCCACAAATTTCTGCCAACCAATTACCTTGCTGTGCCGGGAGATAAGTAACATTAGCAATGCCACCTAAATTTTGGATACATCTATTTTCTTGAGGATGACCAAGCAGACAAGCATCAATTTTGGAGACGAGGGGGGCACCATGACCACCAGCAGCAATATCCGCAACCCGAAAGTTACTGACTGTTGGAATACCAGTTAATTCAGTAATTACTGCTCCTCGACCGAGTTGGAGACTATAGCCGAGTTGGGTACTGTTAACTCTTGAGTGGGGATAGAGAGAATTGTTTCCTAATCCCCAGTCTCCTGGTGGTCGGTGAAATACAGTTTGTCCGTGGGAACCAATGAGTTGGGCTGGTTTGTGTCCATTTTGAATTGCTAGAGATGCTTGAGCAAAGGCGGCTGCAATATCATCATCTAAAGCTGCTAATTCTGCCATAGATAGCCCCTCACCAGCACAAACAGCTAAAATCCGCTCTCGTAACTCATCTGGATACGGATAAGTCTCCCCAGCCAGTAATTGAACTTTTAAATCTATTTCGGTGCCAGAAATCTCCACTAAAGCAGCATCAATCCCATCTACCGAAGTGCCGCTGATTAAACCGATTACAGGAGTCATTAGCTAATAGTCATTAGTTAATAGTTATTAGTTAATAGTCATGAGTAATGTGTCATTAGTCAATAGTCATTAGTTGGTAAATTCAGGAGCGCTTTACTGTGCCGCTGTAGCTATATTTAGGAAATTCAGCTACTAAGAATCGGATAGTTTAGTAATTTCACCCCGGTTGGGTACTGCGGTTAGTTAAAAAGCTAAATTACCTTTTAACTATAGAAACACAACCTGTACAAGAAGGACAAAAAAATGTCAGATACAATGTCTAACCATATCGAAACTGCTAGCACAACCGCTAAGAATCTTCCCACTCTCTTTTATCGTGACTCTGGGGAAGCCGTCAGATTACTACAACAATTACTACTGGCTGCTGGCTACTATGTTAGTTTTAATGCCCAGTTTGATGACCTCACACTAAATGCTGTGAAAAACTTCCAAGCAGTTGAAGGTTTAGTAGTGGATGGAATTGTTGGTCAGTACACCTGGCGGACGCTAGGTGCCCGCGCTCTGTCATGCTCCCAATGCAAATAGTCAGACAATTTTAGATTGGCTACTTGTAGATTTGGGATTGATTAATAGAGCGGTGTTAACCCGACAAAATTTATCGGTAATTCTTCATCTACTCTATCAAATTCCAAATCTAGACATCGGTCATTAAGGATTCAGAAATCGGGTTTTTATCAGCAATCGCCATCAGCTAATTTTCAGATTGTTAGATTCTCCCTATCCGATTTCTGAGCAAATAATCAGGAATTCGTCATTCGGCGATTCTAGAAACACAACCTGTACAAGAAGGACAAAACTATGTCAGATACAATGTCTAAGAATATCGAAGCTGCTAGCAAAACTACTCCCAAGAATCTCCCTACTCTCTCATTAAATGACTCTGGGGAAGCGGTGAGATTACTACAACAATTATTACTGGCTGCTGGCTACTATGTTAGTTTTAACTTCCAATTTGATAGTTTTACACTGCAAGCTGTGAAAAACTTCCAAGCAGTAGAAGGTTTGGTAGTGGATGGGATTGTTGGTCAGAACACTTGGCGATCGCTAGGGGACCGCGCTCTTTCATGCTCCCAATGCAAGAATTTAGGATGTTAGATTGATGTGATGATTTTAGATTGGGGATGTGTGAATAGCGAGGTCTGAAACCAGCATGACTTCCGATGGGGAATTCTTCATTGAAAATCCCCAATCTAAAATCTAAAACGCGGTCATTAAAGACTAAGAAATCCAGGTTTTGTCAGCAATTTAAATAATTTCATCGCCCAATGCGGAATTTCCTATCCAGAAATTGTAGGTAAGAGTGTAGGAGTCTACTATATAGGTATAGAGCAAATGACCAAGAGCAACCATTTTTTGGCAGCCGCTATCATCTGTCTGGGTTTGACAACAACAGCACAAGCAACTCTCGCCGCAAATTCTCCTCAAAAAGACATTTTCACATCTTCCCAAACCAACCAAAATCAGATTTCTCAAAACCCCACCGCACGTAACTACTTTGAGCGAGGGATAAGTCTTTACAAAAAACGAGATTTAGCCGGTGCAGAAGAGGCTTTTAACCAAGCAATCAAAATTGACCCGAATTACGCACCAGCCTACACTGGTTTAGGAAATGTTCTCGATGACCAAGGTAAACCTTCAGAAGCAATTGCCGCATATAAAAAATCTCTTAGTCTTGACCGCAATAGCGCTTGGACTCACTTTAATTTGGGAGTTACCCTGGCTCGACAAGGTAAAATAGAGGATGCGATCGCTTCTTACAAACAAGCTATCCGTATCAATCCGAAATACATCGAACCCCACTATGAACTAGGAAATATTTATTACGACAATAAACAATTTAACCTCGCAATTGCCGAATACGAAGAAGTTATTCGCTTAGATAGTAATTATGTAGATGCCTATATTGCTTTAGGAAACGCTCTTGATGATTCTGGTCAACCTGAACAAGCAATAACTAATTACAAAAAAGCCATTGCTCTTGCCCCTAAAAACCCCTATGGCTACTATAATTTGGGTATCACTCTGGGTCGGCAAAACCAGTTTAAAGAAGCAGTTTCTGCCTTGGAAAAATCTCGCGATTTGTTTGAGGCTCTAGGTAATACAGAAAAAGTTCAGCGATTAGAACAGATTATTCAGAGAATCAACTCTCGTTTGTCCTAGATTCATCACTAGAATTTGTTAATGGTACTAGTTATAGCGCTTCCCAATCATAGGAGGTAGATTTCAAGAAACTGAAAATTGCTGTAAAGAAACCATTTCAATATCTGCGTGAGGGTAGCGTCTAGACAGTCCAATCGCAGGTATTCTTCCCAAACTAAGGACATAATCGCCTAAAAATGCCAAAATATCTGCTTATCCGCTGCAAACATATTTATTCTTAATTGTCAACCGTATTAAAATTACTCCAAAATGTTTATCTTAAGTTGGCAATTTTTGCGGTGATTTTCCAGAGAATCGACAACGTAGTTACAAGGGTTTCAACGGTATGAATCAAACTAGTCATACCTCTCCACCAGTCTTAATCTACTGCAGGCTGAAAGTACTGCTACTATGTAGTGTAAGATTTAGTATGTCAGGT
>JAYKJH010000112.1:0-8728 GCA_035285345.1 Nostocaceae cyanobacterium | reverse complement strand
GGTGAATAGTACTGTCAGGTGAATAGTACTCAGGTGAATAGTACTGTCAGGTGAATAGTACTCAGGTGAATAGTACTGTCAGGTGAATAGTACTGTCAGGTGAATAGTACTGTCAGGTGAATAGTACTCAGGTGAATAGTACTGTCAGGTGAATAGTGAAGTACACTCTTGTCGTGAGTTAGAGTGAAGAGTGTTCAGTTGTATTAAACTGAAAACTCAAAACACTTAACTCAGCACTCACAACGGGCGCTTAAACTCCGCCCCAACAGCACTAAGCACTCAGCACTCAGGACTGTCTATGTTAGTCGGTACAAAATTGCAGAGCGGGAAATATACTCTAGACAAAGAACTAGGGCATGGTGGTTTTGGCATCACCTTCAAAGCTACTCACCACTTCTTGAACCAAGTGGTGGTGATTAAGACGCTGAACGAGCAAATGCGACAACATGCTGATTTTGATAAGTTTCAGCGTCAATTTCAGGATGAAGCTAGAAGACTAGCGGCTTGTGGGCACCCGAATATTGTCCGGGTGAGCGACTTTTTTCTGGAGGGTGGTTTGCCTTACATGGTGATGGACTACATCCCCGGACAAACCCTAGAACAAGCAGTTATTATCCCCAAAACACCTTTACCCGAAGCTACAGCTATTCACTTCATTCGCCAAATTGCTGCCGCATTAGAGGTAGTACATCACAATGGGTTGCTACACCGGGATGTGAAGCCAGAAAATATCATCGTCCGTCAAGACACTTCGGAAGTAGTGTTAATTGATTTTGGGATTGCGCGGGAATTTACCGCTGGGGTAACTCAAACTCACACGGGGATGGTTTCGGAAGGCTATGCACCTATTGAACAGTATTTACCCCAAGCACCCCGGAGCGCTGCTACTGATGTTTACGGTTTAGCGGCGACGCTGTACGCGCTATTGACAGCCCAAGTACCCATGCCCGCATTGCTGCGCGATCGCCAACCGATGCCTTCCCCTCGCGAATTGCGTCCCTATTTGAGTGCTGCTACCAATCAAGCAATCATGCGTGGGATGGCGGTTGAGGCGCAGTTTCGTCCCCAAACTGTGGCGGAGTGGCTGTCGCTACTACCACCATTACATACAGCTAATTCTAGACCCACCCAAGTCACACCGACCCTGAAGATAGATCCGGAAAATATTCAACATTATCCAATTTATCCCCCATCGGCACCAACTACTGTACCCCCGGAAACTCAACATCCAGTTGCGGCGGTAAATTCTCCTCCCAAACTGCCAAAACCCGCTAATCCCCAGCCCAAGAAAAATTTTTCACCCAAAATATTAATTAGTAGTAGCATAGCACTCGCTGCTACAGCCGCCACTGCTGGGGCTTTGAGCATCAATAGTCTGTTCCCCAAACCAGAAAAGCCACAAATACAGCCAGCAATACAACAGCCATCCCCACCCACTGTTGCTCAGCCTCCTAGCAGTCCAGCTAGCACTCCCGATGCGGCAGATGCAGCACAGGAAACACCTCCTCGTAAGTTTGATATGGACGCTTCTGTGGATGCATACAGCAACAGCACTACTTCCTCCTCTTCCTCCTCACAGAAGAAGTCCAGTTCTACATCCACATCCACTTCCACCTCCCGATCCACTTCTAGTTCCACTCGTCCCCGTCGCCGTTACCAGAACACTTCCTCAAGCGATAACAACCGTGCAAAGACCACAGACGACTCATCATCAGGTACCTCACGTCAATCACGCCGTCGCATCTCTCGTCGTCGCCGCAGTGTGGAGACATCACCCTCCCCTAGCCGTGATTATCAGTCCCCAACACCATCACAAAAGCCTACCTATCGCAGTTCTCCATCACCTGAACCCGAAAAAACCTCAGCACCACCTAGTAACGACTCTCAGTCGTCTTCACCACCTGAGAAATCTTTTCCCACGACGGTCGAAACATCAGCACCACCAGTCAGAACCGAACCCAAACCCGAACCTAAAACACCAGTCAGAACCGAATCCAAACCAGCAGAACGTCCTGCTGTTGTTGTCCCCACGGAAACTTCTGGGGAATCACAACAACAATCCCCCAGCAATGAGTCCACTAGCGCTCTCCCAAAAAACCAGCCCCAACCTAAATCAAAACCACAACTGAGAGATTTTCTCAAGCCAAAAGGCGAGGAAAATGGTCAATAGTTATTGGTCATTAGTCATTAGTGAGAAAAACTCTTGACAATTCAGGAGCAAGCACTCAAAAGGTCTTAGCTGTAACAACACTCCTTGCTTGAGCTATTGTATATTCTGCCCGATTAAGCGCCCATTGCCACACATCATAACCACGCTGAGTCAAATGTATGCCATCTGTAGTTAATTCCCGTCGCAAATTCCCTTGCTCGTCCGTAAATAAAGGGTGTAAATTCAGGAAATTGACTCCTTCTTCGTAAGCAATTACAGCAATTTGTTTATTGAGGTGAAAAATCCGACTATTGGGAATTGCTGTCAGACGGGTTGGTAATATTGACTGGACTACAATTTCCGCCTTTGGGTGCATCTGGCGTAACTGACGAATAATCTGGCGATAATTATTTACAATATCTTCATCCGTAGCCCCTCGCCGCAAATCATTAATCCCAGCCATGACGTAAATCGTATCTGGTTTAGCTTCCCTAAAAGCAGGTAATCTTTTTAATATTCCACTAGAAGTATCTCCGGAAATTCCCTGATTTAACCAAAACTTTCCCGATGGTAATTTTTCTGCGGGGAACCACAAACTTAGAGAGTCACCCACTAAAACACTAAGATGATTGTCACCTTGTCCTTGAGCGATCGCCCCCGCTTCTCGTGTCAATAAAGTTTTCCAATCTTCATACTTGAGTAGGCGATTTGCTTTCGCTGCCGATGCTCGTAGGTTATCATCATCTATACGAGTATAAATCTTTCCTGATTGCAACGCTGCTAATCTATATTGATAAAGTTGACTACCCGAAGCTAGTTGTTGCTTGACTGGTTTTGGAGTTTCGCTGTTAAATGAGCCTTCTGGTTGTATTTGTAACTCTTGATTGTTAAATTCCGGCAGGGATATATCAATATTAGAGACATTTTTTGGCTCTAGCTTTGGCAATACAGGTTTTTGGTTGTCTCGTAAACTTGGTAAACTGTCAAGTACATTGTCTAACGACAGTGAGGGCAGTTCTGATAATGTCGTTGCTAATATTGGTACTCCCGTTAGCAATGTGGCTGCTAACCGATAAGAATCACCCATTTTACTATGACTCCCATAATCGCTCCTTTTCCTATAGACAGTACTAAGGTGCGGGAGTCAGGAATTATCGGTGGTCTAAGTTATCAGGGTTTTTGTCAGACAGAAAGCGAACCTAACCAACCTCCTAGTAAATGGGAAGTCTATGAACTGATTCTGCGGATTCCCTACTATATTGTCTTTAGTCGTTATACCAATAAACTTCAGGGTTTTCACTTAGTAGGAGGTCATTATGAACCCATGAATCTCTCTCAGGGTCGCTTGCTGATGCCAGAATTAGGCTTAAGCTTGGGACTATGGCAAGGTTCATTTCAGGATATTGAGCGGTTGTGGTTAAGGTGGTTTACCGTTGATGGAGAAATCATTGCTGTACCAGCAGAGGAATTAGCAACTGCTAGAGAGGAAGCTATAACTGCTAGGGAAGAAGCACTAACCGCTAGAGAAGAAGCACTAACCGCTAGGGAAGAAGCTGCTGAAGCGAAGAGAAAAGCTGAAATATTAGCAGAACGATTGCGTCAATTAGGGTTGAATCCAGACGAGATTAATTAATCTGTTTCAAATCTATACCGACTGCCAATAATATAATCCTCATTAACTTCCAATATAAAAAATCTCCCTCATGGCTTGGATGAGGGAGAATGAAGGATTATTTCTGATCTGACAGGACAATTATGCCGGGTTCACTTCGGCTTTTCTGTATAGTAAATGCATAATCGCTGCTTTTTCTAAAATCCCCACCAGAACCCCGTTTTCACGGACTACAGGAAGTACTGATAGTTGACGTTCTTCGAGCAATTGTACTGCTTCCCAGAGGGTTTGCTCAGTGTTGACGGTTGTAAACTCGTCTAGAGGTCGCATGACATTTTTCACTAGAGTTTCTGACCACAGTAGCGAGGGAATGCTGCGGAGACTATCAACCGATATTGCACCTACTAACTGTCCGTTGTCATCTGTCACCAGGAACCGTCGCCAGTTTTGTCCAGTCAACAGTTGCTCGTCAGCAAACTCTCTCAAACTCATGCTAGCAGAAACAATGGGGCTATTTTCTGTCACTGCATCTGCTGCTGTTAAACCTGTGAGTTGTTCTTGCACTTTCGCATATTGTGCTGCTTTACCGGCATTTTGTAGCAAGAAGAACCCGATTAATAGATTCCAGAAGTTTGCAAAGCTACCAGCTACTAGTAGGGGAATTAAACCAGAAGCAACAGCTACCCAACCAAAGACTTGTCCAACTCGGCTAGCAAAAGTGACACCTTTGTAAGGATTACCTGTAATTTTCCAGACGATGGCTTTGAGGATATTACCACCATCCAAGGGTAAGCCAGGAATTAGGTTAAACAAACCTAGCGCTAGGTTAACTGATGCTAAAACGCCGAGAATTCCCGCTAGCGGACCCGATGCAAAGGTTGCAAAACCAATCGCAGAGATGATAGCGAATAGAACTAGACTGACCAGGGGACCGGCGATCGCTACCCAAAATGCTTCCCCAGGGGTTTTCGATTCTTTTTCTAAGGCTGCTACCCCACCAAATATAAATAGGGTGATAGATTTAACATCAATTCCCTGACCCTTGGCTACAAAGCTATGCCCCAATTCGTGAGCAACGACAGATGCAAATACCATCAGTGCTGTCATTAAACCCAGTAGCAAAGCTGACCCATTACCTAAGTAAGGAAACGCTGTCGCTAGTCCGCTGCCATAAGTCCAAGTTACCAACCCCAGAACGAGAAACCACGACGGATGGACGTAGAAAGGAATCCCGAATAGGTTGCCAACGCGAATAGTGCTGTTCATGGGCTTCACCTCATCTCTCATGTCCCTATCGTAACGAAATGTTAAGGATTTTTAATCTTTTTAAAGGTAGTGGTGTCCGGTAGTTGAGGTGTGGTATTTACGGCACTGTTAAAACTCTGATGACAGATGTATGGGACTAATTACACCTATTAAATTAAGAGTCCAAGGGTCGAGATCGCTCAAAGATTCTGTAGTTGGATTTGCAGGAAGATATGGTAGCGTTTCTTTTTGAATTGATGCCAGTATGGACTCAACTAGATGAGTGCGATCGCTTAGCGATAATTGCAGTACTTGCTTTTCCAATTCTTGCCACGTCATAATTTTTCTGCTGACCAAACCAAGGCCATCCTAACAAAACGTCGCTGTTTCTGATTTCGGTGATATAGTGATGAGGATTAAAGCATTAAGCACCTTCACCGAGCATGGCGGGAACACCGATTTCTTTGATATGAGTTGCTCGCGATCAAGATAATAAGCTGTCGATAGTGTCCCATAACACATCGCTTTCAAACAATACCCGCTTGATTGGGACAAATCTCCGCCTAAAAATCGGAATGCAGCCAACTTCCCCAAGCCCCTAGCGGGACTTAGACAAGTTCTGGGCTGAAATAATAAGTCTGTATTTCTCTGTGCTGATTCCTACACTGATACAGTATGTAGAATGATAATTACACATGACTAGAAAGCTCCCTACCCTACAAGCATGACAACTATCAGTCTTCGATCCACCCTGCAAAGCCTTCCTGAAAATGCTACAGAGGCGGTCGTCAATGAACTTTTTTTACCTCACTTGCTAAAATCATTAGGATTTCAAGTTCAAGAAATTCATCCTCAATACCCTACTGGTGACGGGAAAGCCGTTGACAAAGCAGCCAGGAAAACCGTTGGAGATGATATTTTTTTATATACAAAATCTAATCCCGATCTGCTTCTAGAGTTAAAGGGAAGGGATTGTAACTTATCTAGTGATTCTGCACAATATAAAAACACTGTTAAGCAACTAAAACACTATCTTCTTGCACCGAACTGCAAAACTGCACGGTGGGGAATTATTACCAACTCTTGCCATATCCAACTGTTTCGGAAGCATGGAAAAGTGATTTATCCTGCTACTCCTTGTCTTTCCTTAGACAGCGAAAACATTGACAAAATCGTTGCTACAATACGGAAAAAGATTGAAAGCCCAACTAAGGCTTTGACGATTACAGTTTATAACAACAAGGGTGGAGTAGGAAAGACAACCACAACCGTCAATTTGGCAGCTATCTTAACTTTTCTAGGCAAGAGGGTTCTAGCAATCGATTTTGACCCCAATCAGCAAGATTTAACGAGTTCATTAGGTCTGCCGTTAAGTGAAGGTGCTGTCTTTAAAGCTCTTACAGAACGAAGTATAGAACTCAAAACTGCTCTGCATTCTTATAGGTTCCCGTTAAAGAAGAGTAATTCAGAACTTAGATTTGATGTAATTACTGCTGATAAGGAATTAGTGGATTTTCCTGATGAAAAATTTCGTCAATTATTGAAACGCAATACCCTATATCGAAAGCTAGAATCTGCAAGACAAGAATATGATTATATATTGATAGACTCACCACCAAATTGGCGCTCCTATAGCCAACTAGCTGTTTATGCCGCTGATGTGATTCTCATTCCGACGAAACATAACAATATTTTCTCTCTAGAGAATGCCGCAATAGCAATCAAGAAGTTCATTCCCGAAGTACAGGCTGAAAAAGCTGATGGGAGTCCGATTCCATTACCAATTTTCTTCAATGGAGAAAAGATTACACCACCTCAGTTAGCAATAGCTCAGCAAGAAATCAGTAGCATTATTAAAATTGCTAAAAAGGAAGGATTTGATTTATTACCTTATTTTTATCCCAAATATACAAACGCTAAAAAAGACCTGCATATTCCTCAAGTACCAAACTACGCTAATATTGCAAGCGCTGCCTTTTCTCGTACTCCTGCGGTATATCAAAATCGCTATGCCCATGAATACTATAAAAATTTAGCTAAGGAGTATTTCTTACAATGAGTAACCCCAAAGATGTTGGAAACTTGATGTATTTATATTTGGACGATATCGAACCTGGTGAAGAAACCGATGCTGCGGAATTTTTGATTAAAGCTTCTGCTCATCTGCTTAATCAGAAAGGTGGAAGAAATTGGATTCCAATCATTGTCAAAGAAATTGGCGAAGATAAATACCAGGTAATTGGTAACTCGTTCATTTACGCTGTTGCCGAAGCAGCTGGTTTAGAGCGAGTTTGGTGCATTATTGCTGATGATAGTAGTGATACATTTGAAGTCACTAGAGTACTTGCAGGGGAGGAAATACCAAAAATTAATCTTTCCAAGGCATCTAGAGATGAAATTATGTCAGCCTTAGAGTATCTAGTTAACCAACCAGGTAGTGTTCTAAAAACGGTTAAAATTGCCATAGCTACCAATCGGATTGATGAAGCTCCTCGCCAATATTGGAAGACATTAGATCCAATTGTTAACCTAAAATGTGGGATTACAAAAGGTAAAAAACTTGATGCATTCAAGCAAATCTTTTATCTCGTTCCTCAGCCAATGCCAGATACAATTACTGATGCTAGTGTTCTCAAAACAATCTCAACAGCTGAGCTAAAAGTAATGGCGAAGAAACGAGGAATTGTTGGTATCAGTAAAATGAAAAAAGATGCTCTTGTGGAAGCGTTGAGTAAACCTTTAAAGTAACCAGAAGATATTAGGACTTACGCACAAGTAACGAAAAATCAACCACAGAGAACACAGAGAAATAAGAGTTTCGGAGAGTTTTTGCCTAAGTCCTGGATATAAGTGATATCTTGCACCTCATAAATAGATAGTAAAAATCAACACAAATTTATCTGACTTCGCTCATACTCACCTGGGACTATAAGTCCCAGGTGAGTATCAGAAAAATTAAAAGTTGACGCCATTTACTATTCAGGCTCCTAATTCGATAAACTATTCAGGGTAAGAGAGAGAGAACCTATGGTAGTCGCGAAACCAGATTTAAACATCGACCAACTAGAAGCCGAATACAGCCAGAAAAGCCCACGGGAGATTCTGCAATTGGCGTTGCAAACCTTTGATAATCTCGCCATTTCCTTTAGTGGGGCTGAGGATGTTGTCCTCATTGACATGGCATCAAAACTCACAAAAGACTTCCGAGTTTTTACTTTAGATACCGGACGGTTACACGCTGAAACCTACCAGTTCTTGGATCAAGTCAGAGAACATTACGGGATTAAATTAGAAGTAATGTTCCCTGATGCGGCTGAAGTCCAAGCGCTGGTAGAAGAAAAAGGGCTGTTTAGCTTCTTGAAAGACGGTCACAAAGAGTGCTGTGGTGTTCGCAAAGTTAGACCCCTGCGTCGCAAACTAGCAACCTTGGACGCTTGGATTACCGGACAACGCAAAGACCAAAGTCCCGGTACCCGCGCTTCGATTCCGGTGATTGAAATTGATACTGCATTTTCTACCCCAGAAAATCAACTGATTAAATTCAATCCCCTAGCAAACTGGTCATCTGCACAGGTGTGGGATTATATCCGTGCCTTAGATGTGCCTTATAATAAGTTGCACGAGCGGGGATTTATCAGTATTGGTTGCGAACCCTGTACCAGAGCGGTATTACCTAACCAGCATGAACGCGAAGGTCGCTGGTGGTGGGAAGAATCTACTGC
>JAYKJH010000111.1:0-10183 GCA_035285345.1 Nostocaceae cyanobacterium | reverse complement strand
ACATATACCTGTAATTTTATCTGGCAATTGGGCTGCGGCTACTGTCTTATAGTATTGTCGTAAAACAATAATTTCATTAGCAGCATATCGCCGTTTTGCTTGAGTTTCTGTAAAGCCAACTTGTGCCAGCATCGGGTCAGAAAATATTCCCCAAGGCACAGAAGCATAATTAACTGCAGAAATTGGCAAAAATAAGGCATTTTTTAAGGCGATTTTAGCCTCATAATTGGCAAGATTAGCAAAGGGATAACCCCCCATTACTTCTCCACAAGCGTAAATGCGGTGGTTGGTAGTTTGAAGTTTTCTATTGACTACCAAACGATTATCTTTCCATTTCACCCCTACTGCTGGTAAATTTAGAGATGCAATATTAGCTTGCTGTCCAGTTGCGACGATAATTTCATCGGTTTCAATTGCTTTGTCTCCCACTTGCAGCCATTTTTTATCCTGAATTCGCATTACCTGAGTTACTGCCATATTAGTGAGGACGCGCACACCTTCAACTTCTAACTGCGCTTGCAGTAATTGGGTGATTTCTGGGTCAACTTGGGGCAAAATCTGGGGTTTTTCTACTACCAGCGTCACATTACAACTAAACCGGCTTAAAGTTTGCGCTAGTTGAATGCTTTCGGGAGTACCACCAAGGATAATTAAATTCCTAGGTATTTGACATTTGCCCAAGCGCTGCCAGATATCTAATAGGGTAAGGTAGCCTGTAGCTGATAATCCTTCAATGTCAGGAATTGCCGGATAGGAACCAGTAGCAATTAAATAGGTACGAGCTAGCAACTTGCGGTTGTTGACAGCAAATGCTAAGTGAGGAGAAGATTGAAATTCTCCACTGCCGATAATGACATCAACTCCTTGGGTTGCGAGAATGGCTAGTGAATGCTGCTCTTCTAAATTACTAACCAAGGCTTGAGCCAATGAGCTAGCGGCTTCCCATTCTAGGGATATTTGGCATTGTTCTTGGCTATCGGTACAGAAAGCGTGAATTCCTAATGGTGTAGCATCATTGAGTTGCACAGCAAGTTGTGCAATTTGGCTAAGAGCGTGATGGTAGATGAAACCGTAGGGTGGTGTGGGTTCCACTAAGGCGACAGTGGCATGTAATTCGGCAGCGCTAAGAGCAGCATAGCGTCCTGCAGGAGTACCGCCAATGACGACGATATCGTAGTCAACGGACATAGTTTATTAGTGCTGAATGCGTAGGGGTGGAGAAACCCCACCCTGGCTAAGTAACTACTAAAACAGTAGGAATGAGGACACCCCTAGGAACTCAGAGCGGCGATTAAGCGCTGATTTTCAGTATCAGAACGCACAGCAACCCGGAAATAATGCTCACCTAATTCTTTAAAACTCAGGCAGTCGCGGATGAGAATCTGATGCTGTGTGAGTAATCTTTGCTGCAACTGGGAACTAGGTTGTTGGGTTGCAACCAATAAAAAGTTAGCTGTACTTTCTAGTGGTTGCAGTCCAGGTATTTGGGCTAATCCCTGAAACAATTTGTTCCGTGCGGGTGGTAGCCAGTTCCAAGTTTGCTGCTGAAATTCCTCGTCTTGGAGTGCAGCTACTGCTGCTGCTTGTGCCAAACTGTTAACCGACCAAGGGTCGCGCCAAGAACGCCAAAGTTTCAGCCGCTCAGGGTGGGCGATCGCATAACCCAATCTCAGTCCAGGGAGACTGTAAAATTTGGTCAGCGATCGCAATATCACCAAATTGGGATATTTTTCTACCACCGAGATGACGCTTTGTTCCTCCTCTGGCGGCAAAAAGTCCATAAAAGCTTCATCTACCACTACCAGAGCAAATTGTTCTAGGTAAGGTAGAATCGCTTCCCGCTTTAACAAACATCCTGTTGGGTTATGGGGGTTGTTCAGCAGTAAACCGCAATCCGTAGGGGCGGGGTTTTCCCGCCCCTGCAGAGGGTTTTCCCGCCCCTGCAGAGGGTTTCCCCACCCCTCCTCAAGGCTGAGTACGGGCACCCGGACTTGCGTCCCTAGGGACTCAGGACTGATGAGCGGCAATTCCAGGACTTTGGCATCAAAGGCTTTGAGGGCACGGTAATAGTCACCAAAGGCTGGAGAGAGGACAACTGTTGCAGCTAAGCTTGCTAATTCCCGACCTGCCAAGGTAAGTAACTCTGCCGAGCCATTTCCCGGCAGAATCCACTCAGGGGGTAGATGATGAGCATGACTTAGAGCCAGTCTCAATTCACCACAGTTAGGGTCTGGATAGTGCCGGAGATTCCCCAGTTGAGATGCAATAGCTCTTAGGACGCCCTTTGGGGGTCCCAAAGGGCTAATACTAGCGGAAAAATCCAAGATAGCATCTGGGGAACAGCCAGCCAGCGCTACAGCCCAAGCTAGATTCCCCCCATGTTCAGGTCGCATTAACAGTTGCTGGAAATCTCTAAAGGTTACTCTTTTGGGGGTGCTACTTTTTCTCTGAACAGTTTGCCTGCAGAGAAAGCGGGTACCTTAGTTGCCGGGATTTCCATTTTCTCGTTGGTTTTGGGGTTACGTCCTTCACGGGCTTTGCGTTCCCGTGATTCAAAGGAGCCAAATCCTACCAGGGTAACTTTATCTCCAGAGGAAACAGCTTCAATGATAGTCTCCAGAGCCGCAGTTAGCACTGCATCAGCTTGTTTTTTGGTCACGCTTGCCTTGTCGGCTACAGCATCAATCAATTCACCTTTGTTCATACCAAACTCCTTGAAGTTTAGATAAATCCTTCCCAAGATAGATGAAATTTATCTTTTGAGATTTATGAAATCGCTCTTTAGGAGTATCCCCGAATACAAAGGGCTGAAACTCCTATAGGAGCGACGTTTCATTGAATCATTCTAAATGGAGGTTGCCAGAAGTGGATCTATGAAAGCGTTAATTTATATAGATTTCAGGTTTTTTTAGGGTAATTGGGTGATTTTTTGCCCCAAAATGTAGCGAATTAGACAGGATGAACAGGTTTTGGAGCATGGGGCATGGGGCATGGGGCATGGGACATAGGGAATGGGGCATGGGGGATTTGCTCCTATTCCCTGCTCCCTACCCCACGGCTCTGTTCGCTTTTCCCTTTATTGCTTTGGCAGTTTCAAACCGCGACGTTCTAGCAATTGCCTTGCATCGGGGCTGGGGGTGTAGTTGTAACCAGCCGAGGAGCGCTCAGAGTCATCCATAATTTGCGGCGTCAACAGGACAATCACCTCGCGGCGCTCATTGGTTCTGGTTGTGCGTCTAAACAGTGCCCCCAAGATGGGAATATCGCCTAAAATCGGGACTTTTCTAATTTCTGCTCTATCCGAATCCTGAATGATGCCGGAAAGAACTAGAGTCTGCCCGTCGCGCATCCGGATCACACCCGACTGCAAGGAGCGCTCATTTAACAAAGTGATAGCAGTTCCACCACCTGTGCCGATATTAGCCGTGATGGTATCGTAGGGAACTGTGACTACAGGCGCAACAGACAATCCCACAAAACCGTTGTCGTCAATCCGATCAACTCTGACATTCAGGGTGAGACCAGCACCTACTTTTTCCACAGTAATAGTTTCTACGTCCGTACCGCCTTCTCTAGTCGATATCTCTCTTTTGATATTGCCTATGACTTCCCGTGTCAATTTGACGTTGGCGGTTTGACCTTCTTGGACAACCAAAATTGGGTCGGTCAAGATTTTCCCATTGCCAGTAGCGATTTGTGACTGCAAACGAGCGATGAATCTCCGGGAAAATCCACCAGGATTATTGTTGATGCCGATAATTCCGCCACCTGCAGCTGCATCGTCAGTAGCACTAAAATTAAAAAAGCTATCAACAATACCAAAAGAGAAGCTAGCGTTAGCAAAATCTACATTGCTCAAGTCAACATCCACAACTTTAACGTTGACTGCTACTTGCCGACGCCGGATATCGAGTTGAGTGAGTTGAGCGATCGCAAATTCCACTTGTCTGGGAGAACCTATCAGGGTGACGGAGTTAGTCCGCGCATCTCCCAAGGCTTGTAAACCCCTCAGTATCGGCTGAGAGTCGCGGAAATCCACCCGCTGTAGTTCCAGTCTCTGCTCTGTAACTGTCTGGGTTTGGGTGATGGCGGTTTGGGCGCCTGAACCACCCGGTGCTGTTACAGGGACAGCATTGACGCTGGTTACCAATCTTTCGCGACTAACGGCACTTTCTGCCCCCAAACCTACCAAAAAGTTGAGTGCTACATCCACCGTTACCTGATTGAGGCGCAAACTGCGAACTACATTGTCGCGGGTGGAATTGGGTAGTTTAGGTCCGACGAAAATCGTCCTTCCGGTGCGGTTGGCTTCTAAACCACTCAGACGCAAAACGTAGTTAAAAACGTCTTGTACAGGTTCGTTTTCAATATCCAGGGAGATGGTTGGACCTTCGTTCCCGGCACCAGGGACGCCAGGAGGGGGTACTGGTTGTCCTGGTTGTCCTGTCGCACCAGCGGTGGTATATGCCAGGTTCAACCCCGCTGCACGAGCCAGAAGTGCCAGCACTTCCCGAACTGGAGCATCGCGCAGTACTAAGCGGGGAACCCTCTCTTGGGTGCCCAAGTCAATCGTACTTGGCGAAACATCGATATTTGACACTGCAATATCCCCTACCGGAGGAGCCACCGCTCTAGGTAATAAGGGGGGAACTGGAGTCACAGGTTGTGCAGGTCCAGCGGCAGGTGCAGGTTTGCCGTCAATATTGATTTGGGGTTTGGGTTCCAATACTGGTTTACTGCCGGTTTCTGGCTGCCCTGGTGCTGGTGCTTGAGCTTGGGGTGAGGCTGCCGGGGTAGTGGGTACTTGTGTTTCCCCCTCTTGGGTGGAGGGGGCTGCAGCGGCTGAGCCATTAGTGCTAAAGCCAAGGGTAATTTCTTCCGGTTTGCGGACTGCTGGCTGACCGCTGGGGGGTCCACCAGTACCAGTCACAATCATCCGGATGCTGTTAGCATCGAGTTGATTAATAACAACAGAAGCAATCCCAGGAGCGGGGTTATCTTGACGAAAACTATTGCCTTCTGATAAGCGGAGTTGGGTATTGATGATATCAGAAACTATAGCGTTACCCCGTTTAGTGGTAAAAATTTGTGGGCGATCGCCATTAGAAGTTTTTAGAACAACATTAATGCCCCCTTCTGTAGGATTGATTTGCACCCCTATCACTTGGGTGGTAGTCTTTGCCCACACCGGACTAGCTGCCATCATCACTGTGGCTGCCACACCGAAGATTACACTACTACCTTGAAGATGTTTCACCGTTCATTCCTCACCTTGACAATCTGCATTCTGGCGTTTCCAGTATTTACCCGTATTTAGTAGTTGCACCCTGGCAAATAATTTTATGTAGAGACGTTCCTCTGGAACGCCTTACGAATTGCGAGTTTTGAGTCCAAAGGTCTTGCTTTTTCAAAGTTTTGCATTAATTTATAACTCATAACTCATAACTCCTAGCTTCTTTGCAGCGGTAGTTCTGACGTTTGTTTATTGTTTTTGCTGCTGCGGAGTTTGCTGTTGGGTAGGCGACTGAGTTGTTTGTGGTTGTGCCTTGGGGGTTTGTTGAGTCGGAGTTGGCTGCCTTGGTCGTGGTGGCACTGTTGTAGCTCCTGCCTCTTTAGCGGCTTCGGTATTTGCTGGTATCAAAGCCTGCAATTGGAAAGAAGTATTAATTCTTGGCGGTCCGACTCTGGTGATTAGTTGACCTCCTGGTCCTGTAGTTGCTGTCTCTGGTGCCAATGTGGATTTATAGTCTTTGACTAGCAACAGTGGCTGTAGCTGTTCTATCCTGCGGATGATGTTTTCTGTTTGGGGATAAGTCCCTTCTAACTCGACATTGACGACGCTACGTTTAAGTTTGCCGTTGACACCAGCCCCAAGGGAACTATCGTTAACTACTTCTATGGGCTTGTCAGCGGGGGTATATTTTTTCAGTGTGCCTCTGACAAGATTGACTTGGTTGTTGAGATCCAACAGCAAGGTATCTAGGGTTTTTTCGTTAGCAAACAAGGTTAAAACCTGTCTGTTTTGCTGTTTTGCTTCTTCTAGTTCTTGTTTGACTATGCCAATATTTTTAATACTGGCTTTTTTTTGCTCTAGGGTGCCTTGCAATTCTTCTTTTTTAGCTTGCTGTTGCTGATAAGTGTCCCATGCAGGCAATACCATATTCAACAGGATATAAAGCGCACCTACTAACCCTGCAACCCCCAGTAGGATGCCACTGACGGTGGGAGTTAGGGTAACACCAAAGATAACTGGATAGGTTGGCGCGGGGGCGATTACCTCTTCGTCATCATTGAAAAAATTATCGTCACTAACCGTCATTTTTGAATGACTCCTTGTCGTTGCAGAGTAAAAATCCGATCCCGCAATCCTACGGCACCTTTACGATCCAACTCGCGGATTAACTCAGAAGCTGGAACGTCGCTGAGACTAGATTGAATTTTATATTTCACAATTTGAGTTGGTTTGACAATCACCCCTGGACGGTTAGCTACCCCCGGTGGTAAGGGTGCATCGACCAACTCAGCGGACACAATTCTAGTTTCTGTTGGTTTAAAAAATCGCGACTGCTGAACAGTCAGCAAGAAGTCGTTGACATCATTAAAGGTGCGAGCGTAACCAGTTATTTCTACTCCACCTGGATCGGGGGGAGGCTGAGGTGCTGGGGTTTGTTGAGCCTGCAAAGCTGGTTTACCACCTGCTGGGGTTGCACCTGCAGCGGGGGTGGGGGTGGGTGTCGGTTGCGTAGCGGCTTGAGCGGGTGGTGCAATTTGGGTAATAGTTTCAATTTGCACATTTTGGGGAATCCGTTCGCTCATATCCCGCAACATCGCCGACCAAGGTCGAATGTGGTTAAATACGCTGGCTAGGGCTTGTGTTTCCCCTCTAATTTGTTGAGTCTGTGCCTTGATTTGGTTAATGTTGCCAATTTCTCTATCTAGGCGCTTGTTTTCGGCATCCAGTTGGGCTATATCCTGGGCTAATTGGTCGTTTTGGGCTGCCAAAAACCACCATCCACCACCCAATATAGCTGGTAATAATAAACCAACTATCAGTCCCAACATCAGGGGTGTCCTCTCCCCTGCAGGGATAGATACTCCTCTTCTGGCACCACCACCCTGCTGTTGCTGGTTGGGGCGGTCTTTCAAAAAATTAATATCTAAACTGTACATCAGAGCTATACCTCCCGCAGTCCTAAACCCAGCACAATTCCCAAGCCTGGACGCTGCACGGGGTTAAATTTTTCATCATCAATTTCCAAGGATAATGCTGCCACGGGGTCTACTTGCGTGGTTGGTAAACTCAAACGTTGTGTAAAGAATTCATCCATTTGTCCAATTCCTCCCCCTGGTCCTGCTAGTAGAATCTGTGCCACTTCCAAATTTTCACTCTGATTGAGATAAAAATCGATAGAGCGGCGTAGCTCGTCGGTTAATTCTCCTAAAACTCGCATCATGGCTGCCATACCGGGATTAATTGCTGTCACCCCTGTGCGTCCACTCGGTTCTATGGGGGTTTGGGGAATTGTCATCCCTTGCAGCAGTTGGGTGTCTCTGGTAGGCGGTAGGTTCATCGCTCGTGATAGCGCTGTTTGCAGTTGGTATGTCCCAATGGGTACGGTTCGCGAAAATTGGGGCACACCGTTGACTATGATGGCAATTTCTGTGCTATCAAATTCTATATCCACTAATACTGCGGCTTCTTGGGATTGAAATTGCTCTAATTGGGAACGAATTGTCCGAATCAGGGCAAAACTGTTAATTTCTAAAACATCGATTTGTAAACCCGCCTGTTGAAATGTCTCCAAATAAGTGTCGGTAATTTCCTTGCGGGTAGCAACTAACAGCACTTGTACTTTTTCAATACCATCTTCATCCACGAAGTAACCTAATTTTTGATAATCTACATCGGCTTCTTCGCGGGGATAGGGTAAATACAACCCAGCTTCATGGTTGAGTACCATATCGCTGAGTTCTTTATCATCTAACTCTGCTGGTACAGGAATCAGCCGCACAATCGAATCTCGTCCCGGTACGGCAGTAGCGACGCGATTGGCTTTTATTTTATTTTCCGCCAGTACCTGCTGGATAATTTCTGCCATCGCTGGGGGGTCGGCGATGTGACCATCGACAAATACTCCATCTGGTACTGGTGCAGATGATAGGGCATGTAGTTTGTAGCCTTGCCGCTGTTTGACTAGCTGGGCTATGTTCACCCTTTCCGGGGCTAGTTCTATGCCTACCCCCCCACTGGTTTTTCCAAACAGACTCTGTAACCGATTCACCACAGTTTTGCCTTCAGGATTGCGAATTTGAGAAGTTTAATGATGCTAAAAATTGATGTTAATACCTGGTACTGAATTTAGCTTATAATCTCCACGCTTAAACCCCAAGAAAATTAAATAATACAAGCACAATGGTTCAACTGAAAAATTTACAACGATTGGTTGTTTGGGCACTAATTGGTTTTGTGACAAGTTGGGTTGTCAGTTGTAGTAGTGGTAATGTCGGTACAGCAAATAAACAGGCAAATTCGGGCACGGTAAGTATCGAGTTTTGGACGATGCAACTTCAGCCCCAATTCACCGATTATTTTCGCAGTCTGATGGTCAATTTTGAAGCTCAAAATCCAGGTATTAAGGTAAACTGGGTTGACGTTCCTTGGGCGGCAATGCAAACCAGAATTCTCACTGCTACTGCGGCTTCGACAGCACCGGATGTTGTTAATCTGAATCCTGATTTTGCTTCCCAACTTGCTGGACGCAATGCTTGGTTAGATTTGGATGCGAAGGTATCACCAGAAGCGCGTTCGCAATACTTGCCTAACATTTGGAAAGCAAGTACTCTCAATGGTAAAAGTTTTGGCATACCCTGGTATCTAACTACACGGCTTACCATTTATAACACTGATTTGTTAAAACAAGCAGGTGTGAGTAAGCCCCCTGCAACCTATGAAGAATTGGCAAAAGTAGCACAGCAAGTTAAGGAGAAAACTGGCAAATATGCCTTGTTTGTAACTTTTGTACCCGCAGATTCCGGTGAAGTCATGGAATCCTTTGTCCAGATGGGAGTCACTCTTATCGATGCTCAAGGCAAAGCTGCATTTAACTCACCAGAGGGCAAAGCTGCATTTCAATATTGGGTAGATATGTACAAACAAGGGCTTCTCCCTAAAGAAGTCTTGACAAAAGGACATCGACATGGTATTGATTTATATCAATCCGGACAAACGGCATTGATGGCTTCTGGTTCTGAATTTCTCAAGAATATCGCCAAGAATGCACCGGACATTGCCAAGACTTCCGCCATTGCACCCCAAATTACAGGGAAGACTGGCAAGATAAATGTCGCTGTGATGAATATAGTTATTCCCCGCGGCACCAAACACCCGGACGCTGCCGTAAAATTTGCCATGTTTGTCACTAATAATGAAAACCAGCTAGCCTTTGCCAAACAGGCAAATGTCCTCCCCTCCACCATTCCAGCCTTGTCTGACAGCTACTTTCAGAATGTACCGGCAAATGCGCCAGTCTTGGAGCTAGCCCGTGCTGTTAGCGCCTCACAACTAAAACAGGCTGAAGTTTTAACTCCCACACTTAAAGATTTTAACATTCTGCAAAAGGCAATTTACGAAAATCTGCAAGCAGCAATGCTGGGTCAGAAGACCGTGGAGCAAGCAGTTACTGACGCAGCGAAGATGTGGGATAGTAGGGGGTAGGGCATGGGGCATGGGGCATGGGGCATGGGGCATTGGGCATTGGGCATTGATAATCAAATCTATTTCTTACTATTCCCGATTCCCGATTCCCGATTCCCGATTCCCAATTCCCAATTCCCCAATCACTGATACCCCTGCCAAGGAGTAACTTCTAATTGCCCGCTAGGTTTGAAGATGACTTGAAAGTGGGCTAAAGCTTGTTTACTATCAGGGGCAGTGGAATTTGAGCCGTAAACAGCTTGCATAATTTGGGGTAAAGGTGTTTCTCGAAAATAGTCAAAGGCTACTTGATTTAAAGGTTCATAATCAGCAATTACACCATCCTTATTAATAGCAACACGGTACTTCAAATCTTTGTTAAAGGTGGGAGTACCACTCCAATTTTGCCGGACTGTATCGTAAAGTGTTTTATTTAAAGTTTTGACGGTGTTGGAGTCAGCGATTTTTGCCCCTATGACTTCTGGTGTT
>JAYKJH010000110.1:0-9030 GCA_035285345.1 Nostocaceae cyanobacterium | reverse complement strand
ATAGCATTCCGCAACCAACCGGAATTTACCTCTGTACTGGGGCAATACTGAGCATAGCGAAACAACTTATCGGTGTTTGTCCGCGTATCCAAGGGACTCTCGCACAGCAAGAGTTCCCATATTTTTTTCTTGTTTTCGTCCAGGATGGGACGAGAGTAAAAATCAAGTTCCCAAATACTGCCCATATTTTGCTGTAAAAATCTGGCGACTTTACTTTTTTCTTATATTTTCACTCTAGTTGTTTTCCGGACTTTTGCGACCCCAGCAAGCATAAATCCGCCGCAGCTTCGACGTTATATATCAGGATAAGCAGTATTTGTCAACCCCAATTGTTGAGTATATTGACGTTTCCCCTGAAACCGGGATAATTTCAAATATTATGGATGGAGTTTTATAGCGATTCCCACATTCACTTCTGTATAGCCAGAAAAAATTAACCGCCGATAGAAAAGGATGGACGCTTTCTTAAGCCGATAAATTTGTACTTCAGTAGACTAGGAAATGCTATAAATAATGACGAATTACGAATTATCTATTACGAATTACTCTTAACGGCTACTTAGCTGTGATGGGAACTAAGGAATTAAGGTCATTAGTATCTACTTCATAAATTGCCCCAAAACCCATGACAAATCGACCATAATTAGGTGTGAGTTGAAAAATCCGGAAGTCTGGCAATTCCCGCATCATCTGAATAATATTGCCGCAACGTTCTTCAAAATGAGATACAATTTGTTCCCATAATTCTGTGTTTCTATCAATTAAAGTAGCAGTACAATCAAAAGTTAAACGGCTGCGGGCAAAAATTTGTTGTGTTTGGGCTTCATCTTCAATAAACATCACACTGGCTTTACCTGTAGCTTGCAGATTTTGCGTGTGTGTCGCCAAACCACTAACATAAATATAAATATTTTTACTCTCATCCATGACAAAGGGAGAATAACTTGCATTAGGAATACCATCGCTACTGGTGGTACTGAGGATGAGGCTTTGGAATGAGTTAGTGAAAGTTTGATATGCGGCTAAAGCGGTTGTAAATTGGGACATAATTTTTCTGCTCCCTTTAACTCAATCTTACTGGAAAAACGACTGAGGGCGAAAAAAGATATCAGGACTTACGCAACTGGCACATTTTTTCTTGTAGGGTGTGTGACGCTACGAAAAAATTTGAACGTAAGAATAAGACTTTTGGTGTCACGCACCTATGACCAATTGTGACACTATCGTAAGTCCTGGATATCTTTGTGAGTGTTTTGGTGTCCACAATTGATAAATTCTTCATAATTTAAGTATTAGTGCGTAGAAGCAGGTAACAGCAATCAAATTACATTTATCAAAACCTTTGGGAACTGGACATTTTACGCTAGCTAGACGAAAATCTACCTAGGAAGTTCCCCTACTATTGTCTTAAAGTTTCTATGAAGTTTATTAATTTTTCATCCTATCGACATATTTCCGCAGACAATTACGATGGTAAGGTACTTCTGTGCGATTGAGATACGTAAGTAAATTATGTTCAACTCAGTATTGCGAGAATTGAGGTCGGGGCTGACATCACAGGTCAATAACGTTGTTAACACTGTTAGCAATGCATTGACCCCCCCAGTGTTGCAAGCATCTTCCCTGTTGGATGTGCCAAGTTTTACTGTCCGCAGCAGCAACCTGTTACGTGATACGTTTAATGATCTGGTATCGGACACCAGACGGGTAGGGGGAACTCTCAGCTTTGCTGATGGGGTAGTCACCAGCAACCTGACTACCCGTCAAGGTCCAGTGCAAGGTACATTCAATTTTGTAGAACTAGGGAATAGTTTTGCCCGTTCTCTAGAAACATTAGACGGTACGCTGACTGTAGCTAATGGTGTATTAAATGGTAGTGTAGTAACGCCATTAGGTTCATTTCAGCCAGCAAACCTTAACATTGCTGACGTTGCTGGTACTTTTGCTGGCTTGTATTTACGACAACTCAACGGCACTGTACCATTTAATAATGGGCAAATAGATGTTAATCTGGCAACTCCTCAAGGTAATATCGCCGGTACTGTTAACTTCGCTGGTGGTAGATTAACCACTAATTTAACTACTCCTTTTGGGGTTATTCAAGGCTCTTCGGCTTTTGGAGAAGATGCTAAAATTCCCTTTAGTTTTAACAGGATACCGGGAATTGTTGATTTTTCTACAGGACAAATTTCTGCTGATGTATTACCTGGGTTGATTGGTGGGGAAATTTCCATACCGTTCAGCAGTCTAGGTGGAAATATTACCTTTAACAATGGCGTGGCTGAGATTAAGGTTCCCACACAACTTGGTGAGCTTTCTACCAGCTTTGACTTTGCTAGCTTTGCTGATGATAATATCACTAAAGGTCTGCAAGGCAATGGTAGTGTCAGTTTCAACCGGGGAGTTGTGAATCTGGATGTCACAGGACCACTGGGAAGGGTGGAAGGTAGTTTTAATGTACCTGAAATCGTCAGAAATTATGTGACATCTTTGCAAAGCGTTCAGGGTACTGTTACCTTTGATAATGGAGTTGTGAATAGCAATTTAAACACTCCCTGGGGTGGAGTAGTGAATTCATTAAACCTTCCTGATTTGCTAGCAAGTATTCAGCCTCTATTAGGTACTAGTACCCCAGCGACAACCTAGGCTGCTGCTGTACGACAATTCATAATTAATAATTAGTAATTTGTAACTCTAAATCTAATTACGAATTACTAATTTAGGAATTAGGCAAACCAACTTTGAAATTCTGACTTTTTAGTAGCGATAGTTGATGAATTATCGCTACTTGACTAATGGGGCACATACTGATATCACGGATACAAGTATAATAAATGGGAATAACTAATGACTAATGACTAATCCCAAATTGTAATAAGCTGGTAGGTTGACTTTGAGTTAGTGATTTTTTGATTCAGACCAGCCTATGCCATTAGAGATTATCGCAGTAGCGAAGCGATCGCACCCCCGAAAAAGAAAGAAAATTCTTAACAATTGTCTCGCTCCTCTCCCTTCCAGTCATCAGCCCCTCTTCCAGTCAGATGAATATTAATTATCTATTAACAGCAGGTGGTGTAGTAATCATACCACTGCTAGTATTTAGTGTGGTAGCGATCGCCTTGATTAGCGAACGGATGTCTTTCTGGTATCGGGTGAATCGTCGTCAAAATCCGGTGGTACGGGAAGTATTGCGTCTGTATCGTGCTGATAATATTGTGGGAGCCTTAGATAAGCTGCAACAAAATGACGATTTACCCATAGCGCGGATTTTCCTAGCGGCTTTAGAACTAGAACAACCGAATCCAGAAGAGTTCCGCTTAGCATTGGAAACTGCAGCACAAGCTGAAATCCCCATCCTCAAGCGGTTTAACACCCTGTTTGAGACAATTATCAGTCTTTCACCCCTGTTGGGTCTGTTGGGTACTATTTTAGGGTTGATTACCTCCTTTGCTGCACTGAATATCGGAGATGTGGGAGGTACAAGAACTGCAGGTGTAACATCTGGGATTAGCGAAGCTCTGATTTCTACCGCATCTGGGTTAGTCGTTGCTATTTTCACCCTGTTATTTGCTAATATCTTTCGGGGATTATACCAGCGCCAAATCGCATTAATTCAAGAGTATGGCGGACAACTAGAATTACTCTACCGTCGTGGCTATGAACGAGGAGACAAATCCTATGCGCCTACCAGATGAACCAGATACACCCTTTCAAATTAACATCGTACCGATGATTGATGTCATCTTTGCGATTTTGACATTTTTCATCATGTCAACCCTGTTTTTAACCAAGCAGGAAGGCTTACCAGTCAATTTACCTCAAGCCGTAACCGGACAACAAGAAGCTGCATCAGAACAAATTATAGTTACCCTAGATGCAAAAGGGGAACTTTTTCTCAACAAACAACCGATTACTCTTAATGCTTTAGCACAAAAAGTAGGTAACATCATCGGTATCGACAAAGAAGCATTAGTGATTATTAATGCCGATGAAAGCGTCAGTCACGGTCGGGTAGTAGCGGTGATGGATCGGTTACGTCAGGTACCTGGAGCAAGGTTAGCTATTGCAACCCAGCGTCCTTAGACCGTAGGAACAGGGAAACTCTAGGGACAGGGAAACCCCTAGGGACGGGGAAACCCCTAGGGACGGGGAAACCCCGCCCCTACAAAATCATATCCCCAGTCGCTGATATACTTCTTCTAGGTGCTTCAGGTGATGCATGGGGTCAAAACAAGCTTCGATTTCCTCTGGTGACAATACCTTAGTAACACGCTCATCCTGGCGAATCAAATCCTGAAAATTCCCCTGTGGTTGATTCCAAGCTGCATGAGCGTTCATTTGTACAATCGCATAAGCCTCCTCCCGTCGCAGTCCTTTTTCCACGAGGGTAAGCATGACTCGCTGACTGAAGACAACCCCACCGTAGCAGTTCATATTCCGCAACATATTTTCCGGATACACCAGCAGATTTTTAACCAAATCAGTGGTTTCCACAAGCATAAAGTGCGTCAAAATACATGCATCAGGGAGCATCACCCGTTCAACGGAACTGTGGGAAATGTCCCTCTCGTGCCATAGAGCAACGTTTTCTAAGGCTGCGACAGCGTAACCACGCACCATCCGCGCCATCCCTGTTAACCGTTCTGAACGGATGGGGTTGCGTTTGTGGGGCATTGCAGAGGAGCCTTTTTGTCCTTTAGAGAAGTATTCCTCGACTTCCAAGACATCGGTTTTTTGCAGATTGCGAATTTCTACAGCGAACCGTTCGATAGTTGCGGTGAGTAAGGCTAATAGTTGCACATAATCAGCGTGGCGATCGCGTGAGATGACCTGTGTCGATGCAGTATCAGGTTGCAGTCCCAATTTCCCACAGGCTATAGCTTCCACCCGTGGTTCAATATTCGCATAGGTGCCCACCGCTCCAGAAATCTTACCCACTGCTATGGAGGAACGCAGATTTTGCAACCGTTCTTGGTGACGCAACACCTCTGCCAGCCAACCAGCCAGTTTAAACCCAAAAGTGATGGGTTCAGCGTGAACACCGTGGGAACGCCCAATCATCACGGTATTCTTATGTTTGCTTGCCTGGTCGCGAATAGCAACAGCCAAATCTTCCAGCCGAGCCATGATTAAATCTAGGCTGTCCCGCATTTGCAATGCTAATGCCGTATCCAGCACATCAGAGCTAGTCATTCCTAAGTGAATATACCGCCCAGCATCACCGACATATTCGTTGACATTAGTTAAAAAAGCAATCACATCATGGCGGACTTCAGCTTCAATTTCCAGCACCCGCTGAGGGTCAAAGTTTGCCTTAGCCTTAATTTCTTCCACCGCCTCAGATGGAATATAACCTAATTCCGCCTGAGCTTCACAAACTGCTATTTCTACCTGCAACCAGGTTTGGAATTTGTAAGTATCCGTCCACAGATTGCCCATTTCAGGCAAAGTATATCGCTCTATCACAGTCCGCCACAGAGTACAACCGTCATATTTTACATCTCGCCGTCCTATCTCCTACGGGATTGGTACTTTAGATTTGGAATTGGGAGTCGAGAATTATTTTTTACTATATTTTTAGGGGCACAACACGGTTGCGCCTCTATACTAAATATGTTTATGGTCTCAACCTTTCTTCATAAGTTGAAAAGAATCCAGAAACCGCACCCGATGCTCATTTTTCCCACTGACAACTTGCAGCAAATACAGCCGCTGTTTGACTAAAAATATCCTCGCTCTAGCATTGATACCCTCAGTAACGGTATACTCAACCTCTCTTCCTGGAGTACCATTTAAAGTAATGTTCCTCTGGCTGACTACTTTTGTTCCACCACCATCAAAACCCTTAGTCACTTCATCTAAAACATTTTGCGGATTTGCTTGCGACAACTCCTCCGCAAACTCAGCATAAGAAACAATAAACAGACCTTCATCTGTTTGAACTTTAAAAGTGTGATCCTCCAAGGGTTCGTCCGGAGAAGTACCACTTTTATGTTCCTCCTCTGGTTTACCCGGCATCAGTATACTAAAGCTCCCGTCCTTGGGAGAAAATTTATTCCAGGTTGATTGAGTCCGTCCTTGAGCAACAACTCTGGAGATAGGTACAGCAGTTGAGGACTGTAAGGCTGGAGAAGCTGCTGCTGTCACAGAAGGTGCAAAGCCAGCAAGAACACAAACAGCAGCGAGGCTGAAGCTTCGGAAGTTCATCATCATAAGTCAATTCAGTAGTGATGGTACTTTCCCCATGATAGTTCTCTTCAAAATTTGCTGTCCTGGAGATTAGGTTTTTGAATAGACAATGAAATTGCGGATATTACTGAATAATCATGCGGCAACGGATGGTTATTCAGTGAGACGCGAGAATCTATCCGTTACATCCGCTACAAAATCCGTTGCCAGTTTTGGCAGTTCGTTTGTTTACGACTCCTCCTCTAGCACCCGTAAAGCCTCATCCAGCCTGTCATTCGCATCTTTGGAGAGTTTCCAGCACCACACAGTCGCATGTCCATACATCCCCCCTCCAGCGGCTGTATATGCAGCTTCCGGAACACGTCCGCAAAACAGTAGCGCTAGAGATGCGATAAGCGAAGCTTAACGCCTAAAGGCGTATCGCAACTATTGTACTTACACCAGTCAGTCCCACATTCAGGTTAAAAGCCCAACGCGCTTGACGACGACGTTCTTTGTATATGATGTGCCGTTCTTGGAAAAAATAATTCTTGTTATCCATTATGCTTTCTGTCTGCCAGAAATCTACTCTTCTATCTAAAACCCCCACTGGCTGAGATACTGGTTTGACAATGGTTGAGAAATAGCTGATTTTTCGCTGACTGATAGCTGACTTGGAGTTTAGTATAAAAAAGCTATAGTCTAAGCAAGTTTTTCATGAGGATAAATGGCGCGATCGCTCCGTGTAGCTCCAGAATATATAGACAAAGTTAAATCGTCGCTGCAGCGTCAGAACTACCCCAGCCAGAGAGCTTTAGCTGACGACATAGACCTATCTCTGTCCACAGTCAAAAACTTCCTCAGCGGTAAACCAGTTGATTATCAGAATTTTCGGGAGATTTGCGAGAAACTGGAGCTAGACTGGCAAGAAATTGCTGCGAAAGACGAATTTGTAGAGACGGTTCCTGAAACCTCTCTAGATGATTCACCCTTCATCACAGGTCCCCCCATCACCCATCCACGTGAGTTTTTCGGACGCGAGAAGGAACTCAAACGCTTGTTCAACCTCCTGAAAAAGCGTCCCCTACAAAACGCCGCTATTATCGCGAAGCGACGACTTGGGAAAACCTCCCTGTTACACTACCTGAAAACCATCACCACCACCCCAGCACAACAGTTACGTCCTCAACAAAAGCATGACTGGCTACCAAATCCAGAGAATTATAAATGGATATTTGTAGATTTCCAAGACGTGCGAATGCAAAGCCAAGAAGGGTTACTGGCATATATTTTAGAATCTCTCAGTCTAAAATCCAAAATCCAAAATCCAAAATTCCTAGATTTGGATAATTTCATGGAGATAGTCAGTGATAATTTGCACAAACCCACAGTTATTTTACTTGATGAAATTGGTGTCGGTTTACAACGCTGTCCTCAGTTAGATGATGGGTTTTGGGAAAGTTTGCGTTCCTTAGCGACGAACCAAACACGGGGAAATCTGGCGTTTATTTTAGCTACCCATGAACAACCAATAGAACTAGCGAAGAGTACCGGACATAGTTCACCATTCTTCAATATTTTCGGGTACACCGCATATCTGGGAGCTTTCACAGAAACAGAAGCACGAGAATTGATAGGTAATTCCCCTATTCCCTTTCCTGACAATGATATCGAGTGGATATTGCAGACAAGTCAATGTTTTCCCCTATTGGTGCAGATACTTTGTCGGGAGAGGTTGTTTAGTTTGGAAGAGGAAGAAACTGGGGATGAGTGGACAGAGGAGGGGTTAAGACAGATAGAGCCATTTGCTCATTTGTTGGAGATATAAAGTGAAACCAATGTATTTTGTCATTGCGAGCCAGAGCGAAGCAATCTCCGACACTGAGATTGCTTCACTTCACTGCGTTGCGATCGCAATGACAAAGACAACAAGACTTACACAAAAACTCTCTCAATCTCTTACTCCTTCGCGCTCTTCGTTTCTTCGTGGTTCGTTATATAAAAAAACCGCGAAGAGACGAAGAACACGAAGAAAGAGAAAAAGAAGATTAGAGAACGTAGGATGGGTTAGCTGTCTTCGTAACCTATGAGGGAGTTGGGTTGAGGTACGAAACCCAACCTACCTCAGTTTTATATTTAATTGCACCTGGCTACTTAACCCACCCTACAAATGAATTTTGAACTTTGAATTTTGAATTCCCCATGACACCCCCCATCGACTACAGCAAAATCTACACCTACGCACCCCAACAGCACCCCAACTTGATACTGGGTAGCTTACAACTGCTGTTCTGGCTTTTCTTCCGTCCCACAGCTTTCCGTAACCACCTAAACCGCATTGACCCTGCTTTCGCCGATGACTCTAACAGCAACAGCCCGGTGCAATGGCGAAACCCAGCTTTGTGGAAGTTTCTCCTCCAGCCATCCCTAATCTTACCTGTTCTAACTAACCTCATAGCTGGTTTGATGCTATTAGCGTTTGGTTTTCCCATTGAAAAGGTGGTGTTCGGTGTGGTGTTCGGTGTGCTGTTGGGTGTGGTGTGGAGTGTGGGGTGCGGTGTGTTGTGGAGTGTGGGGTGCGGTGTGGTGTCCGGTGTGCTGTTGGGTGGGGTATGGGGTGGGGTCTGGTGTTCGGTCTGGTGTGGGGTCTGGTGTGGGGTCTGGTGTTCGGTGTAGGATTCACTATCAACTTGTGGCTACGAGTCCTTCTCGATCCTTTCCTCACCTTATGGAATACCCTACTCTATCAACTAGACAAACGACCCCAAGCTAGGAAACTCAGCGCATTACATAGACAATCGGCATTTTGGTATGAGTAACAGGGCATACCTTTAATTGGTTTAGACAAACACCTGGTTTTAA
>JAYKJH010000109.1:0-5139 GCA_035285345.1 Nostocaceae cyanobacterium | reverse complement strand
CTTTATGGATGGGATAGAGGCACTGCCGTTTGTGCCTGTAGTTTTAGGACTTTGGACTAAGATTACAAATGTATTTGTCTAGTTTTGTCAGCTTTTGGGTTTTTTTGTCTAGATTTTTATGAACGGTTAAGGCTTTTCCCGGTGGATAACAGTCTCACGGACAGTTTCTCGGTTTTGGGAGGCTGCATTTCTACAGCGATGGTATTGACTCGTTCATCTACCCTTGGCAAAACCCAGAAGTACACGCGGATGATGCTATTTCTCTTTAAATGTCCAAACACCATCATCCCAAGTAGCATCGGTGGGTGGTTTTTCCAACCAATGATGGCAGCGTTGCAGGTGTAAGATAGCAGCCTCATCCCGGCGGTTGATCTGCACAACTTTCTTAAATTGCTCTCTAGCAGCAATAAAATCGCGCTGGAGGTAATACTCCCGTCCTTTGTGATAATACTCGATTATTTGCTCTTGCTCTGGTCTCAGTGGTTCGTGACGCAAACTCACTAGTTCGTAGATGGATACTGGTTCATTCCGCCCCTTGACACGGATGTAATCTAGTTCCCTAGTCCACACCCGGTCTTGGCAGTGTTCATAGGTGTTGTGGCTGATAACAATATCACAACCGTAGTGCTTGGTAGTGCTTTCCAAGCGAGAGGCGAGGTTGACACCATCACCAATAGCAGTAAATTCCAAGCGCTTGCTAGAACCAATATTGCCACTAATTACAGTATCAGAATTAATGCCAATACCAATGTTGATTTTGGGCTTTCCCTGTGATTGACGACGGTGATTAAAGTCTTGCAACCTGTAGCGCATTTCGATAGCGCTTTGTACTGACATCCAGGCATGATCTGCTAGTTGTAGGGGGGAGCCAAACACAGCCATAATCGCGTCCCCAATGTATTTATCCAGGGTGCCTTTGTACTTAAAGACTGCCTCCAACATAGATTCAAAATAATCATTGAGCAAGCTTACCACTTCTTCCGCTTGGAGGTTTTCCGTCAAAGTAGTGTAGCCGCGAATATCAGAGAATAAAATCGAGACTTGTTTGCGATCGCCCTTGCGGAGTTTCTCATCATCTAATTTCAGTAGTTCTTCTGCTAGTTCCTGAGTCATATAGCGGTACATTGTATTTTTCAGCCGCTTTTCGTCACTGATGTCTTCCATCACGACTAATGCACCCCGGACTTGCTGATCGTTTTCCGCATCAGCAATTGTATTAATCGATAAATTAATACTGTGTTGCTCTGTCCCCTGAGAAATCAGGGTGCGGTCTGGATAATATTGCTGGCGGTCTTTATCTATGATTGGATGTAAAGCATCTTCACACCAAGTGTCAAAGTTACCTTCTTTGATCTGAATCACATCGCTGATTTTTTTCCCTTCCAGGCGTTCATCTTCGTTAACCCCCAGCACTTGTCTGGCGCTTTCATTAGCCGCCACAATGTTACCTTTTCTATCGGTGGATACTACTCCATCAGACAGACTGCGGAGAATGTCCCGTTGTAATCGTTCTTGTTGCTTGAGCATGGCAAACAGTTGGGCATTGTGCAGCGCCACCCCTGCTTGAATGTTGAAGGCATCCATGAATTTTTCGTCATTCTGGTCAAAACTGGCTTGGAAGCACTCCGGTGCATGAGGCCAGTTAGCGGGGTTATAGGGGGAAAATTCGCCAGATTTTTTCTTATTAACTAATTGAGTTACACCAATTAATTCCCCATCAGCGTTACGCACTGGCATACACAGCAAGCTACAAGTGCGATAGCCATTTTCTTGGTCAAATTTTTTAGAAGTCTCTGAATCCTTATGCTCGTAGAGGTCAAAGGGGATATTAATAGTTTCGCCAGTAACGGCGACTTTACCTGCAAAACCCTCCCCTATCCGTAGTCGCATCTCATGCATCGAGCCATCTTCTTTGGGTATTTTCGTCCATAGCTCATTGCGTTCCCGGTCTAACAGCCACAGGGTACTGCGGTCGGCGTTCATTAGTTCTTTCGCCTCATCCATAACCAGCTTCAAGGTTTTTTCTAAATCGAGGCTGCTTTGACCTAAAGACTTAATCGCCTTCATCAAAGCAGCCGCAGCACGTTGTTTTTGAGTGGCGACGTAAAACGAGCGCGACGATTCTAAAATCAGCCTTATGGATGGTGCGAATTGTTCAAAGACTTTGTGATCCTCTTCAGTAAATCCCCGTTTGTCGATGCGCTCGGCTAAGGGAGCCGTAGGATCGTGAGGAAATGTTAATTTATTTAACAATTGCACAATCGCTACCAATTCCCCTTGGTCGTTCAACAAGGGCAAAGCTAACATCGTATAAGTCCGGTAGTCATTCTTTTTGTCCTGCTCCTTGGCTATTCCTGAGCGAGGATCGTCATAAAAATCGTAGGGAATGTTGACAACGCTCTTGTGCTTGGCTACTTCACCAGCAATGCCTTTGTCTGCTGGTACACGAATTTCTAATGTTCGCCCTTCTTCTCCTTCAGCCACAATTGACCACAGTTCCTGTTTTTCTTCATCCAAGATGAATATTGTTGTCCGGTCTGCCCCCAGTAGCTCCCCTGTCTTAATTGTTATGGATTGCAACATTTCTTGAAGAATTGTTTCAAACCCCTGGACATCCAGCATGGATAGAGTCTGATGGACAATTTTTAAATTTTTTTCAACTTCTGAAATAAATTGTTTAAACGTGTCCTGGGTCAGAGGAGCGAGAAAGGTAGAGAATGTACCCCGTTTTCTAGCTAAAGAACCCACAGCGGTAGAATTTTGATGCAATTCCTGGTTTTCTTGATTGGGAACTTCAATAATCATATAGCTGGCTTGCTCCCAACTAGCTCGGTGAGAAGCTGTCATATCTAGCTCGGTTTAGATGCTTAGACTTTAACAATAACTTTCGATGCTGTGAGATGTCACAACTGAAGCTTCGTAACTATGACATGAAGCGTCATCTGGCATTATTAATATAATGCCCAGTGTACACCGTGCATCTGTGACTGAGCTACCCAAATCGAAGTAGTTAGGAACACAAATTGTGAGGTAATGAAGAAAACAAGGGAATAATTTTACCTCATGTAGCTAGTCTGCCCTAATCTGTGGAAGACTTTCAAAATCTTGCAGTCATTAGTCAACCATCAAGTTTTATTAATGGATAGTCAAGTGTTATTAACTTATAAGTCATGATTTCCTGACTATTTGTTCCTTGCCTCCCTGTAAGTAAAATGGGGCGCTATCGAGTCGCTTCCTTGATTAACCCCGTTCTCGGTTACGGTGATTGGCGGCTTGAACTAGGAGAGATTCGGCAAACGCTATTGCTTCGGAAGCAGATTTTCCCCCCGCTAGCTGAGCGAGTTCTTCCCGACGAGTAGTTAAATTGTCCAGGGTAGTTACCCGGACAACAGTACGCAAAAAGGAATCTTCCTCCTTGGTACTATTGCCATTGCCTTGGGGAATAATTTGTTTATCGACGCGGAAGTGACGGTCTGCCATAGCTGCCACTAGGGGTTGATGGGTGACACACAGCACCTGGTTATGTTGACCAAGCTGTTGTAGTTTATCTGCAATTGCTTGAGCCACTCTTCCGGAAACTCCGACATCAATTTCATCAAAAATTAATGTTACACCCTCATCTGCTTGGGAAAAAGTTGCTTTGAGTGCCAGAAGAAAGCGGCTCATTTCACCCCCGGAAGCAATTTCACCTAAAGGTTGCAGGGGTTCTCCTGGGTTCGGACTGAACAAAAAGGTAATTTTGTCCGCCCCAGCAGATGTAGGAGCAACCGGGATAATTTCCACTTGAAACTGCACCTTCTCCATTGCTAGAGGTTTGAGTTCTGCCACCAGTTGTCTTTCCAAATCAGCCGCCACCCTTTGACGCAGTTGAGTTAACTGAGCGCAAACTTGGGTAAGTTTTGCTTGTGCAGCTACCTCTTGCATCTCCAAATTTTCCAGAGACTGTTCGCTGTCATTGATTTGAGCTAACTCTGTTTGGATGCGTTCATAATAGGCGATCGCATCGCCAAGTGTAGGACCGTACTTGCGACAAATCAGTTTAAGTTCCCGAATCCGTTCTTCTACTTCCAACAGCCTCTGGGGATCGGCTTCCAAGCCTTCACCATAAGCATTTATTTGCCGAGCCACCTGCACCACAGCCGCCTGAGCATCTCGCACCAAATCTAAAAGAGGTTGCAGCTGGGCATCATATTGCACCATTTCATTTAATGTTAATTCACCTTCCCCCAGCAAGTCACAAACAGCGGCGTCCTCGGCATCGTTTTGGTACAAAGCCTGATATAGCTTGTAACTCATCTGCTGCAATTCCACCACATGATTCAGGCGGACTCTTTCTTGTTCTAGAAATTCCAATTCATTGGAATCGCTCAAACTTGCCCCTGCTAATTCTTGAATTTGATAGGTGAGCAAATCTAGTTGTTGCAAGCGCGCTCTTTCTGATTGTCGGCGTTTCTCCAATGCCACATGAGCTTGTTGGTAAGCACCAAAAGCCGAGGCTATAACCTGACGCATCTGCCAAAGGGACTCTCCACCGTAAGCATCCAACCAATCTCGGACTTGAGCAGATTGTCCCACCAACACCGTTTGACCTTGGGCAGTGATTTCCACCAAACGTTCCCGCAAAAGAGCCATTAACTGGCGATTAACCAACACACCATTAATCCGCGAACGACTGCGGAGGCTTCCCGAACCGAGAGTTAGTTCACGACTAATCACCATAGCATTGTCGTCTATCAAGTCAATTTCCTGCTCGCTCAACCAAGCAGCTATGGCAGGAGTAGACTTAAATGTCGCTTCTAGCATTGCCCGCACTGCGCCAGTGCGAATCATCCGACTAGATACTTTACCACCCAATGCCGCATCAATGGCATCCAGGATAATTGATTTTCCAGCGCCAGTTTCGCCAGTTAAGACATTCAGTCCAGCGCCAAATTCTAACTCTAGTTCGTCAATTAGGGCAAAATTTTCGATCCGCAGGGAGAGTAACATCAACTAAATTCTCCATCTTTAGCTAAACCGCGAGAAGCCCCGCGCTCTCCCGTAGCATAGCGTGCTGTAGGCATAGGGGAGCGTCGGGATAAATCGCGGGCTAGGTCTTGATTGTCAATGTTTTTATCGCGTGTCATGTGTTGTTCTAAA
>JAYKJH010000108.1:0-12228 GCA_035285345.1 Nostocaceae cyanobacterium | reverse complement strand
AGAGTGGCTGCATTAGCTGCATTAGTGGCGCCGACAATCCCCACTAGTGCAGTAGCAGCGGCGATGCCACTGATAAGCTTTGTTTTCATAGCACGAATCGAGTGTATATACCTGTCCCTAGGATATTGTTTTAATTCAATTTATACTAGTCTATTTCTGTAAAAATTTCATGAAGCAAGCTTATTTTTTTAGGTAAACTCTATTAATTAAATCGCTAATAAATTCTAGATTTATGTATAAAGGCTGACTGTTAAATAAATATTTACATTTCTGGGAATGACCCAGATAGCAACTAATCTGAGAAATCAGTCAGGATAATTACGTCATCTACTCGGATATAAATTACCTAGCTAATAGATATATCAGCAAAGTTAAACTTAATTAATCTCCCAAGTTCCAATTTCATCTAATTATTATCCAGTTTGGACTGATGGAAAACCGAGAGATTTATTAACATCATATTTTTTCCAGAATTTCCTGCTTATGTTTAGGTGATTACAGGAGACATTAATTTGCCAAAATCAAGACAGGTAAGGTAAATAATTACAGTAAATATTTCGCGTTCAGTCATTAGCTATTAGTAGTTTTACCTCTAGATATGTCATTTTTTGTCAATATACTTAATAAAGCTAGGTCAGTGTCATCTATCTTTAGTTAAATATCTATCTGGTGATTGAGATATCCCCACAACAAAATCTTCACGATTTAAGACAAATGAAGCATGAGAAGATGTAAGGGCGGGTTTCACTAGATATAGTGTCTATCCACTGATTAATAGACGAAAACCGCCCCTAGAGATTATCTTCCTGATATTTGTTATCCGAGTTAGCGCCGTCTGGTTTTTGCTTTCAAGGAGGGTAAGCTGGGGATGATGCTAGCAATACCTGTGTCTACATCATTAGGTCTTCTGTGGCGATCGCTCTTGCCGTGGGATTGCAAATAGTGAGCATAGGAGGTGGGAATCTCTTCTTTCGTCCTGTTAGCTACTACTCCTAGCAGTGGGGTACCAGCGACTTTCAAATCTTCCAATGCACGCTCTAGGACAGAACGTTTTAACCTTCCTAGACCAGTAACTAATACCAGTCCATTAGTATGAGCAGCTAGCAAAGTCGCATCTGCAACCCCCAAAATTGGCGGTGCATCATAGATGACTATATCGAAAGCAGCTTGCAGTTTATCCATCAAATCCTGCATCTTTTCGGAAGCTAGGAGTCGGATGGGGTCTGGAGGAATTGAACCAGCGGTCATCACATACAGGTTATCCTCCACTGGTGATTGCTCAATCACATTTTGAAAGTCGAGGTCAGTAGAAATAACATCAGTCAATCCTTGAATATTGGCTATACCCACTAGCTGATGCAAGCTGGGACGGCGCAAATTAGTATCTATGAGTAACACTCGTTGTCCCATTGCGGCTGCTGCTTGTGCTAGATAAGCAGCTACGGTTGATTTACCTTCTTCTTCAATGGCTGAACTAATAACAAACGAGCGAATCGGAGTATCGGAAGCTAACAGACGAATATTGGCATATAAAGAGCGGAAGACTTCAAACACCGGAGCTGATTTTTGCCATTGCGGTTGGTTATGTTTAAAACCACCCGACAGATTAGTTGTGTTTGGCAGAGAAAAGCTCGATTCTTGGAGTTTTTTGTGTAAAGGAACTATTCCCAGCAATGGTAATCGAGTAACTTCTTTGATTTCCTTGGAAGTGTATAGGACATTAGCGAGCTTCTCAATTAATATAGCTGCCCCTAAACCTAACAATAACCCAAGTAACCCGCCCAGAACTAAATTTTGCGATGGATTAGCTGCAGATTGTTTGGGGTTGATTACAGGAGTCAGTAACTGCCAAGGAATTTGTCTTTGGGCTGCGTCGATGCGTAAAGCTTCGCGTTTTGCCAAAAATTGATTGAGGTTGTCAGTTGCAATCTGTAGTTCCCGCTGAACGTCGGTGTATTCTCGGCTAACTATCGATAGTTGCTTGACAGCCAAATTTAAATTATCTATTTTTTCTGACACCGATTGATTGCGGACATCTAACTGTCGAATCCGACTGTACATGTCGCGCTGGACTCGCTCTCCTTCTTGACGTAACAACACTACCAATTGCTGTCGCTGCTCCCTTAAAGCTACCAGTGGATTCCCTGGTTCATTGTTATCAACGTATTTGGCTAAGGTTCTGGCAATTTCCGCATCTACTGCTTGAATTGTATCTAGTAACTTTTGGTAGCGTGGATTATCGCTCAACACCGAATTTGCAGCGGATGTATCTGGTCTTTGGGCTAACTCCGCTTGCAAATCCTTATACTTAGCACGCATTTGTTCTAGTTCTACCTGAATTTCCAGGCGTTGTTTCATAAAATCCGAAATCTGAGCGGACAATTGTTGTCCTGTCTTTTCTGGATCGACGAGGTTATTTTCTTGACGCAATCTTTGCAGCCGTCTTTGCTGAATTTCCACCCGTGAATTTAGCTGTGGTAGCTGCTGCTCTACAAACTTGAGTCCCTGGTTAATATCTGCCCTTCGCTGGTCTAGACTGTACTCTAGATAGGATTTAGAAAGTAAATCTAAGGTATCCCGTACTAGGTTGTCATTGGGATGTTTAAATTTAACTTCCAGAATATTCGGCTTGGTAGATTCAATAGTTAAACTTTCAACAAATTTTTCCTCATCTATCTGAGGATATCGCCTCTTAAGCTTTTGGATCACACCAGACAGCACTTGGGGACTTTTTAACACTACAATCGTCGTCTCTGTGGTTTTCTCATTCGATACTGTCTCATCTCGACGACTACTTAAGGTTTGTGGTACCGAGGAGATAACCTCTGTCTCAGCTGCGAGTGGTTTGGTTAAAACCTGAAATTCACCTTGATAAATGGGTTTAGTTGTTTGAGTTGTGATACCAGCACCAAGAGTACATACACAGGTAATACCCATAACTAATAATACTCGGCGACGAACCGCTGCCATAACTTGCCCTAGGTTCAATCCACCTTCATCATCTTCAGAGAATTGGGCAGTATTGTATACAGACGATAATTGAGAAGTTTTTTCGGAGTTCATTTTAGCCTTTGTCAATTTATTGACTCGTATTCTCTAGGCAATTTAGTGTTTAGTTCTATTCTTGACATTGGTAGTTCACCCTTAGCACCCTGGGTAAATTGTATGCACCTGTTCTATTTCGTATGTTTATTTACGGTTTTAACGCTTCATTCGGAAGTTGCTTCTGGCTCAGGGCATATCAATTATTAAATTTTATACCAAAAATTTATTATGTATTTGTGTAGCTAAAGTAAACAGTAGCTGAAATTGATGCACTATGACTACCTTAGCACTACGTAGTTAAAATTTTCATTTATTTATGGCTAAGTAATAATTCTTGTATAAAGTTTTGATATGTTATTAGTATTTTTATTCCGTATATACCTATAGCTCCTCAGATATTACCTGGCATATCTTATTACATCATATGCCTCTGGCTATCCGGTAAAATTTATATCTCCTATCTCTTTTAGAGTTACTCAACTTACCATCCCGATTTGTGTCCCCTTCGTCCTGACGCAGCCGTTAAGTCTCTGGTCGCAACGGAGACCTCCTCTAAGTTCGACTTTCCCGACTAGTTATCAAAAATCGCCTGTTTTTCAGTACAAAAATATTTACTTGTGAGTCTTTATACCAAAAATACAATTATGACACTAAGTAGCAACTTGGGTTAGTAGAAATAGTTGCAAGCAATATTTTTTCTCTAAATCAAGAAATATTTATGGTATTTTATTGGTATGAAAGTTGCTAATTTTTAGATTTTTGTCAGATAATATTTGGTTAATAATCATCAAACCATAACCATTTGTCAACCTATGAAGTTTATATTTATCTCCACTCTTTTTAAGGTACTGTAAATCAGTATTAAATGCAACTTTGTAAATAAAAAGACTCACTTCTTTGTTTAAGTTTTATGATTAGCTTTTCTCTAAATGAGGCGCTAATCAACTGCGTAACTGATTGTAGAGTAGATTTGGGGAAGAATCGCTTATGTCATTAAGCAAAGCAGGCAGTAACTTGAGAACACTGTTATTTCAACTTATCCCTTGGGTAACAGAAAACCCTAGTAAATTAAGGAAAAATACCAAAATTCACGATTACAGCCCATATATTTATGGCACAGATTACGTTTTTGAGTCTAGCAATGATGGTTTCAATGGCTACATGACTGCCCAGGGCAAAGGTATTAAAACTGGAGATTACATTATCTTAAAAAAAGATTCTCAAATTTACAAGTATCAAGTGAAGGACATAGATTACTACTCCAATCCATCTGATATGTGGATAGCTTTACTTCAGCAAGTGGCTGTGGAGGAGAACTTTGATTAACTCAGAGCAAAAACACTCCTGTTTTGGTAGTGAGCGCTCACTCAGTCAGTTATTTGGATAAGTCGTATACTTCATACTCAGAGGATTCAATTATCTGGCAGGAGCATCCCAACTCCTGGACAAACTTTTCTTCAATTGCTGTCAAAGCGTTTTGAGGGATAGCTTTCCACTGTTCGCGGCTTTGCCAAGAAATACAAAGTGTCACTTCTGTTGGCTGCCGTGGGTTAAGCCAAACCTGTTTGGTGAGGTATCCATCATATTCAGCCAAGGCTGCTGTCCAAATTTCTGCGTCCTTGCGGATGAACTCCTGTTGTAGTTCGGGAGGAACTTTTATCTTGAGCAGTTCAATTACCACGCTTTACCAGTCCTGGGTAACAATATTTCGTGCCGAGTCTCCTAAAACATCATAAACTCAAAAATACTCTAGATTTAGGGTGGGAAAACCCCACTCCTACAGACTCAGAAAATTTCCCTAAATTTGCCAGAATAGAACTGTAGGATAGAGCGATCGCGCTTGAGCGCACTGATTGATTAACTACATTGAGCAACAGAACCGTCCGTTGGTGGTTACAACAAAGGATAGGAAAGCAGGATGGATAACAACAACTGGCTACAACAGCTAATGATGCTTGGTATTGGTACAACGTCCTTGGTAGCGGAGAAACTCCGGGAAGTGAGTGATGAATTAGTTAAAGATGGTAAATTAAATCCCGATCAAGCCAAGGAAGTAATGGATGATATTGTGCAACAATTAAAGTCGGAGCAGGGTAACTTTGAAACTCAGATGCAACGTCAGATGCGGAATATGATGCAGGATCTGGGAGTTCCCCGTCAGTCAGAAGTGGACGAATTGCGAGGACGGATTGACCGATTGGAGAGACAAGTGCGTGATTTAGAGAATAAACTCTGGCGTTGACTAGCAAGAAGGGATTATGGTTTGATTTTTGGCTGAAAAGCAGTTAAAAACAGAGTATTTAAGAAAAATAGCGCTAAAGCTCAAGATTGGGATTAAACTACAGGTGAGGTGTTGGTAAACCATTTGCCAACACTGACTGTTTTTCTGGAGGACTCATTTTGAGAGAAATTCTCATCAGCGTTGGAGTAATGCTCCTTTGTGTTTTGGTGTTGGTAGTTGCTCAAATTACTGGTGGTAAACAGGAAACAGCGATTGCGGAAACTTTAACCAAACCCCAAGCAGAAATCGCTGCTCCTGCGGAAAATAAGACCTTGACTAATAAAAGTACCCTAATTGCGAGCAAGATTATGTCTGAAGATAATGTCGTTACTACTCCTTCTGGCTTGAAGTATATTGATATTGAAGAGGGAGATGGAGCGACTCCTCAAACTGGACAAACAGTAACTGTTCACTACATTGGCACCCTAAAAGACGGAACCGAGTTTGACAGTTCAGTTGGTCGTAACCGTCCCTTCAGTTTTAAAATTGGCACAGGTCAAGTGATTAAAGGCTGGGATGAAGGTCTTAGCACCATGAAAATAGGTGGTAAGCGTCAGTTAATTATTCCCCCAGAATTAGGTTATGGTTCCCGTGGTGCTGGTGGTGTGATTCCCCCCAACGCGACATTAGTTTTTGATGTGGAATTGCTAAAAATTCAATAGAAACAACCGCAAGATATTGATCGTCAACCTTAAATGTACAGGTTGATGATAGCCCAGAATGTTAATTGCATTCTGGGCTTTTTTTACAAATTATACTGCTATATGCTAATAGAATGGAAACAAATTTAACAAGGTGACAATTACCAATTGGTTAGATTAGCAACTTGCTTTATTATCTCGCTAAATTCTTGAACTTGGTCAATTGGGGGTCAAATAACAGCTTGACTGTACCTGTCGGACCGTTGCGGTGTTTAGCGACGATGACTTCTGCAATTCCCCTGTCTGGTGTGTCGTGATTGTAATAGTCGTCACGGTAGAGCATGATGACGATATCGGCATCTTGTTCGATACTTCCACTTTCTCTTAAATCGGATAACATCGGACGCTTGTTAGTCCGTGATTCTACCCCCCGACTTAACTGAGATAGAGCAATAACCGGCACATTTAATTCCCGTGATAAACCTTTTAAACTGCGGGTAATTCTCGATAATTCCTGTACTCGATTATCACTACCAGCACCTTCCATTAATTGCAAGTAATCGATGAGAATTAAACCTAATCCTCCTTTTTCTGCTTGTAATCTTCGTGCCTTACTCCGCATTTCTCCTACAGTAATATTCGGTGTATCATCAATATATATTTCCATTTCCGAAAGGTTGTTAATAGCACGACTTAAAGGCTCCCACTGAGTTTGTGCTATTCGTCCAGTCCGGAGATATCCACTTTCAATTCCTGATTCGCTAGAGAGAAGACGCTGTACTAGCTGTTCTTGGGACATTTCTAAGCTAAAAATAGCGACGGGAATTCTATTAGCAGCGGCAATATTGTGAGCTAAATTTAAAGAAAAGCTAGTCTTCCCCATCGCTGGTCTACCTGCGACAATAATTAAATCAGAGCGCTGAAAACCACTGGTCATTGCATCTAAATCATAAAATCCGCAGGGGATACCAGGTAAGGCAATGCCTTCATGACGAGTTTCAATATCTTGAAAAGTATTAATTAATGTTTCGGAAATGTGAATTAAACCTTTTTGGGTTCGTTCTTGCGTAATCCCAAATACTTTTTGCTCAGCTTGATCCAGAACAGTAGTTAATTCCGTTTCTGTTTGGTATCCTAATTGTACTAATTCATTACCGACTTTAATTAATTGGCGTCGCAGGTATTTTTCCATTACCAACATCGCCAATGCATCAATATTTACCGCCGATACAGTACGGTCTAGTAGGGAAGCTAATTTAGTTCTCCCACCAACACGAGTCAGTAAATCGTGGTCAGTCAACCAAGCGGTAATTGCTAGCAAATCTGTAGGTCTACCTATAGTATGAAGCCGCAACGCTGCAGTGTAAATATCTTTGTGAGCGCTAATGTAAAATGCTTCCGGGACTAAGCGATCGCTCACCCGATTAACTGCTTCCGGGTCGAGCATAATTCCGCCTAAAATTGCTTCTTCCGCCTCAATATTTTGTGGTGGGAGACTGTCATCAAAACCTTGAAAATTTAGTTGTTGTGTCATAAAAATTTATATTTTATATAAATTTTGGAATAATTATTTTAGGTTGGGCAGTTTTGCCATTTCTTCAGCTAATCCCTATCTCCCTCGCTTGTCAAGGGGGCTGAGCAATTACTAAAGAAGACAGAAGACAGAAAATAAATGTTTGCTGATGATAACTATCAGTAACATTTGTAGTAACTATTGAAACTTGGGAAATATATTTATCGTCACCATAATAAGTATAAGTGCTGCGATTCCCTTGTAGCACTGTTATGTAAAGTTGAAAGTATTAACTAAACACAGGGTATTATGCGTCAGCTTCTGGGTACTCTTTCCTTGGTAGCACTGCTACAATCATTTCCTCTCAGTGTTTATGCTCAAATACCAACCTCTAGCACAGTATCATTCGCTGCTATTGAGCAAGTAGTTGCTGCTAACTTGATGAATAATTATCCTGATGGTAATTTTTATCCCGAAAGGTTCATCAGTCGGGCAGAATTAGCTTCAACGTTAGTCAAAGCATTTCAATTAGATAAACGTCAAGCTGCTACCCAAGAAAATGTCATCTCCGTTCCCGATGTCCCGACTTCCCACTGGGCATATAAAGATATTCAAACTGTGCTAAAAACGGGGATTATGAAAGGTTATCGGGATAATATGTTTTTCCCCAACCAACGGGTGACAAGGGCAGAAGCATTTGCAATTTTCGCCCAAGCTTATGGTGTATTTCAGTTCCCCGATAACACCGTTGAGGAAATTCTTTCCACCTATCCAGATGCAGTAGCAATACCTACTTGGGCAAAAAGGGCAATGGCGACTGCGGTAAATGAGGGCTTTGTTAATCTTGATTACCAAGGCAATATTAAACCCTCTCAACCGATGACCCGGGGAGATATGGCATATGCCTTGAGTAAATATTTGCAAAGACAACAGAAACCTTCTTCCGTGGAAAATCTGAGACAGCAAAGTAATTAAAAATATCAGTAAATAACAAAGCCAAAGTTCCTTCTGCTTTGCCGACTTTTGGGAGTAGGTAAATTGTGAGTATTGCTACATCTAAATTTTGTGAATATGCATCTGGTGGAGGTGGGTAATCTAGCAATAGGCAGGGTGAGAAAAATATTTTACATTAAGTTATGTAACTTCAATGGCGAATGACGATCCCTGCGAAAATCCGTTTGCTGACGGCTTCAGTGGGAAAATGTCAAAAGACGAAATCCAGAGGGAACACGGAAATGCATCTGAGTGAAATTACTCATCCCAACCAGCTACATGGTCTATCGATTCGTCAATTGCAACAAATTGCGCGTCAGATTCGGGATAAGCATCTGCAAACCGTTGCGACTAGCGGTGGACACCTCGGTCCGGGATTAGGTGTGGTAGAACTGACTCTAGCGCTATATCAGACCCTAGATTTGGATCGGGATAAAGTGATTTGGGATGTGGGACACCAAGCCTATCCCCACAAACTAATTACCGGACGCTACAGCAACTTTGACACGTTGCGGCAAAAAGACGGGGTAGCGGGCTATCTTAAGCGTTGTGAAAGCAAATTTGACCACTTTGGTGCCGGACATGCTTCCACGAGTATTTCCGCCGGTTTAGGTATGGCGCTAGCGCGGGATATGCAAGGGGAAAAATACAAAGTTGTAGCGATTATCGGCGATGGTGCCTTGACTGGTGGGATGGCACTGGAAGCCATCAACCACGCTGGACATTTACCCAAAACCAACCTGTTGGTTGTCCTCAACGACAACGAAATGTCCATTTCTCCCAACGTCGGCGCAATTCCCCGTTATTTAAATAAAATGCGCCTTAGTGACCCCGTGCAGTTTTTCACCGATAATATCGAAGAACAATTCAAGCACATTCCCTTTGTTGGTGAATCTCTTTCTCCCGAACTAGGACGTATCAAAGAAGGGATGAAGCGCTTGGCTGTTCCCAAAGTGGGAGCGGTATTTGAAGAACTGGGATTCACCTACATGGGACCCGTTGATGGACATAATTTAGAAGAATTAATTGCTACCTTTAACCAAGCACATAAAATCCCAGGTCCTGTATTAGTGCATGTAGCAACGGTCAAGGGTAAGGGTTATGAAATTGCGGAAAAAGACCAAGTAGGTTATCACGCTCAATCACCCTTTAACCTGACCACAGGGAAAGCCATCCCCTCCAGCAAACCGAAACCCCCCGCATACGCCAAAGTTTTTGCTCACACCTTGGTGAAACTCGCCGAACAAAACCCGAAAATTGTCGCTATCACCGCAGCGATGGCAACGGGGACAGGGTTAGATAAACTCCAAGCTAAACTACCCAATCAATACATCGACGTAGGTATCGCTGAACAACACGCAGTCACTCTAGCTGCGGGACTGGCTTGTGAAGGAATGCGTCCCCTGTGCGCTATATATTCTACCTTCCTGCAACGCGCCTACGACCAAATCATTCACGATGTCTGCATCCAAAACCTACCTGTGTTCTTCTGTCTGGATCGAGCAGGTATTGTGGGTGCTGACGGACCGACTCACCAGGGGATGTACGACATCGCTTATCTGCGCTGCATTCCCAATATGGTGTTGATGGCACCTAAAGATGAAGCAGAAATGCAGCGGATGCTGGTTACGGGTATTAATCATACCTCTGGTCCAATCGCCATGCGCTATCCACGGGGTAACGGTTATGGTGTCCCCTTGATGGAAGAAGGCTGGGAACCCATCGAAATTGGCAAAGCAGAAATTCTCCGCAACGGTGATGACCTGTTACTCGTAGCTTACGGTACTATGGTCTACCCAGCGATGCAAGTAGCAGAAATCCTCAGCGAACATGGCATTGAAGCTACGGTGGTTAATGCTCGCTTTGCCAAGCCTCTGGATACAGACTTAATTTTACCTCTAGCGCAACAAATCGGTCGCGTGGTGACGCTAGAAGAAGGCTGTACGATGGGTGGTTTTGGTTCGGCTGTAGCGGAAGCACTGTTAGATAATGATGTCGTGGTGCCGGTGAAACGCATTGGTGTCCCTGATATCTTGGTGGATCATGCTGAACCCAATGAATCTAAAGCTGAATTGGGTTTAACTAGTCCCCAAATTGCAGAGACAGTGATGAATGCTTTCTTTAAGCAGAAGTTGACTGCTGTTAACTCCTAATTATTAATTCCAAAGTAGGGTGGACAAAATTGTTCTCACCCTACAAACTTTATCCCCAGTCCCCACTTGCTTTACTTATCCTCAACACCATACATTTTTAATACATCTGTAAGGGTAGGGCAATAATTTTTTAACCCCAAACTACCAGGATTAATCACATTTTCGTAGGTAAAATGGCGGTATTCCATCGAGAACCTGTCCCACGCTTCCATTTGAATGTTGAAGACCTTAATTAATACATCTGCTAGGGCAAAAGACAGGGGTATGCGGAAAAATATCTTCTTGTGGAGATAGGCACAAACTTCTTCCACGGCTTGATTTAATGTTAACTTTTCTTGCCCTAAAACAAAGCGATGGGGTTCATCGGCTGCGGGGGGATTATCTACAAAATACCGGACAATTTGGGCAATGTCACGCCCGTGGATAAAGTGAAAACTACCATCGGCTTCCAAGAAGCGAATTAATCCAATCCATTTAGCAACTTCTGCTATACCAGGGGTAATGTGAGAATAGGGCTTGTTGCGATCGCCTCCTAAAACTAAAGTTGGAAATAGCACAGTAGTTTTTGGTGCGATCGCCACGCTGGATAAGCGGCGCAAACAATCAAATTTAGACCGAATATAATCCGTCCCCAGTTGTCCTGCTTCTTTGAGTAATTCGTTGTGGCGATCCAAAACGCTAGCCGTGGAAAAATAAATTACCTGTTCGCATTTAGCTGGGTCTAACAGGCTGATTAATTCTAAAGTTTTCAATACATTTACATCAAAAGTACCAGTACCACCCCAAGCTGCCGCCGTTAGCACCGCAGTATCAATAGTTGGTAATAAATCCGCAATAGTGCGGAGATTTAACAAATCCCCTTGGACGACATTTACTCCCGGACGTACCTGAGTATCAATTTGCAGTTTACTGGGGTTTCTGACTAATAGATACAGTTCGTGTTCGGTTTCTTGAATTAAGGCTTCGGATACATAGTGACCGATGCAGCCACTGGCACCAGTTACCAAGATTCGTTTCTGGATCATAGGAAGTTCACCAGTGCTGAGTTTTGAGTAGGGACAGGACTTATCTCGTCTGAGTCCTGAGTATTATACAGCCTTCCCAGTCTATAGACAGAGGCGATCGCTCCTTTGAAAAGCGCAGATCGCTCGCTGTCTGTCCCAATAACCAGTACTGTTACAAAAGTTTCCCACAACCGCGTATACAACTCTATTGTCAAGACTTTCCACCGGAAGGTCTTGACAATTCATACCTAGATTATCCAACACCAATTAGTGCTAAGGATAAACAGCAACGAACTAAACCGAACGTTGTCCTTCACTCGGCTGTGGTGCTGGTGTCTGGGGAGTAGTAGGATTTTCCTGCGGGGGTGGTTGTACAGGTTGTGCTGGTGCTGGTGGTGGTGGGGTTTGTATTACCGGCGTTGTTGGTGCTGGTGATGGAGTTTCAATCACCGGCGTATTATTTACCGGCGTATTATTTACCGGCGTATTATTTACCGGCGTATTATTTACCGGCGTATTATTTACCGGCGTATTATTTACCGGCGTATTATTTACCGGCGTTGTTGTTGCTGGTACTGGTGGTGAAATTACCGGTGTT
>JAYKJH010000107.1:0-9102 GCA_035285345.1 Nostocaceae cyanobacterium | reverse complement strand
GCATTGGGCATTGGGCATTGGGCATTGGGCATGGGGCATTGGGCATTGGGCATGGGGCATTGGGCATGGGGCATTGGGCATGGGGCATTGGGCATTGGGCATTGGGCATTGGGCATTGGGCATTGGGCATGGGGCATTGGGCATTGGGCATGGGGCATTGGGCATGGGGCATTGGGCATGGGGCATTGGGCATTGGGCATTGGGCATTGGTAATTACCCCTAATCTTCCAACCCTTGTCCCTGCTTTATTCACTGTTCAAGGCTCAGCGTTGATCGTGGACTGTTCATTGTCAACTATTCACTATTCAGTATTCCCAATGGCGAATAAATATATGAATTTACATTCAGATTTCCGGAATACTATGAAGCTGTGTTAATATCTGTAAAAATGCTTGCTTGAGCGATTATCAATGGGCAAGGTTTTGGTATTAAACGCCTCTTACGAACCGCTCAATATCACTAGCTGGCGAAGAGCGGTTGTGCTGTTAATTAAAGAGAAAGCCGAGCGGGTAGAACACAACGGTAAATACGTGTTCTCAGGGTTTCCCATACCCACCGTAATTAGGCTGCGTCATTATGTGCGGGTTCCTTACAAGGAAATTCCACTCACACGAAGAAACATATTGCACCGAGACGGGCACTCTTGTCAATACTGCGGTTACACTGGCGATGAATTGACACTTGACCATGTACTACCGCGATCGCGGGGTGGTGGGGATACCTGGGAAAATATGGTCACAGCCTGTGTACGCTGTAATGTTAACAAAGGGAGCCGTACTCCTAGCGAAGCGCATATGATGTTGCGACATCCACCGCGCAAGCCTTACAGCAGCCTTTATTTTGAGGTGAGCAAACACCTCAAAAATGGGACACACCAAGAGTGGCAAAAATATGTTATCGGTCTGTGACACTTATTAGTTAACAGTATTTCGTCAGTCCTAGATCATGATCGCAGCCAGTTGTTGGCTTGATAACAACTGACACATCAGCTTATCTTTTTATCTTTCTGGGACTCACTAACTTGCAAGTGAGTGCGATAGTGTCATAGTCCCTAGCCAGAGTAATCATCCGTAGCACTTTCATGGCTATGCTGTTCAAGCAGTTGATGACCGCCTAGCTTAACATGGATAGCTAAATCAAGCTTAGTTAACATTAGAGATAGTTGTGTTTTTTAGTAAATGATACTCAAGCATAATTGACTCACAGACAAATACAGTCTGTGTGTAGAGTGTCATGTCAAGAGATTTTTGCGAAAATCAGAATGTGGGGCGGAAAAAAACTGAAACAAATCCGTATAAGTCATCACACAAAACTGTCCTCACATTCACAAAATCTTCTCTTATGCATTTAAATTCCCGCTTGACTCAGTTTCAGAGTTTACCATTGACTACAGAACCTACTCCTGATAATCCTGAAACAGACATGGTGGCATCAGAAGCTACCAGCTATGAAGGTGTCAATACAACTTACGGCAACGAAGCTAGTACAATCTTGACGCCAAGGGGCTATTCTAGTGTTGGACATCAACAAGCAGAAGCATTACGTCAGACATTGCTGACACATCGTCACGAACGCCAGCTAGCAATTTTACAGGACTTCCCTGACCCCGATGCTCTTTCTTCTGCTTGGACATATCAATTAATTGCCCAACAATACGATATTAAATGCGACATTGTTTATGCAGGCGCTCTGTCGCACCAAGAGAACATAGCCTTGGTAAAATTAACTGGTTTACCCGCCCAACGTTGGACTCTACAAACCTTAAAAAGCAAAGACCTGTCACTCTATCAAGGTTTTGTATTAGTTGATAATCAAGGGACCACAAGTCAGTTAGTCCCAGCCCTACAGCAAGCTGAAATCCCTCTGATTGTCGCGATTGACCATCATAGTTTGCAAGGAGAACTGAAGGCAGAATTTCTCGATATCCGTCCGAATGTGCGTTCGACAGCAACTATTTTTACCCAGTATTTACAGTCAGGATTACTAAATTTAGACAGTAGCATCAATCACCATGTTAAATGTGCTACAGCGTTGATGCATGGCTTGCGCTCGGATACAAATAGACTAATGCAAGCCCAAGAAGAAGATTTTATGGCGGCAGCCTATCTTAGTCGATTTTATGACGCCCAGTTGCTCAATGCCATACTCCAGGCGAATCGCTCCAAGCGAGTCATGGATGTGATTGAGCGCTCGCTGAAAAACCGCAGCGTACACAATAACTTTTCCATCGCTGGGGTGGGTTATTTGCGTTATGAAGACCGCGACGCTATCCCCCAAGCCGCTGATTTTATAGTCACAGAAGAAAACGTCCACACGGCTGTAGTCTACGGGATTGTTCACGACGAAGACGAAGAATTGGAAGTGGTAATCGGCTCCTTGAGAACCACCAAATTGACCCTAGACCCAGATGAATTTCTCAAAGAAGCCTTTGGACAAGACAACCAAGGACGCTTTTTTGGTGGTGGACGCACTAGCGCTGGGGGTTTTGAAATCCCTATGGGTTTTTTATCTGGTGGTAACGAAGATTCCGCCTACGCCAAACTTAAATGGGAAGTCTTTGACGCCCAAATTAAACAAAAGTTGCTAAAACTAGTCAATCCCAAAGACAATCCGATTTAATATAAATAGGGGCTAAAAAATATTAAGTCCCCGTCCTTAAGGATAGAGTCTAACAGGGGGGAAGCGGGGCACACCAGGCAAAACTTATTACTCAAACTTTATGAGTGTGACGTGATGGTTCGCGTCTCTAGTATGGTTACTCCCATCTGTACACAATTGGTGGACGTAAACTGTGGAACTGTACTTAATTCGTCATGGTATTGCCGAAAAGCAAGGAGATAACATCCCCGATGAGCAGCGATCGCTCACTGATGAAGGACGGAAAAAAACTCAGCAAGTGGCAAAAAAGCTACGGACTCTAGGAGTAAAATTTGATTTAATTTCCACAAGCCCCTTGGTGCGATCGTGTCAAACAGCAGAAATTCTCTACTCTTACCAACTCAGTACCCTGGTGGAATCATCCCAGCACCTCGCTTTTGATGGTGATATCTATGCTTGGGTTAACGATTGGCTCTTACCTAAGCATCAGCCAGTAAAAAGTAGATTAGCTCTGGTCGGTCATCAACCCAATTTGGGACAATGGGCAGAAATTCTGGTGTGGGGTGAAGCTAAAGAGGTTTTAGTGTTAAAAAAAGCAGGTATTATTGGTTTAAAGCTGCCAGACACAGGCTCACCGATAGGTCGGAGTCAAATGTTTTGGCTTACCCCACCGAAATTTTTTCTCTGACAGCAAACCAATAATAATGTAAAAATAGCTACTGCAACAAGAGTAGCTATGTCTGCTAACTTATCCGAGCATATTTTTTTTCAACAACGAGTGGTGTAGCCATGGTGGTATGTGAATACAAGCCCGGTCTAGAAAATATTGCCGCCGCCCAATCAAGTATTAGCTATGTGGATGGGCAAAAGGGAATATTGGAATACCGAGGGATTCGGATTGAAGAACTGGCTGAAAAGAGTTCCTTCCTGGAAACCGCCTATCTGTTGATTTGGGGTGAACTGCCAACCAAAGAAGAACTCCAAGCCTTTGAGTATGAAGTTTGTCACCACAGACGGATAAAATATCGGATTCGGGATATGATGAAATGTTTCCCTGAATCCGGTCATCCTATGGACGCATTGCAAGCATCGGCTGCCGCCTTGGGACTGTTTTATTCTCGCCGTGATTTAGATAACCCAGCTTATATTCGGGCAGCGGTGGTGCGGCTGTTAGCAAAAATCCCGACAATGGTGGCAGCGTTTAAATTAATCCGCAAAGGCAACGACCCAGTGATGCCACGGGATGATTTAGACTACTCTAGCAATTTTCTCTACATGCTCAACGAGCAGGAACCTGACCCCTTGGCAGCGCGGATTATGGATATCTGCTTAATTCTACATGCAGAGCATACCATGAATGCCTCCACCTTTAGTGCTAGAGTAACGGCTTCCACCCTGACAGACCCCTACGCAGTCGTCGCTAGTGCAGTGGGTACATTAGGAGGTCCGTTGCATGGGGGAGCCAACGAAGAAGTAATTGCCATGCTAGAGGAAATTGGCTCGGTGGAGAATGTCCGTCCCTATCTAGAGGATAGGCTGCAACGCAAAGCCAAAATTATGGGATTTGGACATCGGGTGTATAAAGTTAAAGACCCCCGTGCCACCATCCTGCAAAACTTGGCAGAGCAATTATTTGCTAAATTCGGCAGCGACAAGTACTATGACATTGCCGTGGAAATGGAACGCGCAGTGGAGGAAAAACTAGGTCACAAAGGGATTTATCCCAATGTAGACTTTTATTCCGGTCTGTTGTATAGCAAATTGGGTATTCCCTTGGACTTGTTTACACCCATATTTGCGATCGCCCGTGTTGCTGGTTGGCTAGCACACTGGAAAGAACAGCTCAATGAAAACCGGATTTTCCGCCCGACGCAAATCTACAACGGTCTGCATGACGCTGCCTACATTCCAATGGAAAAGCGCTAAGAGATATCGTATCTTAGTTTTGTAGAGACGTTCCACCGGAGCGTCTCTAAAATTATGTCGGTGAGGGAATCATCCATAGGTAAATTCTAACTAAAAGCATAAGTAGAACTTCTCAGCCGGCTTTTTAAGGGTAAAACTAAACGTCATATACTAGGCAGGGGAACTCTAAAAAAAATCTTAAAAGACCTCTCCGTTAAGGGCGGGGACTAGATAAGCCATCATCCTAGCCAAAAATAAAAGAGGAATTTTGCCTGACCGACTGCAATTGATGGTAAAAACTGACCGTGACTCGATGAGTTAACTGATTACAAACATGAATCCAGGAATTGACCTCCAAGGAACTTTTATTAAATCCCTGATGGATTTGGGACTGCCACAAGGAACAGCCAAAGCAATTTGGATGCCCTTACCTATGGTACTAATGCTAATAGCTGCTACCGTGGGAGTACTGGTTTCCGTGTGGTTAGAGCGGAAAATTTCTGCCGCAGCTCAGCAGCGGATAGGTCCTGAATTTATCGGACCGTTGGGTTTGCTCGCACCAGTTGCCGATGGTTTAAAGCTGGTATTCAAGGAAGATATCGTCCCAGCTAAATCAGACCGTTGGCTGTTTACCCTCGGTCCGATTATCGTGGTAATTCCGGTATTTCTGTCCTATCTGATTGTGCCTTTTGGACAGAATTTAGCAATTGCCAATGTCGGTATGGGGGTGTTTTTGTGGATTGCTTTATCGAGCATCCAGCCCATTGGCTTGTTAATGTCAGGCTATGCCTCCAATAATAAATACTCCCTGTTGGGAGGCTTACGAGCCGCTGCACAGTCAATTAGCTACGAAATTCCTTTGGCATTAGCAGTGTTAGCGATCGCGATGATGTCCAACAGTCTCAGCACGATTGATATTGTTAACCAGCAATCTGGCTACGGTATTCTCGGTTGGAACGTTTGGCGGCAACCCGTTGGGTTTGTGATCTTTTGGATTGCGGCTTTGGCGGAATGCGAACGACTCCCCTTTGACTTACCGGAAGCGGAAGAGGAACTAGTGGCAGGTTATCAAACTGAATACGCTGGGATGAAATTCGCCCTCTTTTACCTGGGTTCTTATATCAACCTCGTGCTTTCTGCTCTTTTAGTAGCAGTTTTATACCTGGGAGGCTGGGATTTTCCCGTACCCATTAGTCTGATTGCCAGTTGGATAGGGGTAAGCGAAACTAACGCTGTCCTCCAGATAGTAACTGCCTGTCTGGGTATTATCATGACCCTGTTCAAAGCTTACCTATTGGTCTTTGTCGCCATTTTGCTGCGTTGGACTGTACCCCGGGTTCGGATTGACCAATTGCTAGATTTAGGGTGGAAATTCTTGCTGCCGGTTGGTTTGGTGAATTTGCTGCTAACCGCAGCCCTAAAGCTAGCCTTTCCCGTAGCCTTCGGAGGATAGTCAACAGTCAATCGTCAATAGTCATTATTCTTCAAAATCCAAACTAATGACTAATGACTAATCACAAAAGAGAGTGAGACACAATGCTAAAGTTCCTCAAACAAGTTGGCGATTATGCCGCAAATGCAGTCCAAGCAGCCAAATACATTGGTCAAGGTCTTTCTGTCACCTTCGACCACATGCAGCGGCGTCCTGTGACCGTACAGTATCCCTACGAGCGATTAATTCCCAGCGAACGGTTTCGCGGTCGGATTCACTTTGAATTTGATAAGTGCATTTCCTGTGAAGTCTGTGTCCGGGTTTGTCCGATTAACCTGCCTGTAGTAGATTGGGAATTTGACAAAGCCAGCAAGAAGAAAAAGCTGAAGCACTACAGCATCGATTTCGGAGTTTGTATCTTTTGCGGTAACTGTGTGGAATATTGTCCGACTAACTGTCTGTCGATGACAGAAGAGTACGATATTAGCACCTACGACCGCCACGAATTGAACTATGACAACGTAGCCCTAGGTCGTTTACCCTACAAAGTTACCAATGACCCAATGGTTACGCCATTGCGGGAACTGGCTTACCTACCCAAAGGCGTCATGGACCCCCACGAGCTACCTGCCAATTCCCAACGCGCTGGTATGCTTCCGTCAGAAATTGTGGAGCAAGAATCACCTAAAAATTAAGATTAGTCAAATGACTAATCACTTTTTAACACTTGACAAAGGAACAAAATTGTGAATTTAGCGGCAGGAGTACAGATAGTTTCGTTCGGGATACTGGGGGTGATGATGATTGGTGCGGCGCTGGGTGTAGTGCTGTTCTCTAACATCGTCTACTCCGCCTTTTTGTTAGGGGGAGTATTTATCAGCCTCTCAGGGATGTATTTGTTGCTGAATGCTGATTTTGTAGCAGCAGCGCAAGTGCTGATTTACGTTGGTGCGGTTAACGTGCTGATTTTGTTTGCTATCATGTTGGTGAACAAGCGGCAAGATTTTCGCCCCATGCGTAACGCTTGGGTACGTCCAGTACTCACGGCAGTGGTTAGTCTTGGACTATTCGCTCTACTGAGTACGATGGTATTGGCAACTCCTTGGGCATATTCCACTGGTGTACCGGCTGGCGACAGTTCCATTGTTGTGATTGGCGAGCATTTCTTCAGTGACTTTTTGCTGCCCTTTGAGTTAGCTTCTGTGCTGTTGTTGATGGCAATGGTGGGTGCAATTATCCTGGCACGTCGGGAATACTTACCAGAACAAGCACTTACATCTGGTCTGCCACAAACCGTTTTGACTTTGCCAGAACGCCCTAGAGAAATGGTTGCTCCCGCAGATAACTCCGCCAATCCCCAGTAGTTTGCCCAATCGAAGGAACAAAATAATTACATGCAACTTCAGTACTTTTTACTACTAGCAGCTGCTCTGTTCTGCATTGGAATTTATGGGGTGATTACCAGCCGCAATGCAGTCCGAGTCCTGATGTCGATTGAGTTGCTGCTGAATGCAGTTAATCTCAACTTGATGGCTTTTTCCAACTACCTGGATGGGACAGCAATTAAGGGTCAGGTTTTCACTGTATTTGTGATTACCGTCGCTGCAGCAGAAGCCGCAGTTGGGTTAGCAATTGTACTTGCAATTTATCGGAACCGCGATACCGTAGATATGGAGCAGTTTAACCTCCTGAAGTGGTAGTTGCGTGGACCTCAAGCAAGTTTTGATTGCCTACAAAGCCCGAGATAAACATAGCCAGCGTTGGGCAGAAAATTGTGCCCAACAGCTAGAAAAGCGTAATTGTCAGGTATTGCTTGGACCAAGTGGACCCAAAGATAATCCTTATCCGGTCTTTTTAGCCTCAGCAACTCAACAAATCGATTTGGCGGTAGTACTTGGTGGTGACGGCACAGCTTTAACTGCCGCCAGACATTTAGCCCCAGTTGGTATCCCGATTTTAGCAGTTAATGTCGGGGGTCATCTGGGGTATTTAACTGAACCGTTTGAGATATTTCAGGATACAGAGAAAGTTTGGGATAGATTGTTTGAAGACCGCTATGCTGTACAGCGACGAATGATGTTACAAGCAGCAGTTTATGAAGGACCGCGGACTAATTTGGAACCAGTCACGGAAAGCTACCTGGCTTTAAATGAAATCTGTGTCAAACCGGCTTCCGCTGACCGGATGATTACCTCGATTCTGGAAATGGAAATCGACGGTGAGGTAGTCGATCAATATCAAGGGGATGGGTTGATTGTCTCTACCCCTACAGGTTCCACGGGTTACACCGTAGCTGCTAATGGACCAATTATGCACGACGGACTAGAGGCTATTACCGTCACTCCCATTTGTCCTATGAGTCTTTCCAGTCGTCCCCTGGTTTTACCCCCTGGTTCGGTAGTCAGTATATGGCCTCTAGCAGATTACGATTTGAGTACCAAGCTGTGGACTGATGGGGTGTTAGCTACTCCGATTTGGTCAGCACATCGAGTAGATGTACGCATGGCAGATTGCCGAGCAAAGTTTATTATTTTACGTGATAACTACTCATACTATCAAACACTACGTGAAAAGTTACAATGGGCAGGTGCCAGGGTTAGGTATAGTAATAATCATCGTAATTAATATATTATCTGCCGATGACTTTTGCCTTCGGTAAGTTTGTCAAAAAAATAACTCTGATAGTAAGTATGGTAAGCCTATGAGTGAGAGTGATTTTCAGCGCGAGTCGCTGATGTACGCTGTTGATGCTCTCAACATTTACTTCCAAGACCGACCAGATGTCTATGTCTCTGGAACTTTATCAATATATTATGAAGAGGGCAATACAGAACCTGTTGCTACACCAGATGTGTTTGTGGTGATGGGGGTAGAAAAACGACAAAGGTCTAGCTACATTTTATCACAAGAGGGGAAAGTCCCTGATTTTGTTTTAGAAATAATTTCTAAAACAAGCCTCGTCAAGGATTTGGGAGTAAATCGCGGCACTTACTCGTTTTTGGGTGTGAGTGAATACTTCTTATACGACCCGACTGGTGAAGCGATGAATCCAACCTTGCGTGGTTTAACCTTAGTAGGAGAAAATTATCAGCAGATACCCTTGGAAACCTTGGATGATGGTGTCCTCTCACTCAAGAGTCAAGTTCTGGGTTTGGAGGTGCGAGTAG
>JAYKJH010000106.1:0-10516 GCA_035285345.1 Nostocaceae cyanobacterium | reverse complement strand
GCTTTTTTCCCTTTGCATTTATCTTTCAATTTTAAAAGTTTTCCACGAGATATCCAAGACTCAGGATTTAAATCCCAAAGTAATCTTCTCTTTATGAGAGAAATGGCATTATAATAAGGATTTATCTTCTGGGGTGAGTTTAAAAGGGAGTTTTGAGTAATTACCATTTTGGGGAATATATGTAAGTTAATAGAGTAAGTAATCGCACCCAAATTATTTACACATTAGTTTCTACTCTAGATAATAGTTTGGAGGCTTAATCTTATATAATCAATTTTGTTTAGCTACATTATCAGATCGACTTTGTCTAAATGGTTAGAGAGTTCCCCATGAAGCACAGTAGTTAAAACAACTTTTCAATTTTTACTAGCTATCGATGAACCCTGAAGTTACCGTTCTTTAAGGATTGTACAAATAGATAAAGTCAAACTAAGTAAGTAACTATAAAATTTAATTACTAATTGACTAAATTTATACAAGTTTCATCACAATAATTGCTTAAGATTTTTTGCTCGTATATTGAAATCACAAAAACCCTTACCTAACCTTTTGGTTAATGGGTGAGTTGATTTCGTATTTACAAAACTTAAATCTAATGTTTTTAATTTAAGCGTTCGTAAAGAAGAAATGACTAGTAATAAATAAATACTTGTTGTAAAAAAACGTTCTTGTGCTACTACTGGGTCGAAGTTTCCAACAAAAATTAAATACAACATAACAGCTAGATTTGATACCGCAAAAGAACTATCAAGTCCTAATTGTTCATCATTGCTCTTTGCTAAACTAACCAGAGATTTTATAGAAAAAAAAGTTAAACTAAGATACACAAATATTCCTAAGTAACCAACATTAATCAACTGCTGAAAAATAGTAGAATGTAAAGTGAAAAAACTTACCTCTTGATTAAAATATGTACCAAATAACAAAGTTTCATATTCCATATAAAGGTTACTTGGGTATTGCCCCCACATTCCATAGCCAATTATGTGTTCTGGATCAAAATTAGAAAAAAAATCTAATACGGCATTCCATATGATTTCTCTATCTGAGAAAGAAGATGCAGCCGAACCACGATTCAAACCATATTCTTGAAAAAAGGGTTGTATGAAATTACTTAGCATGTTAAAAAGAAATGGGAAAAAAGAATTATAAATAAACATTAGCTGAGTATAATTAATGATTTTTTTCAAATTTATTATTTTGAAAATAAAGACAAATATTAGTACCAGTATAATAGAAAAAAATGCTGCTCTACCATCGAGTATTAACACCATTGTCAAACACACAGCAGCAGAAATAAATTTTAATACTTTATTTAATAAAGAAACATTATTTGATTTAATGTAACACATAATTTTGACCGACGATTCTACGACAACTATACCAGCAATAGAGGCAAGATGTGTAATCCCAAAAGGCGCGGAAAGTGGAAAGATTGTACGTCTAAATTCTAATCCGAAAAGGCGACTAATTAGACCTTCGCCTAATTGTTTTTCTTCGAGACGGTTTATTATGACGAATGGTGATTGTATGTTGAGAACATACAATAGAAAAAAATTGAGAATCACATAAAAAGCAATTCCCCAATAAAGATGTGTAAATAATTTTTCTTTTGTAAATATATTGACATGATTTTGTCCCAACGTAGTAGAACCAACAATATAGAAAAAAACTAAATTTAGTATATTAGAAAGTAAGCCATTTTCATTAATGAAATAATTGTAATATCCTCTTATATATGAAAATATACTTATAACAATGAAAGCCATTAGAAGAAAAAGTATTTTTTGAGATGTTCTCGAAAATCTTATTTTTGTTTTTGATTTATATATCAGCGTTTTTGGAAACCTAAAAATTATCCATAATGTCAAAAATGCTTGGCTTAAAAAAATAGTGCTTCTAAGCAAAGGGAAAAAAATGGTGCAAGTTATAAGTGTTGGATATAAAAATATGAATAGTAAGCAAAAACAAGATATTATTCTTATTTCAAAATTTCTCATAATTTAATTATTTTAAAATCTAAAATTTCAAATATAAAAAACTAAAGAATAACATGGAAATTAATTGTGGGAGCATTGTGAAACTTTCAAATCTCCAAAATTTCAAACCAAACGCCCGGTAAGAATGCATCCCAGAATACCAGCAATAAAACCCCAAGTAGCCAGCTAATGTTCCTACAGGAAATGCATAGACTCCTATTTTTTTGAATAAAGCAAGACTTACTACAAGATAAATCACCCCAGAAATTGCATTCGCAACATGCCAAATAATATGATTTGTCGTACTGTATAATTGGATATGCATAGCACCATAACGTTCTGCAAAAATGCTCAAACCTATCAAGCACCAAAGCAAAGGACTAACAAATTCTGCATTACTACCAATTAACTTGAGTAACGGGGCTGCAAATATTCCCAAACCAATAAATCCAACGACATAACTCCAGTAGGCTAAAACCATACCTCGCTTCGCTACACTCACCTGCTGTTCTAAATTTCCTTGGGAACGAAGCTTGGCTAAAAGTGGAAGCTTACTATAAAAAGGTGCTTGGGAAAACTGACTAACCATTTGAATCAATCGCAAAGCAAGTAGATACGAAGCGACTCTCCCAGATGTACCGACTTGAGCATAAATAATGCCACTGAGTTGAACTAAACCATAGCTCATAAAAACACCCAAACCACTTCGCCAAGCGCTAGACCAAATAGCATAAAAAACTATTGGATCAATCTTTTTGTTGCTAAATTGCTGGAAACGACCATTTTCAACTTCTCTACACAACCAGCGATTTCGCAGAATATTCAATACCAACCAGCCCTGATTAGCTATCACCAATCCCAGTAAATCCCCACCCAGTAACAAAACGAGAAAACTCGTTCCTATTGCACACAAGGAGGTCAATGTTTCCCAACGACGAAGCAGCGCAATTTGATTGACTCCTTGAAGATAAGAATTATAAGTGTTGCCTAAAAGCGTAGCAGTTGAAGCTAGCAGAATCACACCCCAAGCTATCCAGCCAGAAGTAACATCAGCTATTGTGGAAATTGGTTTAACTAGTGCCCAAGTTCCCAGTGTCGCCAGTAGAATAATTGAGATGACAGTCAAACGCAAGTAAATTCCTTGCATGGTAGAGCAAATTTTCTCTATTGTCTCCCAATTAGGTTCTCTTGGACTCGCTGACTGTTTAACACTACGAAGGTCTTTGAGTTCAGATGTATTTAATCCTCCCATCCCAAAAGCGATCACTCTGGAAAAAGTCGGACTAAACCCAACATCAGCTAAAAGTTGCAAACCAATGACTGTGCTAAAAAGATACCAGAGAGCAATTTCTTCTGTACTTAGACGGGTAAGAATTAGAGGTAAAACTATAACTAGACTAAGGGAGCGTGTTAAAAAACTTCCCCACGTCATAAAAGTTGGGGAGTTCCAAAAACGATTTAAAAACATTAAAAATGTTTTTCCCGTTTTCATAGACTTAAACCCACAGGAATATATTTGGGTTCCCATACACCCCAAGGCATTCCATATTTACCCGACTTTTTGTAAAATTTAGCAAGGTTATCTTTCAAGTAAGTGCATTGACGATATTTGTCTAAAATTTCTTCTGGATTATGGCTATTTATACATTTAGCTCCAAAGCGCTTTTCTAAATCTGTAATGGCAAAACAGTTACTCTGAGATGGTTCGTGCCACCAAGTTGAACTTTGTTCTGTACCAGAAGTAGTTACTGCCCATCGAGCATCTGGTTTCAAAACTCTACGGATTTCAGTCAAAGCAGCATCTAAAGTGTCATAGGGAATGTGTTCCCATGCTGATAATGACACAACAGCATCAAAATGACCCGATGGTATTTCAGGCATTTTACACAGATTGCCTATACGCCATTGAATAGAACCTAAAGGAGTATCAGATAAATTCACTGATGAACGCCACTTCTCGTGCGATGCAGCATACTTCCGAGTACTCAATAATTTGTAAATTGGTGTCTCCTTAACAAATCTTTTCAGGCTGCTGGTAAAAGTATTAGCCTCATTTCTTCCAGAAGACAAAAATTCCTTGTAACTAGTTGCCTCGAAACTTGATAAAGTTTCAAGGGTTGTTTGATAACGACGACAATAAGCAATTGGAGGTCTAAAAAGAGCCATGTCGATATTAGTGACATGAAAGCCCATTTCTGCAAGTAAGAACTGTACTGGGCCATGACCACCACCAGCATCTAAGATTTTCAGATTACGAGGCCATTTTTTTACATGAGAATAAATCCAAGTTATATCAGTAATGTAATGCCATCCTAGTTGGGTACGGCCTGTGGTTTTTAAGAATGATTCAATAAATTGAAAGTCAGAAGAGCTTATCTGCTGTTCTGGATCAATAAAAACGTACTCTAACATATTACTTAAAATTAGAAAATTTTTAATAAAAAGATTTTATTTTGCCAATCAAACGACTTAATTTACTTTTGATAATTTTGTTTTTACCTTGAGGATTATAAACTCTCAAGATTAAATTGAGAATATTTTCTTCATCTTTGTTTCGAGGATTTTTTCTCAAAAACAAATAATCGGATTGAGAATTAAATGAATTCTGATATCCCGTCCATCCTGCTACATAAAATCCTAAATCATTTAGATGAGATTTTACACTATCTTCTGTAACTAAATGTTCATATAAAGGATAACGGAATAGTTCTAATTCTAATCCTAAACAATCCTCTAATAAATACTTTTCTGCCCCTTCCAGCACAAAAAACTCTCCACTTTGTGTATCGCTTTTCAAGAAATGAAAAGGAATATATTCACCTGTAGATTTTTTTAATTCCTCCAGAATAGTATCTAGTTTTTTTACTTTGCAGGGAAATTCTTTAGTGATTTTTGACCTTTCAAACCAAGAATCATTTAATTTTTGATTTCCGTTGTTTTTAATTTTTTCAAAATTTTCCCGTACCCAATCAAAATTTTGCTTTAAGAGGGAAGAACCAGTACCATTTGGTCCAGATACATAAAACTTTGCTTCTCCATCAAAGTTCCAGACTGCACAGTCATATCTCAAATGTTCACCTGTTAAGATAGGTGGTTCATTCGGTTCAAAGCTCAAGCTTCGTCCTATCTTGTCCTGATGAAATTTCCAAGGTACATCAAGACCACCAACTGCTCCAATATCTATCAAATTTATTTTTGACATTAAACTCTCCTTATCAGAATTAAACAGGATCATGTAACCTAACCCCAATTCCCCCATCCACACTCAAAGTCGCACCAGTAATAAAACTCGCCTGCGGTGACACCAAAAACAGTGCTACCTGTGCAACTTCCTCTGGTTCTGCAATCCTACCCAAAGGATGCATCCTCGACAATTCCCGAAACTCCTCCTCCTTTCCTTCAAACCCAGCCAAAAGCATCGGTGTAGCAGTTGCAGCCGGACAAATAGCATTGATTCGCACCGCAGCACCCAAATCTACGGCCATAGCATTTGTCAATCCCACCAAAGCAGTTTTACTAGTGGCATAACATACAAATCCAGGCTTAGTATTTGTCGCATGAACGCTGGCAATATTAACAACTGACCCCCCAGCTTTCTTAAGTTCCGGTAATAAACCTTGAATCAGGAGAAAAGGGGCAACTAAATTAGTATCCAGCGTTTTATGCCATTGGTCAATCTGAATTTCTTCAGTCTTACCCAGAATTTGAATTGCTGCATTATTTATCAGTCCAAACAGTCCTGAATCTGGCAAATAATGGCGTACTTTACTCAAAATATCTGCACGATATTGAGCATCAGTACAGAGAGCTTCCACATCTGCCTGAATAAAAGCATCGCATACACAACTACCAGAAACTCTATCAGAAGCAATTACAAAATAACCCGCTTCCTGAAAAGTTTGGCAGAGTGCTTGACCAATCCCACCATTTGCTCCCGTTATCAAGACTGCTTTAGACATAGCTACTACTCCACCCCCAGAAAATCAAATAGGAGCGCGATAGCTTTCTCACTAGCACGACGCACAGCATCAACTGTATTAGAACCGTTGTGAGAACCAAAAATACACTGCTCAAACTGTCTCAAAGGAGAATCCATTGGTAAAGGTTCGACTTCAAATACATCAAGTGCAGCTGAATGTACCTGTCCAGAAGCTAAAGCTGCAATTAAAGCAGTTTCATCTATCAACGGACCTCTTGCTACATTAACTATTCTGACCCCTGGTTTTGCCTTAGCTAATGTCTCTGCATTCAACATGTGCTTATTTTCTGGAGTCAGGGCACAAGTCAAGACAATAAAATCAGCTTCTTCTAGTCGGTCAGGCCATTTCGCAGATTGTACCACTTCTAATCCTTGTGCTGGCTGAAAATAAGGGTCATAGGCAATTACGTGCATATCAGCAGCTAACAAGCGCTTTGCAGTATTTCTACCTATATCCCCAAAACCTACCAGCGCAACAGTTTTATCAGCTAAAGAAATCCCAGAAGGTTTTAGCCATTTTCCATCCCTCACACCCCTGTCAATCAAGAATGTCTGTCTTGCTAAAGCAATCACATAACCCATTGCAATATCAGCAACCTCAGCACCAAACATCCGGGGAGTATTAGTGACGGGAATATCTAAATTTTTTGCTGCAATAAAGTCTACATTATCGACACCCACACCCCATTTAACAGCCGCTTTTAACTTTCCTGCTTTACCTGCTGCAAACACTTCTTTATTTGCAGGGTCATCCCCAATAATCCAACCATCGTACTGAGGAACTAAAGACTTTAACTCTTCTACCGAAAGAGTTTGCACTACATCAGGACAAAATATTTCAATTCCCTTGGCGCTAAAAATCGGCTTAAATTCATCGATTAAACGTAACATCGGTGGACAAGTAACCAGAACTTTCATATTTCAAGCCACCTTTGCTATTGTAGATGGATAAAAATATTGAGCGACAGCTTCTGCTAATTGCCAATCTGTTTGGTCATCAATATCAATCGACTCTAAACGAGGTGTTTCAAACATGATTGGTTGATTCCCAATTCTAGCATTTGTCGCCGCAAAACTTTCGGCTGTAAAAATATAAAGATTAGAATTTTCCTCATACCAAGCTTCCAAATCTTGAGTTCTGATTAAATTATTAGGGTCATGGTTTACAGCCGTTCCATCCTGACGATAAAATCGAGTTTGAAATTTATTGACTGTAAATAAAGAATCAGCAGTTCCTTTCGCTTTAGCTTCGAGAAATAGCTGTAAAGCTTTTTGAATAGTACCAGCACCTAACAAAGGGTTAGTAGTATGGGTCATTAAATAAACATCCGCAGGAATATTGGCAATGTCATCAGCTAAAATCAAATTCATACTGACAAAATCACCGCATATTTCCGGGTTTCTATCTCTGATTAAGACTCTTTCAGAATCAACAAGATTATTCTCCGCTAAAATTGTCCGGGCGTCTGTATTAATTACAACCTGTGATATTTCTGATATAGAAAGCAAAGAATCTAAAATCCACTGAAATAGTGGTTTGCCATGAAGCTTTTTGAAGTTTTTACCTCTAACTCTTTCACTATTCGCCTTCATTGGCAATAAGGCGACAACTTTAAGCGAATCTGACATCAACTGTTCTCCAAAATTATCCACGAATACAGCAAATAAGCTATTTTTAACTAAACTTTAGTTAGTCTATTTTGGTGTATAAAAATCAGGAATTCATAACAGTGGTTCCATCTGGTTTTATTTGTCCAATAGCACTAGCTAAATCAATTTTTTTAGGATAAAAATACACTTCTTTCATTCGATTGGATAATTGCCTATGTTCGTGATTACCACGATAGGAACCCCAAAACTGCATTAGGCGAAACATAATAATTTCGCTTATTTTACTATAAAATTGTCTATTTTGAAAGGCATTTACACTATCTAATAAAACGCCACTGAAAAAATATTTTAAAAAGTCTATGAACGAAATATGTACTTCTGGCATAATCTTTTGCAAAGCAATGGCTTCTCTTTCATAACGCCTTCTCACAATATTCCAAGCCTCGTCATGATGATGATAAACAGCAGCTGACGCAACATAACCAATTGACATCCCGTCTGTTACCAACTGCTTGCCTAAATACATATCCTCTAAGCCAGTTAATGACTCATTGAAAGGATATAATTTCCAAATATTTTTCAACAATGCTGAATTAGCATTATTACAAAAATATCCTGTTTGGGGAATCTGGTTAGTGCTTGGATAAAATTTATCAAATAATAGATGTTCACTAAATTTAGTTGTTTCCCCACCAATTTGCCGTCCATAGGTAAGAACAACATCGCCAGAAATTAAAGGTTCAACTAGATTTTTTAGCCAAAATATATCAGTAGGAATACAATGACCACTAATAAATACCAGATAATCTCCTTCAGATGCTGCACAACCTATATTCAAAGAACGTCCAAAGGAGAATTCAGATTTTTTGATATGTACAATTCTACAACCAAAACTCTTAGCTATTTCTATAGTTCTATCCGTTGAACCTGAATCAACAATGATAACTTCATAGTGCAAATCATCTACAGTCTGAGAATGAATTGCTTGCAACAATTCTTCCAGATATCGTTGCTCATTATATGTCCTGATAATGATGCTGGCTAATAAATTCATCATTTAGACCCCATTTGCTTATGAATTATCAAAAATATTTGTGGTTAGAAAGCAGCCAATGTCCTCACCGAAGAACGAAGCGATCACTCATCCTGTAATTACCTCTTCCCCATCACATTTCTTGATATTGGTGAGGATTGCTTCGTCGTTCCTCTTCGCAATGACAAATTACTAAGCGAAGTGGGTTTCCTCTCACCCCACCCGAATCGGAGGCACCACCCAATTCTTATCCAAATTCTCCCTACCGTAATAACCCTTAGTATAGTAGTAACCACCATAACTATTACCACTATCCACACCATTAACAATCATCCCCAAAACCGGCACCTTCGCCTGCTCTAACATTGACTTAGAAGCCTGCACAGCACCCGACTCCACCTCACCCGGACGGACTACCAACAGCATTCCATCCACCAACTTACCCACCACCAGAGCATCCGCTACAGCCGTGAGGGGAGGCGTATCAATAATTACGCAATCATAATTATCAGTCGCTTCCTTAACTAAATTCGCCATCCGCTGCGATTCCAGCAATGTCACCGGATTGGGGGGAATAGTCCCCACAGGTAGGACATCCAGAGAAACCAACGCTTCCTGAGCTACACTTTTCAACTCGGCTTGTCCCGTGAGAACGCTGCTCAGTCCCATGAAATTAGGTAACTCCCACACCTTATGCTGACGAGGACGACGCATATCGGTGTCAATCAACAGCACTCGCTTACCCAGCATCGACATAGACACAGCCAAGTTCGCACAGACATACGACTTACCCTCCCCAGGACAGGAACTAGTCACCAAAATCACCTGCAATTGCTTATCGGAAACCGCAAAGCTCAAATTGGTTTGCAACATTTCAAAGGCAGTACTTACGGGAGAGTAGGGACTATTGAGTACAGGTAATTCTTCCCGACCCTCGGTTGCCAATTTGTCCTTTTTACCCTTCTTCTCACCCCACTGGGGAATCGAACCCAACAAAGGTAATCCCAGCAGCCGTTTGGCTTCGTCGATATCCCGGAGAGTCTTGTCCATAGCTTCCAGCAACAGAGCAGTTCCCGCACCCAAAAGCAAGCCGAGAAATCCTCCCAAAGCCAAGTTGAGCGGAATCTTGGGGGAAATAGGTTTATCAGGAGTGAGTGCTTGGGAAACAATCCGCGCATTCCCCACCTTTTGCTGTTCCGCTACCTCAACTTCCTGTAGTTGCTTCAGCACTTGCTCATAGGTAGACCGAGCTACCTGCAATTTTCTTTCCAAAGCTCGCTGACGTTGTTCCAGTTTTGGTATATCAGCTAACCGTCGCTGGTAGTTGATATATGCATCCCGCAGCACAGCCAATTGTTGAGCAGAAGCCAATCTGTCAGCCTCGGCTTTCACCAGTTCCCCAGTCAAGGTTTGTTTCAAGTTCCCCAGTTGCAAATCCCGTTCTCGAACCGCTACACCTTGTCCGACCACCTTCCCAATCCGCTGTTCTAAGTGAGTTCGCAGAGCGCTTTCCTTCTCCCTGAGATTACGTACTGTCGGGTGTTCTTCTGTTAACTTCGTCCGAGCAACTGTGAGTTCATCTTGCGTCTTTTGGTATTCAGCTAGGACTTGTTGTACCCCCTGGGATTGACTCAAAGTCGAAAACTCCACCGCTTCTTTGCGAGTCATTTCCAACTCATTTTGCAATACCTGCGTCCGCGTGTTTTTATCTGCTAGCGCTGCTTCGGCTCTGGTTAATTCAGCTTGTAAATTTTTGACTCCTTCGACACCAACTCTCGCTTCCTCCGCCAAGGAAACCACACGATTTTTATCTTTGAATTGTCGCAGTTCCGCTTCCGCTTGGACTACGCGCTGTTCAATTTGGGGTAATTGCTTACTTAAAAAGTCTTTAGCAGCCGTTGCTTCCTCGCGGTT
>JAYKJH010000105.1:0-53412 GCA_035285345.1 Nostocaceae cyanobacterium | reverse complement strand
GTTGTCAAACCAGCGAGTTCAGATAACTCTATGGGAGTGACTTTAGTTAAAGATATGGAAAGCTATGATGCTGCTTTGAAAGCAGCCTTTGAATGTGCAGATGAGGTCATTGTTGAGGAGTTTATCGAACTCGGTCGAGAGGTTCGGTGTGGGATAATTGTCAGAGATGGTCAGCTAGTGGGATTACCTCTAGAAGAGTATGCTGTAGACAAAGACACCCATCCGATTCGCGGCTACGCTGACAAATTGAAACCAGCAGACGATGGTGGGTTAAGTTTGGTTGCTAAAGACCAGACCAAGGCTTGGATTGTAGACCCTAGCGACGCGATTACAGAGTCGGTTCAGGAAGTAGCAAAACAATGTCATCAAGCTTTAGGTTGTCGTCACTATAGTCTATTTGACTTTCGTATCGACCCCCAAGGACAACCCTGGTTTCTAGAAGCAGGACTGTATTGTTCATTTTCACCCAAAAGTGTGGTTGCTACGATGGCACGATCTGCAGGAATCTCTTTAGATGAGTTGTTGATGATGATGCTCAAGCAGATTCATCAGGTATGAAATTTACTTAAAAATACGTAAATAGATACTCGTAATGATTGGAAAGATTAGAGCAATCAATGTCACCAAATATCAACAGCTTAGAAACTGAAACACCCGGCGATCGCACCCTCAGCAGTCATCCCATCCTTGGTATAATCGGTTGCGGCAACATTGGAGGGCGACAAGCTGCCAACTTTCTCGCCCACGGCTACCAAGTCTATGTCTATGACATAAACCCAGAGCGGATGGCAGAAGCTCAGCATCTAGGTGTCCAGATTACCAACAGTTGCGCCGAACTAGCTGCCTGTTGTGAGATAATTTTTACCGCCCTACCTACCCCGGCTGATGTCATCACAGCAGTATTAGAGGGCACACAGAACCTCTGCCAAGGATTACGACCGGGCAGTATTTATGTTGACATGACAACCAATTCCCCGGAAACTGTTCTGCGACTCTATGAAGCGATGGAGCAACTGGGGGTGGAAATGCTGGATGCTCCGATAAACGATTGTCCAGTGGGTACTAACTCTCAGAAAGGGATGGCTCTGGCTGTTCTAGCCAGTGGTCCGATATCAACCTTTGAGCGGGTTAAACCTATACTGCAACTGATGGCTGATCAGGTACTCTACTGTGGAGAAATCGGTTGTGGAACTCGATGTAAGCTGATCCATAACGCGGTGAATGCTGTGGCAGTTCAGGCAGTCAGCGAAGGGATTACCCTAGGTTTAGCTCAGGGAATTGCTCTATCGACAATCTGGGATGCGTTGCGCTTCGGTTCTTTTGGTCAGAGTGCTGGAGATATTCACGGATTACCCTACTACTGGTTCTCACGGCGCTGTGACGATCCTTCCCAACATCCGGCGTTTACTGTCAAATTGCTGCACAAAGACTTGCAGCTCGCTGTTGACATGGCTAGCCAGTATAATGTGCCTGTTCCCCACATCAGCCTGACAGTCAAAGACTATGAACAGGCACAGCAACGCGGCTGGTCTGACTATGCTACAACTAAAGTCCGTTGCTTGCAGGAGGAACGAGCTAATGTCATTGCTAAAGTCGATCTCCCAGTCACTCCCTCCCATCCCAATCCGGCGCCGCTAGGAGATTTTTATCAGCAAAAACTCTGAATTAATTTGTATAAAATATAGATAATAGCGCTGACAAAAATTGAAATTCTCAGATTCCCGACAACTTTCGCGAAGTCGGGAATCTAATTTTTCACAAGAGGTCAAATCCCTATGCTTTTAAATGGCTTTCCCCCTCAATCACCACTGGCTTAACTGGTGGGAGTAGCGACGGAATCAGCAGTAACGCGAGGAGTTAAACCAGAAACGCTGATGACAATTCCCCCAAGCACCACGGTAAAAATAATCGCGCTCAACCAAGTCAATGATTCATTGAAGAATAGCCATGCTTCCACAGAACTCATCACCGGAACTAATAGATAGGAAAGGGAAACAATTTCAGCAGCAATGTATTTTAGACAGTAGGTTAACAATCCATGTCCTATGACTTGACAAACAACTGCCATTGCGAGGATGGTTAGCCATCCCTTGAGAGAAACAGGTACAGAACCATCTGGAAACAGCAAGACCAAGGGAAGAGTCAAGACTGTCACCACTGCAAAGCACCAGAACATGATTGTGCTAGATCCGAATCGCTCCCGCAACCGTTCCGCTAACAGAGGTTCAACACTAAAGAAGACGGCTGAGAACAGCGAGACTGCATCACCCCATAAATGCTCTGGGTTAAAGCTAAATTCCTGAACACCGAGCAGAATAGCTCCCCCAGTAGCGATCGCCACTCCCAACAAGAAAGCTCGACTAAACTTTTGACCCCAAAACATCCAAGCAAACAACCCTGTAAATAGTGGTGTTAAACTATGAAGCAGGCTAGAATTAGCAACAGTAGTTTGAGTCAAAGCCCAAGCCCAAGAAACAACTGCTACAGTAAAGGTTACTCCCAGTAGCAACAGTAAAATTCCGCTCAATTTCCAGTTTGTCTTCCCATCAACATTGGCAGCTTCATCCTTTTGGTCTGGTAGGTTCTGGTTAGATGTATTCCGGGAGATGATTTCCAACCCAGCAAACATCAGCATCGCCATCCAGGAACGATGAAAGATTGTCGCATAGGGAGTAATTTCAGTTTCACAAAGACGAATAAAAATCGGTGCAAAAGAGATTGCTATTAGCCCCAAACCTAGAGCCATAAATGCTCGAAAGCTTTTGGAAGCAAACCAATCGAAATAATCGGGACTATAGGGAAGTCGAAGAGCCAGGGGCGCTTTCATAAGTATGGATGTGAGGAATATTTCTTAAAAAAAATGATATCAAAGTTTACATATCCACAGTTATGCACAAAGTACCAATTTTTGTTATTGCTATGTAAGAAAGGAATTTCAAACTTTTGAGTAGCGATCGCCTAAATTCTGCACAAGTCATTTTGCTACATTTACCACCCAAGGACGGAGAAACAGCTTGTATGGCAATTTACTGAACTCCGCAAAGGATTTCCCCGCTCTGTTGAGCAGAAGAAAGTTATAGGATAGAGATCCAAATAGTTCATCTTTCCCTATGTCTGCAACGCCGCTTACTCATCAGGTTGATTTCCCTACCCAGCCAAAACTAGCAATTCCTCCCCTACTTGGTGCTGATGCTGCTGAGTTAACTGCTTGGGTACAACAACAAGGACAACCTGCATATAGAGGTAAGCAATTGCATGACTGGATATATCACAAAGGAGCGCGATCGCTCGCTGATATTTCTGTCTTCCCTAAGCAATGGCGAGAAAATATTGCTGATGTGAATATCGGACGCTCTACTATTCATTATCGCTCTGTCGCTGCCGATGACACTGTTAAGTACCTTTTAAAACTAGCCGATGGACAGATTGTGGAAACGGTGGGTATCCCCACCCAGAAGCGTCTGACGGTGTGTGTCTCCACACAGGTAGGTTGTCCAATGGCGTGTGATTTCTGTGCCACGGGTAAAGGTGGATACAAGCGCAACCTGGGACGCCATGAAATTGTCGATCAGGTACTGACGGTTCAGGAAGACTTCCAGCAACGGGTGAGCAATATTGTGTTTATGGGTATGGGGGAACCGCTGCTCAACCTGGAAAATGTCCTAGGAGCGATTAAATCCCTAAATCAAGACGTGGGTATCGGGCAACGAAATATCACTGTTTCCACCGTCGGGATACGCGATCGCATCCACCAAATGGCGCAACACCACCTACAAGTTACCCTCGCTGTTAGTCTCCATGCTCCTAACCAAAAACTCCGGGAAAAATTGATACCCAGCGCTCACAACTATACCCTGGAAGACTTGCTAGAGGAATGTCGGGAATATGTGGAAATAACGAGACGCAGGGTAACTTTTGAGTATATTCTGCTTTCGGGAGTCAACGACTTACCAGAACATGCATTGGAACTAGTGCAACACCTGCGGGGATTTCAAAGCCATGTAAATTTAATACCCTACAATCCCATCCAAGAAGTAGATTATAAACGTCCTAGCCGCGATCGCATTCAAAACTTTGTGAATGTCCTGAAGCGACATAATATTGCCGTGAGTGTGCGTTATTCCCGTGGTTTAGATGCAGATGCTGCTTGTGGACAATTGAGAAGTCGTAAGTCGTAGGGGTGGGGTTTTCCTAGCCATTTTGAGTGCTTTGGGTTTTACTCCAGACAGGATAGTCGTGTCTCTACTCCTATCCTGCATCTAACCGGGTAAATCACTAATATTCGTAATTTAGGTTATAAATATTACTACAAAAAACTTGGACTTTTCAGTCTATTTTAATGGACTTGTGCTGTTAGACTGGGACTGTAAGTCCCAGGCAAGTATGGTATCAGCTTTTATTAGGAGATTATATATGCCTTCGTTACAAGATTTTTCATTGATACATACAACTGTAAACAAGTACAAGAGTGATTTTGATTTGCAGACAACTTCATCTGCATTTTCGTACTTTGTTTTAAAGCTGATACTAGGAATACAGGATGATGAGATACAAGATGCAATAACAGATAATAATCTTTTAAGAGAAATGGGCAAAAGTAGTGGTCATGATAGAGGAATTGATGCACTTTATATTGATTATGAAGATGTTGATGGAAAACCCAAAATCCACTTTTTTAACTTTAAGTATGTAAATACATTTGCCAAAACAAAAAATAATTTTCCTTCTGGTGAAATAGATAAAATAGTAAATTTTATAAATGATTTAATGTCCCAAGATGACAATATGAAAGATACAGTAAATATTCTACTTTATAACAAAGTTAAAGAAATATGGAACCAATTTGACAATTATAATCCTAATTTTGAGATCCATTTATGTGCTAACCATTACTTAGGAATTGAAAGCTTGGAAAAAGAAAGATTTGAAAGAGCAATCAATAGACATTCAAATTTTGTTATTAAATATCATCTGCTAGAAGATTTAGTAAATCTCATCCAAAAAAAAGGTAAGCGAAATGTTAATGCCAAATTAAAAGCAATTGACAAACATTTATTTGAAAAATCTGATGGTGATGTCAGAGCTTTAATAGTTAATGTAGATGCACGAGAACTAATACGAGTAGTACTTTCAGATGAAAATATTAGAAATAATTCCAGTATCACAAATTATGAGGAATTAAAAAAATATGATATTTTAGAAGATGCTTTTGAAGATAATGTAAGAGTTTACTTAAAACAAAGATCCAAAATAAATAGAAATATCAAGAAAACCGCGTTATCGGAAGAAAATCATAGATTCTTTTATTTTAATAATGGTATTACTATTACTTGTGAACAGTTTGAATACCCTAAAACTATTCGTTCACCCATAATTGAATTAAAAAATATTCAAGTTGTTAATGGTAGTCAAACTATTCATGCTCTATATGAAGCATTTATAGAGGATTCAAGTAAGTTTGAAGATATTGAAATTCTTTGTCGGATTTATGAAACAAAAAATACAGTTTTAAGTACAAGTATTGCTGAATATACAAATAGTCAGAATCCCGTAAAAAGTAGAGATGTTCGTTCCATAGATTTCATTCAGCAAAAGCTAGAACAAGAGTTTCTAGTTAAAGGATTATATTATGAAAGAAAGAAAAGCCAGCATTCTGATAAACCTAAGAATCAGCGACTAGATGCAGAAAAAGTAGGTCAGGTTTTAATGGCATTTTATAATGAAATGCCAAAAGAAGCTAAAAACAATAAGAAGCTTATTTTTGGTGATAAATATGATGACATTTTTGGTGAAGATATAACTGCAGATAATGTACTACTGCCATTTAGATTATTTGAAAAAATTGAAGAAGAAAAACTTAAGTTCAAAAATAGTATATCACTAGAAGAACAACAAGACGGATTTATTTTATATGTGTCATACTACATTTTGTATGTGATGTCGAAGTTAGCAAAAAAAGATTCTATCAGTCTGGAAATAAATAACTTGGATAAGATTTGGGAGTTATATCAACAATCTATAGAAATAATAAGAAAAGTTATAGAAACAGAACAAAAATCAAAAGGTAATCAAAAAGAAAATTTTTCCTATCCAGCTTTCTTTAATTTGGAAAAACCTAAAAAGATGCTGGAGAAAATTCTTGACCAATAATTTTTTTAGTTTAGCGTTGACATATTAACACAAATAACACAGAGTCAATCACATTCAATGGTACATGAACATTGTCTACCATCAAATACTCAAAACGATATAACGATATCATGACTAAATAGTTTCCTAGCCCATTTCTTCCCATGATTACTGCTTCACAACTCTCCCAAACCAACCTCCAACGTCCCGAACTTCTCGCTCCCGCTGGTAACTGGGAATGCGCTAAAGCTGCAGTGGAAAATGGTGCAGATGCGATATATTTTGGTTTGGAGCGGTTCAACGCAAGGATGCGTGCGGAAAACTTCACCGAAGCAGATTTACCAGAATTAATGGAGTTTCTCCACCGTCGGGGTGTCAAAGGCTATGTCACCCTCAACACATTAGTATTTCCCCAAGAATTGCGAGAAGCACAGCAGTATCTGCGTTCAATTATTAGCGCTGGGGTAGATGCGGTAATTGTGCAAGATGTCGGTATTTGTCGTCTTATTCGTCACCTATCTCCCGACTTTCCTATTCACGCCTCAACCCAGATGACCATTACTAGTGCTGCTGCTGTGGAATTTGCGGAAGACTTAGGGTGTAATTTAGTTGTGTTAGCGCGGGAATGTTCCCTGCAAGAAATTGATAAAATTCAAAACCAGCTAGCACGACGGGATATTTCCCTACCCCTAGAAGTCTTTGTTCACGGTGCCCTGTGTGTAGCCTATTCCGGACAGTGTTTGACAAGTGAAGCTCTGGGGGGACGTTCTGCAAATCGGGGAGAATGCGCTCAAGCTTGTCGAATGCCTTATGAGTTAATTTCCGATGGGGAAATGGTGAACTTGGGGGATAGAAAATACCTCCTCAGTCCCCAAGACTTGGCGGGGTTGGAAGTTCTCCCCCAGTTAGTCAAGTCTGGGGTGAGTTCTCTGAAAATTGAAGGAAGATTGAAAGCCCCAGAGTATGTTGCAAACGTCACCCGCGTTTATCGTCAAGCCTTGGATCGGGTGATGGAAGTGGCAACGGATGTGGCAGCGGATGATGTAGCGGATGTAACGGATAATTTATCTGTGAGTCCTACAGAGAACTTATCCGTTTCATCCGTTAGCGAAGCATCCGTTGTTAAGGAACGCTACAACTTGGAGATGGCATTTTCGCGGGGACTGTATACTGGCTGGTTTGAGGGGATTAATAATCAGGAATTGGTTCACGCTCGGTTTGGGAAGAAGCGGGGGGTTTATCTAGGGGAAGTTAAGCGCATCTGCAATGAAAAGATAACGGTGAGACTAGAGGCACATGTTAAACCAGGGGATGGGGTGGTATTTGACTGCGGACACCCGGAAGCGAAGGAAGAAGGCGGACGTATCTATGGGGTGGAACATCACGGTAAGGATGTAGTATTAACCTTTGGACGCCGTGATGTTAATTTGCAACGGGTACATGTGGGGGATAGGGTGTGGAAGACGAGCGACCCAGAATTAGATAAGCAATTACGGCAAAGCTTTGCTGGGGATACACCGCAATTTCAGCGTCCGATAGATATAGAGGTGCATGGGGAAGTCGGGCAAAATTTGGTTGCGATAGCTCGCGACGAACTCAGTCACGTCGTGCAAGTAGAATCTACTATAGCGCTAGTGGAAGCGCACAACAAACCCCTGACAAGCGATCGCTTGCAAGAACAATTCGGACGTTTGGGGAATACTCCTTTCTGTTTGGGTAACTTGACAAATAACCTCAAAGATGCACTAATGCTGCCCGTGAGCGAGTTAAACCGGATGCGACGGGATATGGTAGCGCAGTTGGAAGAGTTACGAGGGAAACCCAAACGCTGGAAATTACGTGCTGATGCATCCCTGGAAGATTTGTTACCTTCTGTCCATTTGCATGGGGATAGCCAGGGTGGGGATACCCCACCCCTACAAGTACCATCTCTGATTGTGTTGGTGCGAAACATCAAACAGCTAGAAGCAGCACTAGAAGCGGGTATAGAGACAATTTACTGTGAATTTGAAGACCCTCGGAAGTATCGGGAAGCGGTGGGGATGGTACGACAGCGGGGACAAGGGAAGCCAGACGCGGGGAAAACTGCTCCCCAATCCCCAATCCCCACCATCTGGGTGGCGCCACCGCGCATTACCAAACCTGGGGAGAATTGGATTTTGCAGCAAGTGCTTTCCTGTGGTGCGGATGGTTATCTGGTGAGGAATTACGACCATTTGCAATTCTTCGCTAATGAGCGGTGTGTGGGAGATTTTTCGCTGAATGTTGCTAACCCGTTAACGGCAGATTACTTTAAAAATCAGTTTGGTTTAGCAAGGGTAACTGCATCCTACGATTTGAATGTTAACCAACTACAGGACTTACTCAGGAGTTCTCCCCCTGACTGGTACGAGGTGACTATTCACCAGCATATGCCAATGTTCCACATGGAGCATTGTGTATTTTGTGCTTTTCTCTCCGAGGGGACAGACTACACCAACTGCGGACGACCTTGTGAGAAACACGAGGTTCAATTGCGCGATAGGGTGGTGACAGAACACGTACTTCAGGCTGATGCTGGTTGTCGGAATACGGTATTTAACGGTACAGCCCAAACGGGGGCAGAGTACGTACAGCGGTTGCTGGAACTAGGGTTACGAAACTTCCGGATTGAGTTTGTTAATGAAACACCCGCACAAGTGAAGCAAACCATCCAGCGCTACCAACTGCTATTGCAAGGAAAAATTACGGGTTCCCAACTGTGGCGTGATTTGAAGTTGCAAAATCAACTGGGGGTGACGCGGGGTACTGTGCGACATGGGTGAGTGTTGATACGATTTCACTGAATTCGTGATACATCAAAATCTACGTAGGGGCATGGTATTGTCTTGCCCCTAGCTAGGTGTTTGTATCATTAGAAGAGTGATTTGGTATGAGACAAGTTAAGGATAAGCAGTGTGTGGCCTAGTTGATAGGTTATATTTCGCGCAAAGGCGCCAAGACACAAAGGTTTTCTTGGCGTTCTTGGCGGTTTATTGCTCACTCTGCGGTGGTTGTTCTTCCGGGTGAAGAAAATCACCCACATACAGCTTGATAAATTCTGCTGCAGCATCAGCGTTAATGCTTTTCAGTGCTTCGGCAATTTGGACAACATTTTCGGCTGTAGGATCTCTTTGTTCATGAAACCATTTAAAAATAGCTGAACGGTCAACTCCTAAAGTTACAGCTAATTTGTTCTGACTGATACCGTAAGTTTCCAATGCTTGTCTGAGTGCTTTTCCTGCTTTTCCCATGTCTCTAATCGTGTCAGAGCAGGGAGAGCTAGTAAATGTTGTCTTAAACGACTATGTATGAAAGAATAGTTTTGTTGTCGATAAAGACTACATAGTAGCAAGCAGGTAAACGCCAATGCTAACAAGCTTTCTCACCGACGCGAGTGAATCATCCTCAGCCGCTGTTTCCCTGAGAGTTTCCCCGGATGAGGTTTCCGGAAGAGAATTTATCAGGATTTTGGTTATTGGTTCCCGTCGTGGGGTTATGAGAGTGATTCACACACTCCATAGTCTCGGTTTTGCAGAGGTGGGGGAATGGAGTCCGCTAATACCTTATGGTGATGCTGGTGAGATGATGAGTATTTTGCGGCGCCAGATTTTTTTGGGGTGATTTTTGAGAGGTTGGGGAGGGTGCGATACACCAGAGGTGATTGGCAAAGCCAATCACTTCGCTACTGTTTTTGTCCAGAAACAACAAACTCAAAAAGCTCCTTTTTAGATGTACGTTTGCGAATTGTGCGAACACTAACATTCACAAACCCCACAGACTCAAAAAGACTTGCAAAGATAGACTCTACTGGTAGCAAAACATCATAAAACTTAGAATTGCCTACAACATAATGAATCACTCCTCCTGGTTTAACTACACTAAAAATTTCCTGAGAATGCTGTAGCATATCAGAGAAATACTTGTGAACGTAGCGAGAAAGTAGCTCACTTTTATGGGATATATTGTCAAGAATTGAGGAGAATCCATCAAAGGGAATTGTTGTTGCCGGCTGTTGTTTCCACTTATTTAAGTTACTTGTAGCACAACCCCACGTACCACCAATAGCCTGCCAATCAAGCTCTCCCGCATCACGTCCTGTCTGCAAATATCCCAACCAATACATATAAGGACGTAGTTCCCGAATGTAGCTCATACGATTAGGATAAGGAGGAGAGGTAATGATACAGGTGTAGGAATTAGGCTCTAATTTCTGACTAAGTTGACGAGCATCGCACAGCATAATTTGAGGATGATAAATTATATTTGATTGCGCCGCTTTGCTAATTGTTGAAACTGCTTGTTTCCAGCTTAATACGGTTTCATCTTCTAGGAGTTGTAAGAGTGGTAGGTGTTGCTCACAGTTTTTTTTAAACGACATTGATTGATGTCCAAAGCTGACACTTGCTCTTTCAATAAGCATCCGGCAAAAAGCAATTTTAAGTAAGTTACGAACATTTTCTGCCAGGGAATTTTCTCGACTTTTAATTACTAACATTGCATGGCTTAGCCTCAAAAGTGTCTGTTCATCCCACCACTTTTCAATTTGATGTAATTGTGGTATCCATGCAACTGATTTTTCGGCTGTCAACATTTTATCAACAACTACATTAGATAAGTCTTTAAAAGTTCCTATTTCATCACTTGTATAAGAGCGCGTTTTTGCACCCGCCAGCCATATAAGAAATGGATTAATATCAGTTGTATAACTTTCGATGCCTCTTTCAGCGCATACCAAAGCTGTAGTTCCTGTTCCACAAAATGGGTCTAATACAATTGAATTTTTATCTGGATGTGAATCTAATAAATCAGAAACAAGATGAACAGAATAAGCAGGGGTAAGTCTTAACCAACCATAGCGAGTGTGCTTGAGATTACCTTGATGGGTAAGGTGGCTTAAAAGACCAAGATTTTGTTGACTTTTCATAAACTTATGCAGTGAGTAAAGCAGTTAAAATAGCTTCTATTTCGGTTTTTATCCGAGGAGAATTTCTGTGCAAGAAAGCAGCGAGGTCATAACCAATAACATCTCGACAAAATACATACGTGCTGTTCGTTGCCGAACCATGAACTGTCCCTTGTAACAGTAACCACTGCGCTTGAGTATAACGTTGTGCGACATCTGCATCTATTTGCAGGGAAAATAAAATTAAAACAGGAATATAAAGATTAGCATAGGCATTAGCAGCATTCGCAATATCTGCGTTTTGCCGCTTTGAGTCTTTACTTTTGTAACCTTGTCGAGCTTCAATGACTATTCCCTTAATATTTTCACTCGTTCTTTGAGGTAACAGCAATTTATTTGCTGCTTCATTTAACCATTGTTGAAAACGACTTTTTGTTTCTGTGTTCCTCAAATACTCTAGTTCGATACGTCCATCTAAGGAAAGACGACGCGGTTTTGCTTTTGATGAAGGTACTAAATAACTCCAATTAGCTTCTTCCTTTGATAAACCAAGATAGTCCTGTAAAATTTGGTTGAAAAGCCACTGGCTACCAATACCTAATTGTCGGTATATGGAAGTCATCCCACCTGCTGCTTTATGAGCAGCATACATCAAGGGTGAATCTAGACCAATCCAATTATAAAATGGATCGGAACCGTACATATGCTGGAACTGCTGAAGTGTCATTCCCGCTTTTCCAGCCTGACCAAATTTTGGTTTATATTCTGCACAAGCACGTAAAGGAGCAATTAATAACAGAAAATACCGTTCATCTTCCGGTAAGTCTTGTGGAAGCTCAGGAGGGGGTACTGAAATTTTGCTACTTTCATCATCAGATGCTAAACTTCTTGATTCATCATGAGTCATGCTTATTTAGCCTGTTTTGAACTGTATCTTATGACAATAGGACTTACACAAGCGCTATGTCTCATTGCGACCGGAACATAGTTTAGGGAAGCAATCTCATAGTTTTTGGCGATTACTTCGCTTCGCTCGTAATGACTGACGTAAAATCATAATCGGTGCGTAAGTCCTGGGCAATAAGATTTTTTAAGTATCATCAAATTATCTCATCATTGTAACCAGAATTATGTCCCTCATCATCTTCGGTAGCATCAACATGGACTTAGTAGCGCAAGTCCCCCACCTTCCCCACAAAGGTGAAACTTTACAAGGAACAAACTTCTTCACTACCCCCGGAGGAAAAGGTGCAAATCAAGCAGTAGCAGCAGCTAAATTAGGTATCACCACCGAATTTGTCGGACGGGTGGGAGGTGATAAATTTGGGGAAGAATTAATTACCAGCTTGCAAAATTACAGTGTAATAACCAATCATTTATTAATAGATAAATCTACGAATTCCGGCATCGCTATCATTAGCGTAGATAATCAGGGTGACAATGAAATTATTGTCATTCCTGGAGCCAATGGAATAATTAATGAGACGGATGTCAACAGATTGACGCAAATTTTAACAGATAAAACAGCGTTGTTATTACAATTGGAAATCCCGATGTCGGCAGTAATTGCTGCGGCGAAAGCGGCAAAAGCAGCGGGGGTAATGGTAATTCTAGACCCTGCACCTGTTCAAGCAAATATACCAGAGGAACTTTATCCTTTAATTGATATAATTACCCCCAATGAAGTGGAAACAGGGGAGTTAGTGGGGTTTGTTATAGATAGTCAAGAAGCAGCATTTTTAGCTGGAAAAAATTTGTGCTATCGCGGCGTCAAGAATGCGATTGTTAAATTAGGTGAAAAAGGCGTAATTTGCGTCACTGCAAAGGAAAGCTTTTTTGTCCCAGCATTTGCGGTTAATACAGTGGATACAGTAGCGGCAGGTGATGCTTTTAATGGTGCTTTAGCAGCGGCTTTGTGTGAAGGGTTAACTTTACACCAAGCGGTGGTTTGGGGTGCAGCAGCGGGTGCTTTAGCAGCGACAAAACCAGGAGCGCAAGCGTCGTTGTGTGATAGAGATGAATTGGAGAAGTTTCTCAAGGAAAGAGGTGTGGAATAAAATCTCACGCAAAGGCGAGCCAGTGCGTTGCGGGGGTTTCCCCCGTTGAAGCAACTGGCGTCGCAAAGGCGCTAAGATTATTAGACCTCTGGCAAAAGTCGATGGCGCGAAAAATAAACCACAGATAAACACAGATGAACACAAATAATTCCTCTGTGTTTATCTATACTTAGAATCACCCTATTATCTGAGTTTTACAAGCAGTCTATTCTTTTCTTAGCGTCTTAGCGTCTTTGCGCGAAACAATCTTATCTCTGTCTGCTCTAGAGATAATTACTCTTAAGGTTATTAATCCTTCTGTGATGACAAAAGAACTGGTATTAATGGATCATGATGGTGGCGTTGATGACTATCTAGCGACGGCGTTACTGATGACAATGGAGAATATTGAACCCCTTGGTATTATCGTCACACCCGCTGATTGTTTTGTAGAACCTGCTGTTAGTGCGACGCGCAAGATTTTAGATTTAATGGGACGGTTTGATATTCCAGTTGCAGAAAGTACAGTGCGCGGGATTAACCCTTTTCCGCGTCTCTACCGTCGCGATTCTTATATTGTGGATCATCTACCAATTCTCAATGAACGGGAAACAATCCGCACGCCTCTATTAGCAGAAACTGGTCAAGATTTCATGATAAAAATCTTGCGTGATGCCTCTGAACCAGTTACATTAATGGTAACAGGTCCATTAACAACAGTCGCCACAGCTTTAGATAAAGCACCAGAAATTATATCTAAAATTAAGCGAATAATTTGGATGGGTGGTGCTTTAAATGTCCCAGGAAATGTGGAGAAAAACTTTGAACCGCGCCATGATGGTTCTGCAGAATGGAATGTCTATTGGGACGCGATTTCCGCAGCAAGAGTGTGGGAAACACAAATAGAAATTATCATGTGTCCATTGGATTTAACTAACAATGTGCCAGTGACACCAGAATTAGTCAAAAATATGGGACGACAACGTAGATATCCCCTATCTGATTTTGCGGGACAATGTTATGCATTAGTAATTCCCCAAGATTATTATTTTTGGGATGTATTGGCTACGGCTTTTCTGGGTCGTCCGGAGTTATATGAACTGCGAGAATGGCAAACAGAAATTATCACTAAGGGTGCCAGTCAAGGACGTACTAAGATAATTGCTGGAGGACGGAAAGTTTACGCGATGGATAAGGTGGATAAAGAAGCATTTTACGCCTATATTTTGCAGCAATTCGCGAGGTGAAAGAATTTTTTTGTTTCTCGCAAAGTCGCAAAGTCGCAAAGAAGAACGCAAAAAACTTTCAGGAGTGCAAGAAGTCTCACAGATGAACACAAATAATTTATCTGTGTTCATCTGTGGTTAATTATTAAACCAGCCTACCTATTAAGAAAACTCAAACCCAATAAAATCGCTGCTACGCTTCCGGAAACGCAGATTTCCCCGCTAGCAATTTTCTCTTGAACAGCTTCAACAGGCACTAAAACCACTTCAATATCCTCAGTAACATCTAAACTTTGTTGTCCAGATTTCCTGACATTTTCCGCCAAACATAAATGAATTTCATTAGTATCTTTGACAGGATTATCGTATAATGTGGCGATTTTTTTAACTTCTGGGGTAATATAACCCGTTTCTTCTTGTAATTCTCTAGCAGCAGCTATTTCCGGGGTTTCTATTTCCGGATTAAAACTCCCAGCGGGTAGTTCTAAAAGAATCTCACCTACCCCATGTCGGTATTGCCGCACTAATACGATTTCTTGATGGCTAGTAATAGGTAAAATTACAGTAATTTCTGGTCTGATATTGACAAAAAAATCATCTATAATTTTACCATCGGGTAATTCTATTTTATCTTGCCTAACCTGACACCAATGATTATTAATAACCATTTGAGATTGCAAAATTTTCCATTTTTTTAATTTTTTCATACAGAAATTTACTCAATCAAGTTGTATAAAAAATATTAAGACATAAAAAAGTAACCTAGTACTAAGCATCCTAGAGGCAAAATATCGGCTAAAATCTGCATTCACATAGTGTATCTACCCCCAAACAGAGTGACCCTAATCCCAAACAAGTATTACTATGCAAATCACTGTGGAAATCTTTACGGTACATAAACGATTTCCGTTGACGATTAGTCGCGGTACAACCGCACAGACAACCAATGTATTGCTGAGGATTTCCCAAGATGGGATTGAGGGATGGGGGGAAGCATCACCGTTTGGTGTGGGTAATCAGCCTCAAACTACTCAGATGATTAAAGATGCTTTGCTACAGGTATCACCGGTGTTGCAAAAATTTCACCCATTGCAGAGACAGGAAATAGAAGCGGTATTATTTCAAGCCGAGGTTCCCTCTGCTGCACGGGCTGCTGTGGATATAGCATTGCATGACTGGTTGGGTAAGCGCGTCGGGCTTCCCCTGTGGCGACTTTGGGGACTGGAACGCAATGCCATTGCACCCACATCAGTAACAATCGGGATTAGTTCACCGGAGGCAGCTAGAGCTAGGGTGAGAAATTGGCTGGAATTTACCGATGTCCGGGTTTTGAAGGTGAAATTGGGCAATCCAGAGGGTATATCAGCGGATAAAGCTATGTTGACGGCGGTACGACAGGAAGCAGCAAACCAAGAAATCTATGTTGATGCGAATGGAGGCTGGAATGTGACCGATGCAGTGCAAATGTGCAAATGGCTGGCGGATATGGGTATCAAATATGTCGAACAGCCTTTGCCGCGAGGCGAGGAAAAGTATTTATTGCAACTAAAACAGCAAAGTCCTCTACCCATCTTTGTGGATGAAAGTTGCTTCACTAGTGTCGATATTCCCGATTTAGCAAACAGCGTGGATGGGATTAATATCAAACTAATGAAATCGGGAGGGTTAACCGAAGCCATGCGGATGGTACATACAGCGCGAGCTTCTGGCTTGCAAGTCATGTTGGGTTGCTATTCCGATAGTACGCTGGCTAATACAGCCGCAGCACATCTGGCTCCCCTAGCGGACTATTTAGATTTAGATAGTCACCTAAACTTAATTGATGACCCTTTTAGCGGTGCATCAATTCAAGGGGGGAAAGTGCTGCCTAATAATTTACCTGGTGTGGGGGTGCAATACTGTGCGACTAGCGCTTAATCAAAAGATAGCCATCCTCATGCATGATGGTGTGCGGGGAACTCATGGTAAAACTGGACTGACACTATTGCGCTATAGTGAAGCTCAGATTGTTGCGGTTATCGATAGGCAATGTCCGGGATATTCTCTACCGGAAATTACGGGGATTAAACGGGAAGTACCGATTGTAGCCTCTCTAACAGAAGCACTGAAGTATAACCCGCAAATCCTGGCAATTGGTATCGCTCCTTCCGGTGGTTCCCTACCGGATGAATGCTGGCAGGAAGTTAAACAAGCTGTTGCGGCAGGTTTATCGCTCGCTAATGGTTTACATACCCCTATGGGGACAATGCCAGAATTGCGATCGCTCCTCAAACCAGGACAATTGATTTGGGATGTGCGACGAGAACCTCCCAATATAGGCGTTGCGAGTGGTTTAGCGCGTACCCTCCCCTGTCGTCGCGTGTTGACTGTCGGTACGGATATGGCGGTGGGTAAAATGTCCACAAGTTTAGAGTTAAACTGGGCAGCAAAACTGCGCGGCTGGAGTTCCAAGTTCCTAGCGACGGGACAAGCGGGTTTGATGTTAGAAGGCGATGGTGTAGCTTTAGATGCCGTCAGGGTAGATTTTGCTGCCGGTGCAGTGGAACAAATTGTCATGCGATTTGGTAAAAAATACGACATGCTTTTTGTGGAAGGACAGGGTTCCCTACTACATCCAGGCTCAACCGCAACCTTGCCGCTCATCCGTGGTACTCAACCAACGCAACTGGTGTTAGTTCATCGCGCCGGTCAAACCCATGTCCGTAATAACTCCCATGTCCCGATTCCGCCCTTAAAAGAAGTAGTGCAGTTATATGAAGCGGTTGCTAGTGCAGCCGGTGCATTCTCTCCCGTGCGGGTGGTTGGTATCGCTTTGAATACTGGTCACTTAAATGAAGCAGCAGCACAGGAGGCGATCGCACAAACGACCGCAGACACGGGACTACCTTGTACAGACGTGGTGCGGTTTGATGCAGGGTTATTGTTAGATGCAGTCATGCGGGGGTGAGGTTGACACAAAAACAGGTATAGCGCTTCCCACGCTCGTGAGGTATAGCAAGAAAGAATTAACCGCCGATAGAAGAGGATGGACGCTTTCTTAAGCCGATAAATTTGTACCTCAGTAGACTAGGAAACGCTATAAAAGCCGCTATTAGCTAATAATTAATCCTAATTCATAAATTTGGGATTAATAAATTTGGGAACTGACTAATGCGTTTTATCATGGGTTTTGGACTCAAATTCTTAGGTTTCTTTCTCTTTAGCACAGTGATTTCTGCTGTGTTGTGGGAGCATTTTGTGGTTGGTAAAATCTATTATTGCGTTTGGGGAATGGCTTATATTGATTTCTTTTTCCCGGATAACTGGTATCACGGTGCTGATAGCGGAGATATGATCCAATCGGGTTGGAGTAAGAGTAAACTGCTTGTTTTATGGCAATCTATACTCTTTGGTTCGGCGGGGATTAGTGCTATAGTCGCCTTTTTGTATTCCAGGTTTACCCGGTTAGGTGCAAGATAGGAATTGGGTTTCTCAGTATTTTCCCATTAGACCTCTCCAGAAATGAGTTATCGACCCTAACCCCACAAGGTTTTAATCGTCTTTTTCGGAGAGGTCTATTACATTAATCTAATCTCTGCCTAGGATGGGGGTAATACCGTTTCTTTATGAAGATGCGCCAAATTTTTAACCTTGTCTAACATCAGTTTCGGTGTTTGGGGAAATATAGCGTAGCCTCATACAGAATTGCTATTCAGGATGAAGACGAATATTCCTCTATAAAAAAATCTATCAATTATATCTGAACACCTTTAAGGTTTCAAGTAGCTGTTCCGAAAGGTAAAGTTATGTAAAAATCACGAGCATTTTGATAGTGAAAAAAAGCCTCAAAAGTCGTCAAAAACCGCCATTTGTATTATGTGTAGCATAGTTCGTTCAACGGTTTTTGGTTGTTTGATGGATTGGTTTTGAAATTTGTCAAACGCCGCCGAGATTATGAAAAAATTATACTACAGTGTCAAAGCCTTGTAAATACGTAAATAAATAAAAATATTTTTCAATAAGCCGACAATTGTAAATGTCATATGGCGAAAAATGTAGATTTATGAATACAAAAATTCAAAGAAAAATTGGTTTGTGATTAAGGAAAATTATTAAAGGAAAATTATCAATGGTGTGATAGAGGCTTTACGTATTAGCATGGTTGCGGTTGTAACTCTCACCTTTGTGCAATTGACAAATCTCAGGGAGAGTTTGAATATGAATTAAGTGATGAAAAACGTCAACGTTGGATTCGTAGCTTTATTTGGACGGCGTGGTACGAGTATGCATTCTTCCCGATTGTACCGAATACCGTTTATTTAGCTTGACGTAGCAACGGTATTGAACGCGGATGTAACGGATAGATGGCGTTTGTCTTGTTTATGCAACACCGGATAGATAAACCATCCCTTGCATCTGTTAAATCATCCGTTGCTGCAATTGACTGACTAAATGCGGTAACTCTGGTAAAATCAACTTTTCCATCGCTAATCGTACCGCATTGCTGGAACCAGGAACGGAGAATATTAATTTTTGTCGATAAACACCCGCTACTGCACGAGATGCGATCGCACGGGAACCAATTTCTTGATAGCTGAGAAAGCGAAATAATTCCCCAAATCCCGGTAATGTTTTTTCTAGCAACTCCTCAATCGCATCATAGGTAGTATCCCTGGGAGCAATTCCCGTCCCCCCATTAAAAATTACCGCATTTATCTCAGAATTATTACCCAGGACTGCTATGTAAGCTTGAATCTGTGCTGGTTCATCTGGGATAATCCTATAAGCACCCACAGCATGACCAGCCACAAGCAATAATTCTTTAATTATCTGACCGCTTTTGTCTGTTTCCGCAGTCCGGGTATCGCTGACGGTAACAATCGCACATTTTACCGTCATTCCAGGTGAATCAGGGTGAGGGTGCTTTATCATGGATTTCTCATAGCTGTCATTAGTCATGTAACGTCAGTCAACTAATGACAAATGACTAATGACTAATGACTACTTACGATTTGCTGAATCCTAAACCATTCTTTTGAGCATAGCGCTCCATAAAGCGCATGAACCGTTCCCAATCTTCAGGCGATTTCATCACATACACCGCTTCTAACGCATCTGGCTTACCATTCACAAACTTGCCTTTGACTTCACGGGTGACTATTTCTCCTTCTTCGTCAATCATATACATTCCGGTGATTTCTTCAGTGGTGCCACTGTCCAGAATTTTGGGATTTTGGAAATAAAAAGTTGCTGTACCATTTGCACCACTGCGCGATCGCGTCAAACGGACTTCTGGAATTACTTCTTCGTCAATACCTTTGGCAAATTGGATGTAAGCCATGTTCAGCCTATGTAAACTTTTGTTGATAATTTTAATATCTTCTCATCTTTTGGTACTTATCTGTCCACTACCTAGGGTAAGGTAGCTCAGTAAATACCGTATAAACCCGTACAAACAAAAGTATTTGTATTCATAAGCACATTAATTCCTCGTGGCGGGATTTTCGGCTTTACAATTCATCCCTGGCTAGAAGCAACGCCAAAAGTCGTATTTTTAAAATGGAACCGCAGATAAACAAACATGAACGCAGATACATCCAGAAGTGTTTAATTATTTTTCACTGTGAAAACCGACACCATCTTTTACACCCTATTCCAAACCTTTCCCAGCATCTTCTTTGAACTAATCAATCGTTCCCCAGCAGAAGCTGCTACCTACGAATTTACCTCCCGCGAAGTCAAGCAATTAGCATTTCGACTCGATGGTTTATTCCTCCCGACCAACAATGACAGCCAACAACCTTTCTATCTGTTAGAAGTCCAGTTTCAGCCGGATGACGATTTATACTACCGCTTATTTGCCGAACTGTTCTTGTATTTGCGACAATACAAACCACCCCATCCTTGGCAGGTAGTAGTCATCTATCCCAGCCGTAGTATCGAAAGAGAACAGCCTTTACACTTTGCTGAACAGCTAGCACTCACCAGAGTCAGACGGATTTATTTAGACGAGTTCGGAGAACTAGCAGAAAGCTCTGTTGGGATTGGGGTTGTTAAGCTAGTGATGGAAGCAGAAGACACAGCACCCCAACTAGCTCAGCGTTTAGTTCAGCAAGCTAGAGAACAATTAACCGATGAAGTCATCATCCGAGACTTGATTAAATTAATTGAGACAATCATCGTCTACAAATTACCCCACAAAAGCCGCGAGGAGATTGAAGCCATGTTTAGTTTAAGTGATTTGAAGCAAACCAGAGTTTATCAAGAAGCATTAGAAGAAGGTAAGCAGGAAGGTAAGCAGGAAGGTGAACAGGAAGCGAAGTTAAAAGCAATCCCTCGGATGATAGAGTTTGGCTTAGGTTTAGATGCGATCGCTCAGCTTTTAGATTTGCAACCCTCTGTCGTCGAGGCTGCAGCGCAGTCTTTCTACACTCAGAATGTGGCTGCTTTTATCCAACTGTTGCACAATCAAAAAGCGCTATTTTCTGCTGAAAAACTGGCTGAATTAAGGGAATTAATTGCGCCTTTACCTGATGATATTGCCGAGTTATCCAAGGCGTTGACTAGTTGGTGCAAACAGCCAGACAATTCTAGTATTCTGGAGAATCTGCGTCAGTTGCGGCAAAACTTGGCTGAAAATCAAAATATTGAGGCGCAAGTAAATAAGCAATCCTTAATCAATTTTTTGCAATCGACTTGATTTGTGTCTTCACTAGTGATGATAGCGCTTCTCGCTGGATTTTTCCCTATCCATTGGTAGGGTGGGCAATACTTTGCCCACCCTACACCTACAATTCATCCCTGTCCCCCACAGAACCAGGTATCGGAAACCCAAAACTCGCAAGGCTTCGTGGAAAAGACGGCTGTTATAAATATTAATAATTTGACGTAACCTTTATAGGTTACACTTTACAAGTCTGGACGCGAGAGAAGAGAAGAGAGAACGCCACCCCAAAAACCCCAGCCCCCACCAAGTCGCCACCCTGGGACACCTCCAACGTAAGCAGGACGCCGACGAACGTCCCCCACCAACGGTAGCTGTCCTAGCTGTCCTTCCTGTGCTTTGGTGTTAAAAGTTAGGTTTTCGTAATCCAGCCATTGTTGATTCACGCGCCAACCTACGCGATCGCCAAACTTACACCACGTCTCATAATCTGCATTTGGTTTTCCCCCTACGCTTTCCCAAATGCGCTTTTGCACGCTAAAGCCAAAGCGTCCGTTGCTGTATTTTACCCAAAGTTTGTCAATGGTGCGTAAGTCTGTGCAAGGAAAATTTTCAATAGATTCGACATCTAGCCAGCGTTGTTCTTCTCTCCCGGCTACTTTGAGCATGACATCGATAGTTTCTCTATCCGCTTCTCGCCATTTTCCGGCTTTGAGTAAATCTCGGAGGTTTGTGTAATCAAGCCCTTTTGAGGAGCTTAAATCGTCGTTGTCAGGTGTAGTTTCAGGTGCAGTTTGGGGGAGTAGTAGATTCAACCATTCTTGCATTGATTGGGGACGGTTTTCGGGATTTAACTCCAGCCCTTTGAGAATAGCTTGATTCACTCTATCGCTAATGTTTTTATTAATATCTTGGGGTGGCTTTAGTGGACAACCCATAACCCTAGACACGGAAGCTTCTGGTTCTTGTCCAGTTAAGAGTTTGTATAAGGTAGCTGCTAAAGAATAGACATCCATATAAGCACCCCGTTTAGCACGAGGATTATATTGTTCTGGTGGTGCATAAAAAGGTGTCAAGAATGCTGTGTGAGTCAGTGTTGCATCAGGGCTAAATTCACGAGCAATGCCAAAATCAATTAAAACAGCTTCCGACTTACCCGCCCTAAGCATAATGTTTTGCGGTTTGACATCCCGATGCAACAAGCCCTTTTTGTGAACTACTGTTAATGCTTGACCAATTTGTTGAATATAAAGCAAAGCTTCTGATTCAGGTAATGGTAGACTCAGACAGATTAAGTCTTCCCCTTCAACATATTCCATAACTATGCCCCATAAATCACCCTCTTTGATACATTCGTACACTTGCACGATATGAGGGTGACTGCATTTGGCTAGCTTGAGGGCTTCATTGACAAAATCTTGCTGGTATTTATCAAATTCATCACTATCTATATCATCTGTTTGTTTCAGCGTTTTGATGACAAATTGATTACCCTTGCTGTCGGTGACAAGGTAAGTAATTCCAAAACCACCCGAACCTAACTTTTTTTGAATCGTGTACTTACTGCCCTGTAACCTTTGTCCCGTTGTCCAGACCATATTTACAGATTTTTAGAGCCTCATATTGATTTTCGCACAGGGCTAGGAATATCTGGAAGAAGTCTTCGTAGGGTGGGCAAAATATTGCCCACCCTACACTGATTGGTCTTTTGGTAAAGCATTAGCGCTACCTATGGTAATTAACAGTCTGGTTTCTGATATCGTGAAGGGATGACAAATTTTCAGCGCGGTCAATAGTAGGGACAATCAGATGAGCGCCTGAAAACTCAGGATGGCGTCAAGGAAACCAAAATGTCGGAAAATTTAAGAAGTAAAGCAATCACCCAAGGCGTGCAGCGATCGCCTAATCGTGCCATGTTACGCGCCGTTGGGTTCAGTGATCAAGATTTTACCAAACCCATCGTCGGGGTAGCGAGTGCCCACAGTACTATTACCCCTTGTAACATGGGGATTGCACCCCTAGCATCACGGGCAGAAGCGGGAATCCGGGCTGCGGGGGGAATGCCGCACATTTTCGGTACAATTACCGTCAGCGATGGGATTTCTATGGGTACAGAGGGGATGAAGTATTCCCTGGTATCACGAGATGTGATTGCTGACTCGATTGAAACCGCTTGTAATGCCCAAAGTATGGATGGAGTACTGGCAATAGGTGGTTGCGATAAGAACATGCCAGGAGCGATGATTGCTATGGCACGGATGAATATCCCAGCAATCTTTGTATACGGTGGCACTATTAAGCCGGGACATCTGGATGGACAAGATTTGACCGTGGTCAGTTCCTTTGAAGCCGTTGGTCAATACAGCGCTGGTAGAATTGACGAAGCCATGCTCTACGCTGTGGAACGCAACGCTTGTCCAGGAGCGGGTTCCTGTGGCGGGATGTACACTGCAAACACCATGTCCTCAGCATTTGAAGCGATAGGAATGAGTTTGATGTACTCCTCCACCATGTCCGCTGTTGACCCGGAAAAGGCAGAGAATACGGAACTGGCGGGAAAAGTACTGGTGGAAGCCATCCGCAATAATCTGCGTCCCCGCGACATCATCACCCGCAAGTCGATAGAAAACGCCATTGCAGTAATTATGGCCATCGGTGGTTCTACCAATGCGGTGTTACATTTTCTGGCGATCGCTCACTCTGCTGGGGTACCTTTAACCATCGATGATTTTGAAACTATACGCGCCAAAGTCCCCGTACTGTGCGACCTCAAGCCATCCGGTCGTTACGTTGCCGTAGATTTGCACAATGCTGGTGGCATTCCCCAAGTGATGAAAATGCTACTCAATCACGGCTTACTTCACGGTGATTGCATCACCATCACCGGCGAAACCATCGCTGAGCGACTCAAAGACGTACCCGACGAACCCAGAGCCGACCAAGATGTCATCCGTCCTTGGCAAAAACCCATGTATTCTACAGGACATCTAGCAATCCTCAAGGGTAACTTAGCTACCGAAGGTGCAGTTGCCAAAATTACCGGGGTGAAACTACCACAAATCACTGGACCCGCTCGCGTCTTCGAGTCAGAGGAAGAATGTCTAGCGGCAGTTCTGGCAAACAAAATTAACGCTGGGGATATCTTAGTCATCCGCTATGAGGGACCCAAAGGCGGACCCGGAATGCGGGAAATGCTCGCTCCTACCTCGGCAATTATCGGTGCAGGTTTGGGTGACTCGGTAGGATTAATTACCGATGGTCGCTTCTCCGGTGGTACCTACGGGATGGTAGTCGGTCACGTCGCACCGGAAGCCTACGTAGGTGGTACTATAGCGCTAGTCAAAGAAGGCGATTCTATCACTATAGATGCTCATGCTCGGTTGTTGCAATTAAATGTCCCCGATGAGGAATTAGCAACCCGTCGCGCTAACTGGAAGCGACCGGAACCCCGTTATAAGTCGGGAGTTTTGGCGAAGTATGCAACATTGGTGTCATCTAGTAGCTTGGGTGCGGTGACGGATTTGAATTTGTTGAATGATTAGTCATTAGTAGGGCGGATTTTACCAGATATTGCTGTTGACTGGTAAACCCGTCTGGTCTTTTTTCAGTGGTATATACATCCCAGCAATCCAAAATCTAAAACAGGACTGATATCATTTCACCAAATTCGCGATACATAAAAATCTACGTAGGGGTAAGGCAATGCCTTACCCCTACCTACCTATTTGTATCATTATTTTAGTGAAATCGTATGACGCACAAGTAACGTGTTTCCTTCATTGCGACTAAGGTAAGCAATCTCAAAGTATTGTTTTTTCGTAGCGCGTGCGTAAGTCCTATAAAATAGAAAATTTCTCAACAAGCCATCAATTTAGACTGGGGAATCTGCCTCATGGGTAATTCAATTACAAATTCTGTTCCCTCCTCTAATTCAGAGATACACCACAATTTTCCCCGATGCTTATCAACAACAATCTGATGACTGATGGATAATCCTAAACCTGTACCGCGTCCCACAGGTTTAGTCGTAAAAAATGGGTCAAACAATCGCTGTTTTACGTCTTCAGTTATGCCAAAACCATTATCTTTAATTCTGATAGTTACTCGGTTGTAATTATCTGTTTGTGTTCGGACAGTTATACTGCTGGGATGTTGTTTAATCTCTTGAATAGAGCGGGTTTCATCGTACTGGTAGAGAGCATCAATCGCATTACTGATGATATTCATAAATACCTGATTAATTTGTCCCCCATAGCATTCTACTGCTGGTAAATCTCCATATTCTTTAATAATTGCAATTCCTGGATGAGGAGCTTTACCTTTCAGACGATGCTGCAAAATCAATAGGGTACTATCTAAACCTTCGTGAAGATTCACTGGTTTCATCTGTGATTCATCGATCCGGGAAAAGCTTCGCAAATTAAGTACAATTTCTAGAATCCGTTCTGCACCCCTTTCCATTGCTGACAAAATATTCTGTATATCTTCGCTGATATACTCTAATTCTGCTTTTTCAATCGCAGCAGTAATGACTGGATTAGATTGAGGAGGATAATGCTTTTGGTATAAGTCAATTATATTTAGTAAATCATGAGTGTACTCTGTCAGCGGCTTAAGGTTAGCAGAAATAGAAGTCACAGGGTTATTAATTTCGTGAGCCACACCCGCAACTAATTGACCAAGAGAAGACATCTTTTCCGTTTGAATTAGTTGTGCTTGGGTGATTTGTAAATTTTGCAGAGTTTGCTCTAAAGTTTTGGTTTGTTCCTGCAAAGAAACAATCAATTGTGTTTTTTCTGATTGGGACTGCCGCAATGCTGTTACTATCTGCTTACGTTCGGCAATTTCTACTACTAATTGCTGGTTTGCTTTTTGTAGTTCGGCTGTGCGTTCTTCCACCCCTAATTCTAACTGTTCCTTGACTGTTTTCAGAGCTTTTTCGTAGCGTCGTCTTTCTTCCAAAACCGCCACTAACACTAAAGTTGTTACCGTAACTACACCCATAAAAGTTTGTAACAATATTGGGGCTTCGTTGAGCGAATTTCGAGCAAAGGAACTTAGTTTCAATACTGTACCGGCAATTGCCATACAACAAACAAGAAACACGGATGTAATAGCACCAACTTGTCCAAAACGAAATGCTCCCCACAGCAAACAAGGAATCACTAAATGCTCCACCGGATACCCCATTCCAAAGCTGATTCTACCCACAGCCAATAGCACAATTAAAAATATTAATGCTTCCATGCATTTCCTGGGTTCTAGGTTTATCCGGTGGTGATATTTCCAAATTAAGAGCATGGGTGTGAAAACCACCAGACTGATACTATCTCCTAGCCAGAAGGTAAACCACAGTTGTTGATAGTTTGTCCATTGACAAATACCAGCTAAACACATAGCACCCAGACCAACATTGGTACTGATAATAGGGCACAACATAACTATCAGTACAAATTTGAATACATCGAGAGCGCGATTGAACGGACAACGCTTTCCTACAAAGCGCTGAATTAGATAAGCTGCCAAAATTGCTGCTGCGGTTGATGCCGTTGCTTTCGTAACTGCTACTAAAATTGATGTACTAATTTTATCAGTGTTATCAATATATATTGGTAAATTTACTAGTATATCTCCCAGCCAAATACCAGGCGCTACTCCATAACCTAGCCAAAAAACAGCCCCCAAAGCAATTGCCGCTGGAGGCCAAACTGCTGTAATGTTATTCGGAGGAATTGGTAAAGCTAATAATATCCCTAATTGAGCAGCACCGTAATATAAAGCAGCAAGAGAAATTACTACTAAAAACCATTTTGAGAAGTCCACTAGGGAGGCAGGTTTTCTCAAATTACGGAACTTGTCTTTGTGTAGTTTCATACTGAAACTTCTGCCAACTGTATAGTGAAATGGTAATATCAATCACAAACCATCCGATGGTATTTTGTGATAATATACACTTAATTTTAGACTAGGCGATATATTAAGGATAGCTGTCAGCCAGTTTGAAAACTGTCATAAAAGGAAATATAAATAAGTCCCATAAGTCCCATCTGAGGCAACAACCAACTCACCCTAGACAGGGGGTTTTTTTATTGCAAGTGTCAATCAACTAGAGAAATATTACTCTTACTTACTACAAGCGACTTAAGATTAGACCTGTAGGTTATGCAGGTGATGAAATTCCGCCGTTCCTACTTGAGCTTTAACAGCAGCAGCAGAGCGCTCTATGCGAAGCATGAGCGTCGGATCGAGTTGCGAGCGAGGTGACGACGCTCCCCTGACGGCAGTTGCTACAAGTCGGCAGAGGCACTGCCTCACCAATGCCGTCTGCGAGGGAAGGGGAGATGGAGGAAACGAGCAAATCTACGAGTGCCATTAGGCGGGTGCGTTCTGATTTTCAATGTACTGACGCAGTACGGAGACAGTAACTCCACCACATGACGCAATAAAGTACGACTCATTCCACAAAACATCCTTCCAATAAATATTATTGATGTGGTCTGCAAATTCACTTCTGATTCTGCGACTAGACACAGATTTAATATTGTTGACGAACTTGGATAAATCCATTTGCGGATAATACTGGAATAGTAGATGAATGTGGTCTTCTTCACCGTTAAATTCAATTAGTTTACAATCCCATTTCTGACAGAGGTCAGACAGAATCTCATTTAATCGTTTCAGCATCTCCAGAGTGAAAGCTTTACGCCGATACTTGGTTGTTAAGACTAAATGCGCTTTCATGTCAGATACGGCTCTACCACTAGAGACAAAATCGTTTTTCATGGGTACTTTTAAATATGCTTGCTATAATTAGTGTAGCTAAAAAAAACGACGCTCACATGAGAACCGCTTACCAATACCGATTACGATTGACCATGACGCAGCAAGCTACGATTGATCAGTGGCTTGAACTTGCACGTCGTCAATACAACTATCGGTTAGCGGAGCGGTTCAACTGGTACGAGCAGAATCGCTGTGACATTGACGCTTGTCCACTCATCTGTCATCTGCCAGAGTTGAAAGACCGTCCTGATTTTTATTCGCAGAAGCGGGATTTGGTGAACTCTAAGAAGCTGTTTCCTGAATACAAAGGACTGCCGTCTCATACCTTGCAAGATGTAATTGCACGGGTCGAGAAAGCATTTGACCGATGGTTAAGCGGTGACAGTAATGGTAAGCGAAGCGGTAAACCCAGATTTAAAGGACAAGGGCGATTCCGCTCGATTGCGTTTCCAGACCCCATCAAGCCTGAACATGTTCAGGGACGCTTCATTCAACTTCCAAAGATTGGCAAGTTGAAGCTGATTCTACATCGTCCGTTACCCGATGGCTTCAAGATTAAGACGGCTGCAATCATCAAGAAAATTGACGGCTATTACATTATGTTGTCGCTTCAAGATTCATCTGTGCCCGTTTTTGCACCCGATGCGCCAGGAATGGAAAACACTATCGGGATTGATATGGGACTGAAGTCGTTTTTAGTCAACGACTCAGGCGAAGAGGTAGAAATTCCGCAGCATTACCGCAAATCAGAGAAGCGGCTGAAGCGATTACAGCGTTCACTGTCACGCAAAAAGAAAGGCTCCTTACGTCGTAAGAAAGCGACTAAGCGAGTCAGTAAGGCACATTTGAAAGTCTCGAATCAACGGAAAGACTTTCACTATAAAACCGCCAAGAAAATTTTGTCTGGTGGGAAGCACGTTGCACATGAAAAGCTAAATATCAAAGGAATTGCCAGAACACGACTGGCAAAATCGACACATGATGCTGGATGGGGTCAATTCCTGCAAATTCTTTCAATTAAGGCTGAAAGAGCCGGATTGCTTGCAATTGCTGTGAATCCGAACGGCACTTCGCAAAACTGCTCTGGATGCGGCACGAAAGTTCCAAAAACACTATCGGACAGGCTTCATGTTTGTCCTACATGCGGGCTGACACTGGACCGTGACCATAACGCGGCAATCAATATTAAACACTTGGCGGTAGGGCATTCCGTCAATAAAGCTCAGGTAACGTCCGATGCAATATCAGGAGTCACTGAGAAGCCCGCTCTGTATGCGTAAGCATCAGAGTCGGGAGTATGTCACAGCAAAACTACAGTTTCTAGGTACTTGTAATGGCACTGGATATTACCAATCTGCCTTTGGCGTTTCAATTTACTTCTCCAGGTCCAATTTTGTATCGCATTGGTCCGATAACTATCCGCTGGTACGGCTTGTTAATTGCTATAGCGGTGTTACTAGGTGTCAGCCTTTCCCAGTACCTAGCAAAGCGTCGTCATATAAATCCCGATTTATTGGGTGATTTGGCAATTTGGCTGGTGGTTGGGGCAATTCCCGCCGCACGGCTGTATTATGTTTTGTTTGAATGGTCACAATACGCCAAAAACCCCCAGCGCATCATCGCCATTTGGGAAGGTGGAATTGCAATTCATGGGGCTATACTGGGTGGGACATTAGCAGCCCTGATATTTGCTAAGCTGCAACGAATTTCTTTTTGGCAATTAGCCGACTTAGTAGCCCCTTCGTTGATTTTAGGACAAGCGATCGGGCGCTGGGGTAATTTCTTCAACTCCGAAGCCTTCGGACGTCCGACTAATTTGCCTTGGAAGCTGTACATTCCCCCCTATATTACTCTTGAGGACGGTCAAAAGCGATGGCTGCGTCCCCCTGGTTACGAAAAGTTTGACTACTTCCACCCCACCTTCCTCTATGAATCTCTGTGGGATTTAATGGTGTTTGGCTTACTGATGTTCTTGTTTTTTAGAAGTTTACAGGGTAAACCACCCTTGCGGACAGGGACGCTGTTTTTGCTTTATTTACCAGCCTACAGCTTGGGACGCTTTTGGATTGAAGGACTGCGGACTGATAGCTTGATGCTCGGACCACTGCGAATTGCACAAGTCGTGAGTTTAGTTGGTATCACTTTAGGTTTAGCTGGTTTAGCTTGGCTTTATTTGGCTAAGCGTCCTTTACCAGATGTTGTTGCCACTTCACAACACAATTAGTGATTAGTTATTAGTCATTGGTCATTAGTCAACAGACTGTAGGGAGGCCAGATAACCGATTCATCAGCTAAACCCAGGGGAAACTTAAGTCCCACTAATCAGACTTTTTAACACTTGACTAATAACTAATAACTAATAACTAATGACCTATATCTAAATAAAAAATGCCCCAGAGGTTCTCTCTAGGGCTTAACCAGGGTGCATCTACCAATACTCTCTTCTGTCCCTACTGACTCCATCCGGAAAGTTAAGTAAAAATTTTTTCATGTTTAATTGCTACCAAACTCTCAGCAATAAAAAAAGCCCTAGAGTGTTGTCTCTAGAGCTTAACCAGGGTGCATCTACCAATACACTCTTCTGTCGCTACTGACTATATCCGGAAAGTCAAGTAAAAATTTTTTCATAATTGCTGATTTTAAACTCTCAAGCATAAAAAAAAGCTCTAGAGGTGTTCTCTAGAGCTTAACCAGGGTGCATCTACCACTTCATTCTTCTGTAACTAAAAGCTTCATCAGGAAAAATGCTGAAAATTTTTGGGGAGAATATTTAGGTGATACAGTCTTGACCAACAGACAATAAAAAAAGCCCTAGAGATTGTCTCTAAGGCTTGACCAGGGTGCATCTACCAATTACCCTTTCTCAAGAGAACACAGAAATCCGGAAACACACGGAAAAAAAATCCTAATTTTTTTGTAACTTTATTTATCTGTAATGCTTGAACAAAACAGCGAGTTAGTTGAGCAAAAAGCCCAGATGGCTTTATCTCCGGGAGTTTACATTGTGGGAGCAGGTCCAGGCGACCCAGATTTGTTGACTATAAAAGCACAAAAATTGCTATCTGTTGCAGATGTAATTTTATTTGCTGATTCCTTAGTACCGCAGCAGATTTTACACCTTTGCCGCAAAGACGCAGAAATTATTCGTACCGCCAATCAGACTCTAGAGGAAATATTACCCGTGATGATTGAACGGGTGCGATCGCACAAGTCTGTCATCCGTCTGCACTCTGGAGACCCCAGTCTCTACAGCGCCATTCACGAACAAATGCACCTTTTGGCAGAGGCAGAAATTCCTTTTGAAGTTATACCAGGTATCAGCGCCTTTCAAGCCGCAGCCGCCAAATTGAAAGCCGAACTCACCGTACCCGGCCTGGTGCAAACAATTATCCTCACCCGCATCAGCGGACGAACACAAGTACCACAAGGAGAAGAACTAGCAAGCCTAGCGGCACATAAAGCAAGCCTCTGCCTGTATCTCAGCGCTCGTCACGTTGAAGATGCTCAAGCCAAATTACTACAACATTACCCCAGCGACACTCCCGTAGCAATTTGTTATCGGCTCGGTTGGGAAGATGAACAAATCTGGCTTGTCCCCCTAAAGCAAATGGCGGAATGTACCACCACCCAAAAGTTGATTCGCACTACGCTTTATGTAATTAGCCCAGCCCTAGGGGAAGGAAAGTCCCGTTCCCGCTTATATCATCCAGAACATAATCATCTATTTCGCCCCCGTACCCGGTGAGAACATGGGGCATGGGGCATGGGGCATGGGGCATGGGGCATGGGGGATTGGGCATGGGGGATTGGGCATGGGGCATGGGGCATGGGGGATTGGGCATGGGGCATGGGGCATAGGCCATTACCAAGTCCCCAGTCACCATTACCTATGAACGATAAACTTAACAATATGTGAAGAATTACCGAATCAGGGAGATTAAACCTTGCTAGACGAACAGGCGAAAAAAACCATGCTGCGGAAGATTCCCCACGGGTTATACATCTGCGGCGTTAAAGATGGCGAAGAAGTCAACGGCTTCACAGCTAGCTGGTTGATGCAGGGTTCCTTTCAACCACCCTTGGTAGTGAATTGTGTCAACAAAACTTCCATATCCCACCAGATGATTAAAAATAGTGGGGTGTTTGCCATTAGCTTCTTGGAGGAAGGTCAAAAAGACATGGCGGCAAAATTCTTTAAGCCCCAACGCCGTGTCGGCAATAAATTTGAAGATGTAGAATTTTATCTTGGTGAAACTGGCTGTCCGATTATTTCCGACTCCTTGGGATATGTTGAATGTCAAGTAGTTGGTGCTGTTGAAAAAGGCGACCATACTGTTTTTGTCGGCGAAGTGATAGCCGCTGGTGTCCATCGCGAAGGCGAACAATTAAGATTAGAAACTACCGGCTGGCAATATGGAGGTTAAACAATCCACCAGTCTGTAGGGGCGGGGTTTAAGCGCCATGTGCAGGGTTTAAGCGCCCTGTGCAGGGGTTCCCCGTCCTTTGTCAGCGGTGATTTCATTGAGTTATGAATTCCAAACTCCAAACTTTGTCCCTCCAGAATCGCAAATTGAATTATGCCTTTAATACAAGTCAAAACATCAGTTACCTCTCCTAGCAAGGCTGAAGTTGAGACTATGCTCAAAAGTCTTTCTGCGAAGCTAGCGAAGCATACTGGTAAACCAGAATCCTACGTGATGACAGCTTTTGAGCCGGAAGTACCGATGACTTTTGCTGGTACAACTGACCCAGTTTGCTATATCGAAATTAAAAGCGTCGGTACGATGAAATCTGAGCAAACTAAAGCCATGAGTCAGGATTTTTGTCAGGATATTAGTCAAACATTAGGTGTGCCCAAAAATCGCGTCTATATTGAGTTTGCCGATGCCAAAGGTTATATGTGGGGTTGGAGTGGTACAACCTTTGGTTAATTAACAATCTGGGGCATTTTGGTCTAGTACATATTATTGTAGGGGCACAACATGGGTTGTGCCTTAACTACTTATTCCTAGGATTTGGAGTGGCGCTGAGTAAGTATGATAGGTAACGCGACGTTGCGAGTAAACGGCGTTTAGCTTGAACCGACAGAAGCCCCACGCCTGAACCGATAGGGCAGCGTGGGATGAATGGCGGGACAAAAAGATTGCGTCCCTCAACCAATATTAACTGTCAGTTGATAAGGGTGTGGGGACAGCAGTCTTTTTGTCAATCTCTGGAGTAGGCAACGAATCAATGAATTCTTCAAGTATTTGAGTCATCGTCTTATCTTTCCAGGTTGAATATAACCGCAACTTATTTAATCTACGTTCTGATATTCTGAGATTTAATGTCTTGTTTTTCATATTGCCAGTACAAAGTCGTTACAATAATGCTAACATATAAGTAACAGGAGGTGATAAACAAGTGAGAACAGCATACCAGTACAAACTACGACCGACAAAGCAACAAGCGATCTTATTAGATAGATGGTTATCTATGTTATGCGCTCAATATAATTACTTGTTGGCTCGACGTTTCGTCTGGTATGAGCAAAATCGTTGTCCAGTTAACGCTTGTCCACTTGTTTGTCATCTTCCGGAATTGCGCGATAATCCAGACTATTACAGTCAGAAGAAAACATTACCAAATCTTAAAAAAACTCATCCTCATTACGGTGAAATTTATTCGCAAGTTTTGCAGGATGTAGTGAAGAGAGTTAAGGTGACTTTTGATAGGTTTTTAAAAGGGGATATTAACGGTAAACGTAGTGGTAGACCAAGGTTTAAACCACGTAACCGTTACAGAACTTTTACCTATCCTCAAATGAAGAACGAATGTTTGCAAGGTAATTTAATTAATCTTCCAATGTTCGGTAAGGTTAAAGTGATTTGGCATCGACAAATTCCAGATGGTTTGAAAATTAAAACCGCTTCTGTTACCAAAAAAGCTGATGGATACTATGTAACCTTAAGCTTGGAAGATGCTACAATTCCAACAATTAAGCCAGATTTAAACCCAGATTATATTACCGGAATTGATGTTGGCTTAAAGGAGTTTTTGACAACTGCTGACGGTGAACCCGTCGCCATTCCTCAACATTATCGTAAGTCTCAAAAACGTTTAAGAGTTATCCAAAAACGTGTTTCCCGTCGTAAAAAAGGTAGTAATCGCAGACAAAAAGCAATTAAACAACTGGGTAAGCAACACAAGAAGGTTGCTGATAAACGCAAAGATTTTCATTTCAAAACTGCTAACGACTTATTGAAAAAATATGATGTTATAGCGGTTGAAGATTTGAATGTCAAGGGACTTGCACGCACCAGATTGGCAAAATCTATACTTGATGCGGGATGGTCAAGCTTTCTGTCGATTTTGACAAACAAAGCCGTAAATGCTGGTTTGTTGATAATCCCAGTTAAAGCATCTGGCACTAGTCAGGATTGCTCTAGTTGTGGCCGTACGGTGAGGAAAAAGTTGCATGAACGCTGGCACGACTGCCCCAATTGTGGATGCAGTCTTGACCGTGACCACAATGCAGCAATAAATATAAAAAATAGGGCGGTAGGGCATTCCGTTCTTAAAGCTCAGGCTAAGCCCAATGCAACAGCAGGGGTCACTGAGAAGCCCACACTTACAGCTTGCTGAAGTGTGGGAGTATGTCACATATAATCACCTCAGCAACTGTGATGCGCCTAAAATTGTGATAGCCATTTATCCTGGTAGCTTTGACCCCATCACCTTGGGACACCTCGACGTTATTACACGCGGCTCGCGGCTGTTTGAGCGAGTAATTGTCGCTGTTTTGCGAAATCCCGCCAAAAAGCCACTGTTTACTGTGCAACAACGATTACAACAGATTCGCGTAGCTACGCAACACCTGCCTAATGTGGAAGCAGACGGCTTTGATGGTCTGACTGTCAATTATGCCCAAATGCAGCAAGCAAAGGTCTTACTGCGCGGTTTAAGGGCGGTTTCCGACTTTGAAGCGGAACTCCAAATGGCACATATCAATAAAACCCTGTCTACACAAATTGAAACTGTTTTTTTGGCGACCTCCACAGAGTACAGTTTTTTAAGTAGTAGTGTGGTAAAAGAGATCGCTAAATTTGGTGGCTCTATCGATCATCTCGTTCCCCCACACGTTGCTCTAGATATCTACCAATGCTACGCCCAGACAAATCCAGCATAGACTCTAACCACAGCGGACAAAATACCCCCGTCAACACCTACGACGATGACACCGGAGGCGTAGATATTCAGCAGGAACTTAACCGTCTAGAAGAAATAATTCTTGATAGTCCCCGGATTCCCCTGACACGCCGTACTCTGGTGGATGAAGAAAAACTACTCGACCAGCTTGATTTGGTGCGGCTGTCTTTACCTGCAGCTTTTGCAGAAGCAGAAGCTATAGTCCAACACAAGGAAGACATTATCCTGCAAGTCGAAGAATATGGGCACAAACTGGTAGAAGCTGCAGAACAAAGAGCCGCAGAAATTTTAGATGAAACTGGTATTATCCAACAGGCGCAACGGGAAGCTGACATGATTCGGCGACAAGTCCAGCAAGAATGTGAGGCGATGCACACAGAAACCATTGCTGAAATTGACCGTTTGCGGCGTCAAGCTCATCAAGAGTTTGAACAACTGCGCCGTCAAGCTCTAGCCGATGCCCAAGAAATTCAACAGGGTGCTGAAGAATATGCATATCGCATGTTGGGTAATATCGAGCAACAGCTTAACGATATGTTACGTGTCGTCCGCAATGGACGCCAACAACTGAACTCTGACCCCGTACCACCAGAGCGCAATCCACCACCTGGTAAAAAGAAGAAAGAATTATGAGTTAATAATTCAAATCTTCTCAAATCAAGGGCGGGAAAACCCCGCCTCTACAAAACTCAGGACTCAGTATTGTTGGACTTTTTGCTTATGCCGTTATCCCCTGTATACGCTCAAATCAATTTTGGAATTAATGCAGGCTTTTTCAACGGCATATTGCTGTTTATATTAGGCATAGCTTACGGTATTTCTGCAATCACTGTGTTGCTCCGCCGCGCTAGTAGAATGAGTACTCTGTCCATTTTCTTGTATTTAGGACAAGGAGTAATTGCTATTTTATTGCTGCCATTTTGCGGCTTTATTTTAGTTTTTCAAGGTTGGCGGTTAGAGCCAATTATGCAATTTGGGCAATTTTTATTGGCGGTGTTTATTACTTTCTTGTGTGTGAAAGATATTTTGATTAATTTGGTAGATAAAGGTAGGTGGTAGTTTTGTTGGTTGTGTCGAGAGTATAAGATGAAAATAAAGCAATTATAGGTTGGGTGTTTCTCTATCATACCCAACCTAGATAATTAACCAGAAAGTAAGCGAGACAGTGCGCTAAAAAATCAGCTAGAGTGTTTCTCGAATGTGTGAGATACAGGAGAACCCCAACTCCCTCCCTCTTTACTTTTATTAACATAGTTTGCTTTTTCCCGGTCGTTCTACTTATCCCTGGCTTTATTTATTATTTAGATGAGAATTTATTGGGAACGCCACGCTTTGTGAATGTAAGGCTGCGCGCTTTCTCCATCATGGCTATGTATCTTAGCCAGTATCTATATTTTCTGTTTTTTGGTTTTCTGAAGGTGAAGGAGATGTTAATGAGATATTAATTTGAATATTTATTGAATTTTCGCTGATTGTATTTTGCTCAACACTGATATTTACTATTTTTGCTAATGAGTCTATGGGTAAAGAATAATTTAATTTAGATTTACCAGAAGATTGATTGTTAGAATTTTTATATCCTGCATTCTCTAGATAATTAGATATATTTCTCCAGTTTCCTACTGTTTCTTTAGGTACATCCGTTAGCCTTTTAAAGTATTGATATAAAGTTTTAGACACGTAAACTTCAACACCCTTGGGACTCTGAAAGAGTTTGCGAGCCATTTCCGCCGGACTATAACCGCACAGCAAGCCTCTTAGATACAGCTTTTCCCGCTCTGTAAGTCCCTTTCTGGCCCGGGGAGCTATTTCCCACTTAGCATCTGCCAACGCTTTGTACAGCCTCTCCAAGTCCCAGTGATATGCAGCCTCGGCAAACATTTCTTCGTTAGGTTTCATAACCGTGTATAAATTGATAACCTGAGCCTAATCAAAATAATAGCGTTCGTTAGTAGATTGCTAAGACTAGTTATTGTAGTATCAATATAGACATAGGCAGTGAATATACTGAATCATATACAACTTCCGTATAAATTATTAGGGTGATGGAAGTAATTAGGAAGCACTACTTCGGAGAGGCTTGAAACTAGCTAGCGATATTTATCATACCAAATCGCTGACCGGAAGGACTGTTCCCTTTCTCTACAAAACAGGGGTATTTGCCAAATTTAGATTGAACAAGGTTTACCGCAGAAAGTCAGTAGGTAAGTCTATTCTCATCATTTTTGCAGAATTTGGAGAAAAATTTCATGGGATTTTTTTCATGGCTAGGTGGTTTACTAGACGAGTTGATAGCTTGGTTAGGAAGAGCTTTCCTTGATTTCATAAACAATTTATTAGAGATAATAGAAGCCGTATGGTACACAGCAATTGCTACTGTTTTACTTGCTGCATTTGGAGCCGCAACGACTTTATATGTCATCTTTTCTGCTGGAAGAACTCTAACAGAAACCTTAATGGAGATATGGGACCCTAGATACGAAAATAAACCTTCACAGGTATTTAGTATTGAAAAGGCGCCTGGAAAGGCTCTACCAAAAAAACGCTCAGAAGTCACCACAGTACTAGAGTTGAAAAACTTGCAATATTAACAGGACTGATGCAACTTTAAGTTTGTAGTGAGGAATGCGTTTCCTCAGAATAAGGGATTGAGCCGCTTACTACAAACAAAAAATAAGAATTATGTGTGACACGCAGCTTTAGTCATAATTAAATAGAGGAGCTAATATAACTATGCCACGCAACGATAAACCTGAAACTATTTTTACTGTAGTTGGGTTTCGCTCTCCTTACCCTGAAACCAGACTGCAAACTATTGAAGTATTTGGTGTTCCTGGTCAAAAACTAAGGAGTGGTGAATACGTAGTCAGTGATAAATTGCAGCGATTCTTTGATGATTTAATTGTTCAGAAAATTTTTCGCAAAAGCTTGGATTTATCTGACTGTAATTTTAAGTCTCTGAAAATCTGGCTGTACGACACAGAAACAAGGGATGACGAAAGAGGATATGATGTTCCACTAGTTGATCGGCGTGATCTAAAAATACACCGAAATCTTCCGGGTTCCAAATTAGAAGAAATTTATGTACTGGATAATGAGTTAAAAGGAAGAGAATATGACCTATGGAAGAATAATGCTCAGCAGCTTTTTACTCCATTATTTACGGAGTTTATTACGCCGCCAGAACTTCCAAGTTTCATGGTAAATAATCGATTAGGTAAGTTTTTGCAGGAGGTTGATGAGAGGATTGATCCACATAAAAAAATCAAGCATAAGATATTTTTTAATGCTTTGATTATTCAAATAGACTAATGTTTATCTAGCTAACTAACCAATTTTGATTGATAATGGATAATCACAATGCCAAGACCAGATAAAGTAGCAAGCTTTATGAAAGCTGCTGGCGAAAGTATAGATTCTAGGAATGAACAAGCCAGTGCCAACGAAGATGCAAATAATTCTTCTGAATCAACAATAAATTTTACACCTTATCTGAGAGAACCGAAATATACTTTCACAGATGTCATATTACCAGAGACAACGAATAAGCAAGTAGAATCTATCTTGGCTGAACTAGAGCATCAAGATTTAATTTACAAAGAGTGGGGAATGGGTGAAAAACATAAGCTGGATAAAGCCATTTCCATCAACTTCTCTGGCTTACCTGGTACAGGTAAAACCATCACTGCTGAAGCTCTTGCTCATGCACTAAAGCGGAAAATCCTAGCTGTTCCCTACCAGTTGCTGGAATCTAAATATGTCGGCGAAACTCCTAAGAATATTGTTAAAGCTTTTGAGTTTGCAACTAGTGAGAATGCCGTTTTATTCTTTGATGAAGCTGATTCTTTTTTAGGTAAACGTCTAGAAAATGTCAGCCAGTCAACTGATACGGCTGTTAATTTAACTCGTAGCGTCATGATAATGCAACTTTCCTCTTTTGAGGGAATCGTTGTTTTTGCAACCAATTTAATCCGTAACTATGACCCGGCTTTTATTAGCAGAATTCGCTGGAAGATTCAGTTTGATTTACCTGATAGAGCAGCACGCGCTGAAATTTGGAAAGCTCAAATTCCTGATAAACTTCCTGTAGATGGTTCAGTAAATTATGAAGAACTTGCAGCGAAATTTGATGAAATATCAGGAAGAGACATAAAAAATGCAGTTTTAAAAGCTGTAGTTGCTGCAGCTAAAGAAAATAAACCTAAAGCGCAAAAGCAGGTGACACAAACTCATTTTGAAGAGGCAATGACTGAAGTTATTAAGGCTAATAAGGCAGCTTCCCAGGCAGAATTCACATTAACCCCTGTGAATGATAAGGTTGACTTGCCACCAGGACCATCAAATACAGCATCTAATTCTTAGATCAGAATCCATTGTAGCCGACACTCTGTTAGGTATGGCTACACAGCTGATATCTTGCACCATTCGAGTGGAACCGTCCCACCCCTGCGACCCAACGTAAAAATAAGGGTTTGAACGTTCATTTAAGCAGGGGTGGCGGACAAAATTCTCTACTTTGCGCCTTTGCGTCTTTGCGCGAAACAATATTAACCCCGGTGCCAACGAGTTCCAGAGCGACTATCAATCAAAGTAATCCCCTGGGCTTGCAATTCATTGCGAATGCGATCGCTCTCCGCAAAGTTTTTCGCTTTTCTTGCTTCTTGTCTTTGCTGAATTAACGCTTCAATTTCCCCATCGCTTAACCCCCCACTAGCAGTAGTTTCCGCAACCGGAAGTTGCGCTTCTAAACCCAGCACCTGCGCCAAGGTAACTAATGTATCCCACTGCTTCTGTAATTCTGCGGTCGGTGTCTCAGTTTTACCCTGATGCACCAAGATATTCGCCTCGCGGACTAATTCCTTTGCTAGTTCAAAAATTACTGCCAAGCCACTAGAGAAATTAAAGTCATCATCCCCAGCCTCTTGGAAGCGGTTAACAGCATCCCGTAGGGGCGGGGTATCCCCGCCCTGGGTATCCCCGCCCTGGGTATCCCCGCCCTGGGTATCCCCGCCTTTATCAGCAAACCCTATTTGCTTACCATACTGTTGTCCAAAAAGCAACCCTTCCTTGAGAGTTTTCCAGCTATTTTCCGCAGTAGCAATGGCTTCCTCAGTAAAATCCAGCGGTTTGCGGTAATGTGCCTGCATAATAAACAACCGTACCGCCATCGGGTCAACGGGATGAGGATAGAAAGACCACTTGCCATCAAGTAAATCGCGAATAGTGGTGAAATTTCCTAAAGATTTGGACATTTTCACCCCATTGACCCGCACCATGCCGTTGTGCATCCAGTAATTGGCTAGGGGTTTGTTCATCGCGGCTTCCGACTGGGCTATTTCATTCTCGTGGTGGGGAAAGATTAAATCGCCACCACCGCCGTGAATATCAATAGTATCCCCCAATCGGGAGCGAATCATCGCTGAGCATTCAATATGCCATCCTGGGCGCCCTTTACCCCAAGGAGAGTCCCAAGCAGGTTCTCCTGGTTTAGCAGCCTTCCACAGGGCAAAATCAAAGGGATGTTGCTTTTTCTGGGCTTCAGGGTCTTCCGCATCGACTCTACCGCTAGCACCGGCTTGCTTGTCTTCTAATTTTTGTCCCGACAGCTTCCCATAACTAGGGAACCGTTCCACCCGATAATAGACATCACCACCAGCAGCGTAGGCGTAGTCTTGGGATTCTAGGTCTTTAATCAGTTGATGAATTTCCGGAATATGTTCGGTGACGCGGGGATAATCATCAGCATCGAGGACGTTTAAGCGGCGGATATCTGCAAAATACTCATCAATAAAGCGATTTGCTACCGCTTCCATCGTTGAACCTTGTTCTTTGGCGCGGTTGAGAATTTTGTCGTCAATATCCGTAAAATTCTGAATGTATAGTACCTGATAACCACGCCACATCAGGTAACGACGGATGGTATCCCAGACAATGTAGGAACGCGCATGACCCAAATGGCAGTAGTCGTAAACAGTGACACCGCAGCAATACATCTTCACTTTGCCCGGTTCTAGGGTGTCAAAGGCTTCTTTACGACGGGTGAGGGTGTTATAAAGCGTTAGGGTCATACAACGTTAGGGAAATCAGCAGATAGGCAATAATAGGGTAAAGGACTAGGATGTCAGGAAATTACTCCTGTAGTTCTATAATCCTATTTTTTAACATTTAAGGGCAGCCGTGCTATGCAATCTTCTGTCAGTCCAGCAGAATCTCCAGTTATGGATGCGCCGAAACAAGGCTTACCTGTCACTATCATTACAGGTTTTTTGGGTAGCGGAAAGACTACCCTGCTCAATCATATCCTCAGCAATCAGCAGGGACTCAAAACCGCTGTTTTAGTGAATGAGTTTGGCGAAATCGGCATTGACAACGAGCTAATCGTCTCTACCGATGACAACAATAGCATGGTGGAGCTAAGTAACGGTTGCATTTGCTGCACTATTAATAATGATTTGGTAGATGCAGTTTACAAAGTTTTAGAACGCCAAGAGAACATAGATTATCTCGTAGTCGAAACCACTGGTCTTGCTGACCCGCTACCAGTCGCTCTCACGTTCCTGGGTACGGAATTACGCGATTTAACCCGTCTAGATTCGATTATCACCGTCGTAGACGCCGCCAATTACAGCTTAGATTTATTCAATTCCCAAGCTGCTTATAGCCAAATCGCCTATGGTGATGTGATTATCCTCAATAAGGTGGATTTGGTGAGTGAAGCACAATTGAATGAGTTGGAGGGGAAAATACAGGAGGTGAAACAAGGAGCAAGAATTCTCCGCACCAATCACTCTCAAGTACCGCTTCCTTTGATTCTCAGCGTTGGGTTGTTTGAGTCTGACAAGTATTTTGAGGCGGAAAATCACGGTCACGAGCATCATGACCATGAGCATCACGACCACGACCACGACCATTCACAATGCGGTCATGACCACCACGACCATGACCATTCACAATGCGGTCATGACCACGACCACCATCATCACCACCATCATTCCGACCATTTAGAAAATGATGGCTTTACGTCGGTGTCTTTTCAGAGTTCCGAGCCTTTTTCCATCCGCAAGTTTCAGTATTTCCTAGATAACTTGCTACCAGAAACAGTTTTTCGAGCAAAAGGGGTGATGTGGTTTGAGGAAAGTCCCAAGCGCCATATTTTCCACCTGTGTGGTAAGCGCTTTACCCTGGATGATGATGAGTGGAAGGGTGAAAAGAAAAATCAGGTTGTGTTGATTGGTCAAAATCTTGACCACGACACCCTACTAGCGCAACTGCAAGAATGTCTGACTGTCCATTCCACCAGTCGCGCTAAGGGTTTCGGGAAATTTTAGATTTTAGATTTTGGATTTTGGATTGAGGATTGCTGCACTCCTTGCAATAATTCAGGAGGCTGAGCCTCCGAAATATCGTTACCAGGCTGAACCTGGTAACGATAATAAAATCCAGAGTCTTGGATACTTACAGACAACCTGCTAATCTAAAATCTAAAATCCAGAATCCAAAATCAGAATGCGTGTTGTCATTCAGCGAGTTACATCATCTCAAGTCACAATTAATGGTGAAATTGTCGGTAAAATCGGGCGAGGGTTAAATTTACTCGTCGGTATTGCTGATACTGATACTGATGCTGAACTTGACTGGATGGTGCGTAAGTGTTTGGATTTACGCCTGTTTCCTGACGAGTTGGGGGGTGAGAGGTGGGTAAAATCTGTACAAGAAATTGATGGGGAATTGTTGGTTGTTAGTCAGTTTACCCTCTACGGCGATTGTCGCAAAGGTCGTCGTCCTTCTTTTGATAAATCAGCATCACCCCAAGTAGCGGAAGATTTATACAATCGATTTGTAGAGAAATTGCGTACTAGTGGTTTGCGGGTAGAAACTGGTGTGTTTGGGGCGATGATGCAGGTATCGATTGCAAATGATGGTCCGGTGACTTTGTTATTGGAGAGGTAAGGGATTAGGACGTTTTTTTTAACGACTTGTAGTAACCCTAGATGGAGCGATCGCACTCCTAGTCTCCATACTCCCCATATCAATTAGAAAATCCCCCGCTACGGCATCATTAATAGCAGGGGAAAAACTCAATTATTCAAAATTCAAAATTCAAAATTCAAAATTCAGAATCTAAAATCCACGCATCCAAAATTAAGGAAGCCATTCTAATTGAGCTTCTTCCTTGGTATTAGTATTGCGTGATGGTGTCTCGCGATTAAACTTCATGTGAATGGAGCGGGTTTGCTCACCATCAGCAGCGACTGCCATAATTGGGTAGTCAATCAAACCATCCTGGAAGGACATCTGGAAGCGGAAAGTACCATCGGGATTGAGTTTAATCGGACGACCACCAATAGTAACGGTAGCATCAGGTTCGGTAGCACCGTAAACAATCAATTCTGCGTCAGCAATTAACCAGAACTGACGGGGACGCATGGGTACTGCAGAAGCGGAGAAGCCAGCACCGGACATTGTTAAACCGGATACTGTGGGTACTGCCCACATACCGACGCCAGAGGGGAAGATGTAGGAACTGATGGCTTGTTCAGCAACCGAAAGCATCTGAGCCGAGCCAGGAGGTATAGAACCTGCTACGTGTTGCATGGAACCAAACAGCGAACCAGCAACCCGCATTGCTTCACCAGATTCCGCCATACCAAAGATTTGGTCGTATATGGGGTTGCTAGCAGCTGCCGGTGCCATTGCCATCTTCTTGGCAGGGGGTACAAGTTCGTATTGGGTTTTACCACGCAGGTCTTCCTCAAAGCTGACGGTGATGAAAACATCCTCAATCCAGTCAGAAGGATAAACCGGAGGTACATGGACGGTTGCAGAACGAGCCAATATCAACCACCGACCATCGGGACAACGGTAGCCGATATCAACTACGTAGTCTCTATCGCTTACGGGAATCGGTAAATACCACTCTCTTGCCAGTTCATCACTGGGATATTCCTGAATGCTGTGGGGACTTTGGGTTTCTAAATTTACATCAGTAACGTCATAAATCCGCAACGCTAGCTGTTGTCCTCCTTGACGACGCAGTTCTTCTTTATGGTCGTTGGGAATATCCCAGTAAGTATAAGCCCACTGGGGATCGCGAGGCATCAAAACAATCCGGCTCTCACCATAACCTGCTGGAAGATCCGCTAACCCTTCATCGACATCTGCCAGCGATCCACCTGTGCGGTCTTCTTGTCCGAGTTCAAATTTTGCTGCTTCCACTTCTTCTTGTGCCTCCAGAGAACGTGATGGACTGACTAAACCTTTACTTTGCTGGACTTCAATAATCGACGCCAGCAGTTGTTCTTTCCGCATCCTACTGTAGCGAGATATACCATACTCACTAGCAACTTTACGTAGTTGCCTTAAGGTCATCTCTTCTATGGGTGGACGTTCTTTAACCATAAATCAGGGTTCCGATATTTCTCTAGATGATTTACTTGGTGTGCTGACAAAGACTAGGTTTGGTAATGGGTTGACCCTTAATACTTTGTCGTGATGGTGACTGACTCCTGTGTGCTAGGTTTGCTTGTCTTTAACCTGTTTGATGAATCGCAGAAAAGCTAATCGTTTTTGCTCCCAGGTACGCCAATAATCAGCATTTTTTTGGGATCGCAAATTTACCTTGTACACAAATAGTAACCAATAAAATCTAGCTGGGATCAAGAGGGTAATAGACCGATTTTAGGAATTTGTACGCAGTTATCAGCCCTTGCGGGATCGCATTGTCACAAAATCATGACATTAGCCTATGGAGATCGGTGATTGGGGTGGTTTTATCGGAGTTATTTGTTAAGTTTTCCTGACATTAAGGTGTACATAGCTTGGAATCTCTCCTATTGAGAGCTAAGGGAATCTTGGAGGACAGTCCCAAGGGAGAGTGTATAAGTAGTTTATGACCGAGTGTAGAGACTGGAACTTGGTTCTTGTTTACACAATTAGTGGCTAAGTAGGAATGATTCCGGAATTACCGCTAGGAAAAACTAAGACTTTCAAGGTTTGTTTGCGTAAGTCATATTTGTTATTGGTTGCTTTATAACTGGGAGCGATATCCAGAGAAATTTTTTCCACACCCATAGGATAACTTGAAATGATAATCAAACTATCATCTTAAGGAAAACCCGTCTGGATATCTGATATGTGTGAAAATTGTCAGCAGGTTATAGAACAACTAAACATTAATATTGAACTTTTTTTTCAAAAGTTAGATACTTTAGCAAATAAAAAACCCCTCAGTGAATTAGATAAGAGAATTATTTGTCAATCGCTATTGGGATACTCTCGAAAAGACCTAGCCAATACTGTCAATTTATCAGCACAAAATATTAGAGATAGACTAGCTTATTACATATATCCTAGAATTGCGGAACTACTACAAGTTGACCAACAGCAGATAGCAGGTAATTGGGTAAGAATTCTTTGCTTCTTAGTTGACCAGAAGAATGGTTATAAATTAAATCCGCCTCTGCAATTAAATAATGATAACTTTCAAGGAAGTTTCGGAAGACAAATTTTTCTGTATCGACCTCATCAAGAAATTGTTCAATCTCAGATAGAAGGGACAACATTTTATCAAAAGGGGCTTTACTATCAAGCTTTAAGGTGCTTTCTGTCGGCGTGGAAAAAAGAATTAGAGATTTATGGCATTGGTAATCCGGAAATATTGATTTATATTAATAATTGCTTGATTGAATATAAAATGCCTTGGTTAAAATCTCAAAAAATTTCAAGTTACACTCTGGCTGTAGTTGTTCCTTTTTTTCACAATCATGGTCAAGTTGCTACGGAAATTTTGAGAGGCATCGCCCAAATTCAATTACAAATAAATTGGCAAATTTCTCAGGATGTTTCTTTAGAAAATCAAATAAATTTAGATGAAATTATACCTAAGAGGTTTTTTTCTATAAATAATGTGGATATTCCCATATGTTTGCAAATTTTAATTGTCAACGATCCAAATAATTTATATGCTCCCTACAATCAAACGGCAGATAATTTAGCCAATTTAGCATCACAATTAAACGTGATTGCTATTCTTGGTCATTACTCAAGCGAGATGACTAAAAAAGCACTCAAGCACTATTCGCAAAAAGGGTTGCTTTTAGTAAATGCTAGTAGTACATCTAATGAATTTTCACAGTTATCTGTCGGTGAAAGCTTATCATTTTTTAGACTAACTACTCAAGATAGTGTTAATGCTAGGCGATTAGCTAGTTATTTGACAAATAATTATTGCGATAAAGCTCAACAAAAAGTAGCTATTATCTACAATAAAAATAGTAGCTACAGCATTTCCTATAGAAACGCTATTAAGGAATATCTAGAACTACATCAACAACGGTTTATTTTTTTGAAAGAATGTAGTGACCTCGGTGAAAATTATTATGAAATTCAAAAGTATATAGAAAAGATTAGAGAAACGGGAGTTGATATTATCATCTTGATTCCTGATGGTGGAATTGAACCTAATTCACTAAACAATGCTGGGTTGATTAGCCGATTAAATCTCACGAATTGTCTGATTGCTGGTTCAGCTACTTTTTACCAAGACAATGTTTTACATTGGATTCACGAGCAAAGTCAATATAATTCAATTAATCATTCAGAATGTCAAATTCTAGCTTCTATTCCTTGGCATTGGGAAAGTCAGGAAAATGGCTGCAATAGTGATAATCTTTTAGCACAGCGTTTTTGTGAAATAGGTACTCAATTATGGGGAAAAAACAATTTAACTTGGCGTAGCGCCACGTCTTTTGACTCAGTATTAATAATTTTGAGAGTTTTAGAAAGATATCGCTGCAATGATGGTCAATCTTTACTTATATGCATGAATCAATATTTCAAAGAACAGAGAAATAAAGTTAGGGGAGTTACAGGAATTATTGAATTTGATGAAAAGGGAGACAGAATTAATCCTCCTGCAGAAATAGTGACTGTCAAATGGTGTGGAGAAAATAAAAAATGGCAGTGGACAATATGCTGAAACTCCATTTTTATTTAAAAAATTGATGAAAATATATGTTCATAACAATCATAGTGTCAATACAAAATCACCAATCCAAAACTAAAATTGATTGATAATCCACACCTGTTGGAAAAATATTCTATACCTGAAGTAGAAATACCCCAAACTCCTTGTTATTGTACCTATAGACCATAGAGGAGAGGAAATTCGGATATGCTAAAAGTCTTTGCTGACCGGGGTGGTACATTTACAGATATTGTTGCTGTTACTAATAGTCAAAAAATTATCGACGGACTCTCTCAGCATCCCAAACGTTTTTTAATTGTCCCGCTTGCAAATCAACAATGGGTAATTACCTATAAATTATTATCCGAGAATCCTGAATTATACGAAGATGCGTCTATTCAAGGAATTCGAGATATTTTGGGTATTTCAAATCAAGAACCTATTCCTACAGAAGGAATAGAAGTCATAAAAATGGGGACAACGGTAGCCACAAATGCACTGTTAGAAAGGAAGGGAGACAGAGTTGCACTTTTGATTACTAAAGGGTTTAAAGATGCATTGCGAATTGGCTACCAAAACCGTCCTGATATCTTTGCTCGTCATATCGTTTTACCAACAATGCTGTACGAGCAAGTAATTGAGATTGATGAACGTTATGATGCTCATGGTAATGAATTAATTCCTGTCAATCTTGCACAAGTAACGCAAGACTTAGAAGCAGTTTACAACACAGGAATTCGCAGTTGCGCGATTGTGTTTATGCACAGCTATCGCTACCCATACCACGAGCAACAAGTAGCAGAAATTGCTCAAAATATGGGGTTTACACAAATATCTGTATCCCATCAAGTTAGCCCTTTAATGAAATTAGTCAGTCGTGGGGATACAGCAGTTGTAGATGCTTATTTAACTCCGATTTTACGGCGGTACGTTAATAAAATTACCAGTCAGTTACCGGGAGTTAAATTAATGTTTATGAAATCTGACGGGGGTTTAGTTGCAGCGGAACAGTTTCAAGGGAAAGATAGTATTTTAAGTGGACCGGCTGGGGGGATTGTAGGTGCAGTACAAACTAGTAAAAGAGCAGGTTTTGAATTAGTAATTACCTTTGATATGGGAGGAACAAGTACAGATGTTGCCCATTTTAAAGGAGAGTACGAACGACAATTAGAAAATGAAATTGCAGGAGCGCGGATGCGAGTTCCTGTATTAGCAATTAATACTATTGCTGCTGGTGGAGGTTCAATTCTGTTTTTTGATGGTTCTAGTTATCGTGTGGGTCCAGAATCTGCTGGTTCAAATCCTGGACCTGCTTGTTATCGTCGTGGCGGACTTTTAACAGTGACAGATGCTAATGTTCTGTTAGGAAAAATTCACCCACAATATTTTCCTTCTGTCTTTGGAAATGATGGTAATTTACCTTTAGATAAAGATGTTGTATTGGATAAATTTACCCAATTAGCAGATGAAATTCAAGGAGTTACTGGTAATCATTCCTCACCGGAACAAGTCGCGGCTGGATTTATTGCGATCGCTGTCGAGAATATGGCGAATGCAATTAAAAAAATTAGTTTACAACGGGGTTATGATGTTAGTGAATATGTGCTTTGTTGCTTTGGTGGTGCTGGTGGACAAGTTGCTTGTTTAATTGCCGATACTTTGGGGATGAAAAAGATATTTTTGCATCCTTATGCAGGAGTTCTTTCTGCTTATGGAATGGGATTAGCTGATGTCCGAGCGATTAGAGAAGGGGGAGTAGAACAGCCTTTAACGACAGAATTAATCCCACAATTGGTAAAATTAATGGGGTCGTTAGAAACGCAAGCTCAAAGTGAAATCAGCAAGGATGATGCTACTCATGAACAAGAATTAGTCCGAAAAGTCAATTTAAAATATGAGGGTACTAATTCAACATTGACGGTTAATTTTGTCTCAGATGGGGCAAAAATGCGACAAGAATTTGAAGCAGAACATAAATCTCGCTATGGTTTTATTCAATCAGATAAACCCTTAATTGTCGAATCAGTTTCCGTGGAACTTATTCGGAAAATGGATACTCCCGAAGAACCGCTGATTACTTGTACACGTCCTCTAGATTTAGCACCTACAGCAGTGGAAACAGTCCGGATGTTTACTGCTGATAAATGGCATGATACTCCCGTTTACCGTCGCGAGGATTTACAACCAGGAGATAGGATTAAGGGAACTGCGATTATTGTTGAAAAGATTAGTACAATTGTTGTTGAACCTGATTGGGAAGCCAGATTAACTAAACGCAATCATTTAATTTTAGAGCGTCTGTAAACGCTATTTTATCGAGATGTTTACTGTTGGCTTTCACTAAATTTTTCGCATCATCTGCATAATTGAAAAATATGAACCAGCAATCCCCTTGGGAAAATTGTTCTGTAAAACTTCCCGTAAACTATCAAGCAAAGAAATCCTGTTTTCTGGCTCTAAGGCTATATATGGCGAATAAGTACCCAACAACGTGAGAAAATCATCAATACTATAGGTGACTTCACATTTCACCTGTTCAGAAACTAAGTCCTTAAATAACCGAGAATCAATGACATCTTCTGCAAATTTTCTGATATTTTCTTCCTGATTTACTCTTTCTTGAGCATGATATTGTCCTAGGGAAGGATTATGGGTCTGATAAACTGGTTGCAAAGCTTGATAAACTTCATTGTTCGGTAAAACTGGCGTGTTCCACAGTAAAATGAGATAACCATTTTCCTCTAAAGTATTACTCACTTTACGATATCTAATCTCAGGTGCAATCCAATGAAAAGAAGTCGCTGCAACAACAGCATTAAATTTTCTCTCCCCTAAATCCCACTCTTCAAATGTAGTATTCACAATCTCTACATCTGGATAATTTGTACAATTCTGTCGTGCTAATTGACAAGCTTCTTTGCTGGGTTCAAGACAAACCATTGAAAAACCTAACTCAGCAAATGCAACAGTTGCTGTTCCCGGACCACATCCTATTTCCAGAATAGTTGTATCCTCAGAAAATTGGGCTAACTCGACAACACGAGAAATAATCTTTTTAGGATAGCGTGGTCTGACACTGTTGTAAGCATCTGCTACGTTCCTATACCAATTTTTTCTGGTTGATAAATCTTGGCTATACCAGTTTTGTGTTTGTTCCGAATCTGTCATGATTTAGCTTTATTATCGACTTAATCTCATTTAAACATTAGAGGAATCAAAAATGTACACCACATCTCAACCCGACCCAGACTGTAAGATGCGTTAGCTTTCGCGTAAAGCATCCTACAGGCTTGTGTAAATAAATAATTAACCACAGATGAACACAGATGAACACAGATGAAAAAATGTACTCTTCATTCTTAAAAAGACTATCTTCTCTTCTTTGCGTCTTTGGATGAGAAAAAAATTATTTCATCACTCCCCATACCTGAATAAATAGGAAAAAATGAACACTAAATCTCAACCCGACCCAGTTCGCTTAGAAATCTTCAAAAATCTCTATCAATTTATCGCTGAACAAATGGGAATCGTGCTGCAAAACACAGCCGCATCGGTGAATATCAAAGAACGCTTAGATTTCTCCTGTGCTATCTTCGATGCATCTGGATTATTAGTTGCAAATGCTCCCCATATTCCCGTACATTTAGGCTCAATGAGTGAAAGTATTCGCAGTTTAATTAACGATAAACGCGATAGCATAAAACCAGGAAATGTCTATCTATCTAATAACCCCTATAACGGTGGGACTCATCTTCCTGATGTTACTGTAATTACTCCGGTTTTTGACTCAGAAGATAAACAAATTATTTTCTATGTTGCTTCTCGTGGACACCAAGCAGATATCGGTGGAATTACTCCCGGTTCCATGCCGAGCTACAGTACCATGATTGAAGAAGAAGGAATTCTATTTGATAATTTTCTGTTGATAGAACAGGGAAATTTTCGGGAAACAGCCATCCGGGAAGCACTCTTAAATCATCCCTATCCAGCCCGTAATCCTGACCAAAATTTAGCTGATTTCACAGCCCAAATTGCTGCTAATGAAAGAGGTGTGCAGGCATTGCGAAAAATGGTTGATAAATATGGACTAGAAATAGTTCAAGCTTACATGAAATTTGTCCAAGATAATGCCGAAGAAGCTGTTAGAAAGGCGATTGAAGTTCTCAAAGATGGCTCGTTTGTCTATGGGATGGATAACGGGGCACAAATTCAAGTTAAAGTCACGATAAACAAACAAAATCGCAGCGCTACGATTGATTTTGCTGGTACATCTGGACAATTAAATAATAACTTTAATGCTCCCAAAGCTGTTACTCAAGCTGCCATTTTATATGTCTTTCGTACCTTGGTTAAAGATAATATTCCCCTGAATGCAGGTTGTCTTAAACCTCTAGAAATTATTATTCCATCAGGCTGTATGCTCAATCCCATATATCCAGCCGCAGTCGTTGCGGGAAATGTGGAGACTTCCCAAACTATTGTTGATGCTTTATATGGTGCTTTGGGTGTGATGGCTGCTTCCCAGGGAACAATGAATAATTTCACTTTTGGTAATCAGAAATATCAATATTATGAAACTATTTGTGGTGGTTCTGGTGCAGGAGTTAACTTTAATGGCACCGATGCAGTACATACTCACATGACTAACTCTCGCTTAACCGATCCAGAAGTCTTAGAAACTCGCTATCCTGTGCAATTAGAAAGCTTTAGTTTGCGTCCTCATAGCGGAGGTAAAGGAAAATATTCTGGTGGTGATGGAGTTACTCGTCGGATTAAGTTTCTCGAACCAATGACCGCAAATATTCTCTCTGGACATCGCTCTATTCCCCCCTTTGGGTTAAATGGTGGAGAACCAGGAAAAATAGGACGTAATTGGATACAACGTCAGGATGGAACCCAAGAAAATTTAGATAGTACCGCAACAGTTCAAATGCAACCAGGAGATGTTTTTGTGATTGAAACTCCCGGAGGTGGAGGTTTTGGTAAACTTTCCTGAATAAGAAAACAAGGAAGCAAACTGCTTCCTTGCATGATTTGTACTCCGGAACTTTAAACTTGATAACTAAACTCTAGGCTTGTTTTACCCGACGTTTTGCTACCAAGACACCACCTACAGCTAGCAACCCAACCATAATTGAGGGTTCGGGGGTTGACGCTGTAGTCCGCTGAGATATTTGGGGAGGGAGGACATTTCTCAGGGAAACTTCGTAGTTACCATTGTGGGAGATACCATCAGCACCTACTCCCAGACTGTTGGTAAGTCCACTTCTAGTAGCGACAAAACTATACAGAAAGCTATCCTGACCATCGTAGGTAGCTTTCACAACTTCACTCGCTTGGAAGCCATTCGGTAACAAATTTGCAAAGAGTTGGAATCCAGAACCGGGACGAGAATAGGCTGCTTTCAGGTCAAAATGACCCGCAAGTCCAATATTAATGTCCCTGTCTTGAGTGTTCACGTAAGCGATATTGGGGTCGCTAGTGCGTTGGAAACCACCTATCTGGAAGAAAGTATTAAAAGCCAAATTTGCTAGATTAGTTCCTATTGTCGCACCTTGACCAGATGCTGTTAAAAAATCGTTAAACCATCGATTGGCAAAATTATTTACTCCATAGCCTATATTCATCCCTGAGCTAGTATTAAACCAGTCAGATGCTGTTAGACTGCTCAGAGACAGAGTTCTACCTGCAATTGTACCTGTGATTGTAGTGCGAGCATTTGAGGTCAAAAAGCTTTGGTTGTTAACAGCTTCACTACTAGCAAATAGCTCGATATTACCACCAGGAGATGTGCGATCGCCATCTAAAATAGCATCTAATCTAGCATTAGGATTGATGAATGTATTCGATGAATTAGCATCATAAAGTAGGTAGTCTGTACCGCTAATAGTAGGGTTTTGCAAGCCACTTGCAAATGCTGGAGTAGTAGCGATCGCACTCACACCAGCAGCGATAGACGCAGCAATTAAAAACTTTTGAGTATTCCTAGTCATGAAAATCTCGCCATTATTGGTCTAATGGAATTTGATACTTTGCTGATTAGACTTCTTGCAAAAGTCCGAAATATTAAATAATTAACCGCCGTACGCGGAGCGTGCGCCCTTGGCGCATAAAACGCCGATAAAATTTACTTTTGCAATAGGTCTATTGACTGATTGAGCTATTTCTTGATTCAGCTTCGATTGATTGACAATCCAGTTTTATTTAGATGCATTTGCCAAATCTGTCGTTATTTCTCCTGATGTAGATTTCCTCAGTCTAGGGGGATAACCATTTCAATTAGGTAAAGAAATAATGGATTTTACGTAAATTATTTTTCAAGCGAAAATCTGAAGTTTTGATGATTTTTATGCAGAATTACTGAACAATTACTATCAATAATTTAAGTTATTTTAATCAAGTACTGTTACGCAAAAATACTGATTATAGAATAAATCTCTTGTAGGGTGGGCATCTTGCCCGCCCTTGTCTGCCACCCCGAACAGCCCACCATTGTGTACTTTATCAGAACGGGAAAC
>JAYKJH010000104.1:0-66593 GCA_035285345.1 Nostocaceae cyanobacterium | reverse complement strand
GTTGAGCGTCTAATTCAGCAATGAACTCAGCTATATTGGGAACATCATAGGGCATGGGAATCACTGCATCCTCCCAGTTAAAGGTTGTAGTAAAAGCCTCACCCTCTGGAGGAACTCCCAGGATAACTGTTCCTGCTGCTGCTCCCTCAAACAATCGCAAACTTAAATCATCTTTACCACCTGTATTATAAGCTTTTTCAATCTTGGGTTTATTGGCTATAAAATAACGACTTCTTTTGAGGAGATTAATATACATCTGGCGATGTTCGTGAGCATTAAGCGCATACAAACTCTTAAGGGTGTCGTATACATAGAAAAAATTTTGTTTTTCTGCCATATCTAGTAAACCTTGGTGAGTCACTGGTGAGCGACGCCCAATGTTATAAACATCAACACTACGTTCAGGTTGGACTGGATAGGGAAAGAACTTTAAAGCATCTACAGAATTCGGCATAAAGTAACAAGGAGCTTTGATAAATTCGGCATATTGATTAAAGCAAGAAAATTGCCCCAAAAATACTACATCAAAATTATTTAAAATTCTCAGATGATTTTTCCATTGTTCAATTTCTTCTAACCATATTTCATCTATTAAACAAACAGCTTTTTTACAGATTTTACGCCAGTTATTGATTGCATTTATAGCCAGTATATCAGAGGGATACTGGCAAAAAACAAATAGTAAATCATATTTTTTATTCACCCTAATATTTTGCATTAATGGATTGATAAACTGATGCAAATCCAGCAATTTTACCGTATGGGTGGCTAAATAGTTAGTTATTTTGAATAAATCTGGAGACAAGCTAGGTGTCAACATATCAACTAGGTCAAAATTGCTAATAGCATCTTCAAATTCATACAAGGAGCAGCGGGATACATGGAATTTAATGTTGCGTAAAGATAGAATTAAAATCCGAGATTCTTTTTTGCCATTCATAATTTTGCACCAAAAAATTTCAAATGATCATAGATATTGAATACGAGAAGACTGAATAATCGCAGGCAATGATTGGATTGAGCCTCGTCGCCAAAGATAAATAGTCATATGAAGGAAGTAAACAGTGATAAAAGCAACAAGCTTGAAGGGATTGGGGAATAAATTTTTATATCTTTTAACACCAACATACAGTCGAGCAGCTTCGACTTTGATATCCCCATCTAAAAGCTGACCTTCAGTAGATCCTGACATTGTGGGTTCCTTGCCTGTATTAAGCACCCTCAATTCAGGGCAATGCAAAATTTGATACCCCCGCTTCAAGGCGCGCAGGCAAAGTTCTGCATCCTCATAACCAATAAAGATATTCTCGTCCCACTGTTCTTGAGCAAAAAATACTCTAGGAAAGAGGGCTGCATGGATATTGACGGCTTCCGGAGTTTCGCTAGAACAGAAGTATCCCCGAAACGAAAGCTTAGTCGGGCTGCCTTCACGACCGTCCAGATTGCGAGATACTCCGGAAATTATAGTCCGCTCCCTTTGCTGTGCAGGCATTTGGTTATATTTCTCCACAGCCTTACCAATAAAGTCCGGTTCCACACAAATATCATCATCGACAAAAGCCACCAAATCGGTTTCTGATTCAGGCACAGCATTAACTGCATTATTCCGGTTAGCACTAACCCCACGACGAGGACCGAGAATATAAGTTGTACTAGGATATTTTTGCACTACCTCATAGTTTTGCTGTTGAATCTCCTGGTCTGGTGAGTCATCAGAAACAACTACCCCGTAGGGTTTGACATGGGAATTCCAGAGTGCTTGCAGACACGCATCAAGTTGCTGTGTCCGATTCATAGTGGTGATGCAAGCAGTGATTCGCATTTTTTGGTTCTCCCAGATACATGAACTCAATCTTAGGTGGCGATCGCTTCGCTGTTGTCCTTCTAGCAGATCGCTGGCGCCAAGGGTGATTCAATCCCACCGCGAATTTTGCTCAAATGTTCCGTGTACACTTCCATAGTCCGTTGACCGAACTGTTGCCAAGATAGGTTTTGTGCCGTTTCCCTAGCTTGATTACCAATAGCACTTCTGAGGCTGACATCAGCGTTTAAATGCTTAATTGCTCGTGCCACAGCTGTAGGAGCGCTCATCGGCACGATATAGGAATTGTGACCATGTTCCAGCCAATCATACATACCTGTTAACGTGGTAATACAAGGCATACCTGTTGCCATTGCTTCCAGTAGCGCCAGACCAAAACCCTCAGATAAAGAAGGAAAAATAAACAAGTCATGTTCCGCCAAAATATCCTGATGTTCTGCTGTTGAAATAAACGGCAATACAGTGATGCGCGACCTTAATTCCGCAGGAAAACAGCTAAGAATTTCTTGGGGTTTTGCTCCCGTCCCACCAAGTGTTAATGTCAGGTTGGGAAGTTCTCGCGCCGCCAATTCAAAGGCTCTAGGGAAAGTATATATGCCCTTACGCTCAATCCAAGAACCCCACCACAATAATTTATTGGCATAAGGGCGGTACTCTCTAGAGGAGATGTAATCAGAATCAACTCCGAGAGGATATACTTTCACACAGCTTTCATGTTTGAATCCGGCAGTAACTATAGCATCGGCTTCACGAGAAGTATGACATATAACAATATCAGCTAGTTCTAGGGTCTTAAATTCCTGCCAATTGATCCAGTGACGGCTGAACAATTTATACTTATTCGGCAATTTCATCAGCCGTGCAATCTCTTCTGTTATCCGTGCTTGTTCATCCTTGAATTCTAAGCCGTGGAGCCTGACAACTAGCAGCGGTCGTTTCTGTAATTTTAGCGATCGCAATGCTGCAAACAGCCGCCAACCTATATTACCTGCGACTTCAATGACATCGGCTTCCTTTGCCAGTGGCAGTATTTTTCTTTCCACCTCGAATGCGTGGGTAAACTTCTGGATCGCACCTGGAAATTTATCACTGAAGTAATCTTCGGCATTGAATAAATGAGTCTGGCATGGCAGTTGCTGTAGTTCCTGATTGAGGTGAAGGTATACAGTGGAAGCACCTGCATTCCAATTCTTTTTGTGGCCTGAGACGAGAATAATTTTCATATTTCAATTTCATTCATAAATGTGATGCAACAAATTACTTTTTCAATCTAATCTAATTGTCTTTAAATCTTTATTATTCCAAGTCAAAAAGCTTTTTATATGGAGTTTATAGTGAATAGTGAGTAGGATTTTCATGACACCCCAATGGCTTTCAGAAAACGGATTGCTGTCGGTACAGGGCTGTAATGTTCAATCGCCCAATCTCTACCCTGACAAGAAATTTTTTCTAGGATTTCCGGTTCATCTTTTAACCTGTTAATTGTTGTTTGAATATTGTCAAAATCTACGCCAATATAATGCCGCCAATTTTCCGGCATGACGGGAACGACCAAACCATATTTCTCAAAATCTGGATTAAAGGCAACACATCCAGCCACCATTGACTCCCAAAGTCGCCAACTATCCCAGTCCACAATTCTATTTGTCTTCCAACCTATATTCTTGATTAGTTTTCCTAAAACACGGCTGGTAAATGAATCTAAATCACGGGGGATAGGACTAACAAAATATCCAGCAAAGCAAGCACAGGCAACGGATTCTTTTAAACTGTTGTAGTAACTGGGAGAATGACGGCGACCCGTCTGTGCCCATTGCAGATAATGATAAGGCTCTCTAGAGAAATTATCATAGGTGTCAAGAATAGTATTGACATGCAATAAACTATTAATGGCAGGCATTAAATCTTGGCGAGCGCGAGACCTTAAGCGCTGTTTATTATGAACAGTTTCTCTATAATTTACAACTAGCTGCTGTTTTCGTTCTGCAAACTTGGGGATAGTTTCTAACTCGCGCAACATCCGCTCTGACAGTCCAAGACTCCAAGGATGAATATTCGCAGGTCGTTTTAATTTGCTATTACAACTAATACGGAAGATAAAATCAAACTGCCTGTATTCCGGCTGCCAAGCTAGCGTTGTAGTTCCATCTTGAGCATCCATATAGACAGTGATATGCTTTCGGTTAGGCGCGAATAAATCTTTAGGAAAAGGTCTGTTAAGTGCAGTTGTCCAGTTATCTTCCAAAATCACTATATCGCAATCATCTGGAGTGACTTCTGGGTTATGACGAAAGAGATATTCCTCTTTTTCTGGTGACAGTTGCCAATAGTTTATATCTGAATAAAACTCAATACCTAAACTTTTAAGACCTTCGGCTAAGCCAACTATCAAATGGGGATAGGGATTTTTATCTGGGGTGGATGTGGGCACGCAATAGAAAAATACTTTGCCCTTAAAGTTAACTGTCATAATATTAGTTCCGCGAGGGATTGAGTATAGTGAAGGACTAGTGCCAGTTGACTAATTACTGACTTTTAATCATCCTCTAATTGCTTGCCATTTCTGGTATAAAAACTGCAAGTCTTCGCGATTAATTATTAAACTGGGGGGACGAACCTTTAACAGTAGTGGGTAACAAGCGAGTATAAGAATTAAGCGGATAATGGTGGAGATAAGTAAGGCTATACCTGCACCTCTTAATCCATAGGTGGGAATAAGTATGGGCAAAAGTGCCAAGTTTAGCCCCAAGGTGATACCTTGAAGTATGGTTAGGGTTCCCGGTCGCCCCAATGCCATAAAGGCTTGGGCGAGAATTGAGTCTGTGCAAGCCAGCACAATTTCTACCAGCAGAATGCGAAATACTGGTACTGCTCCCAAGAAATCAGCGCCGTACAACAACTTCAGTAAAAACGGACCTACTAGCATTAACGGTATGGCAGCCAAAAGAGTCAGAGCCAGACTCATGCGTGCAGCTCGTCCCGTCACCGCTACTACTTCTGCCGGTGGACGGGCTGCTACTGTAGGAAACAAGACCTTCAAAATCGAGTTTTCAAACATACTCAGCATCCGAGATAAACTTAGAGCCACTGCGTACATCCCCATTGATGCTGGAGCTAGTAAGCCTACTACCAGTATTTGGTCTATTTGCCCTGACACTGTTCCTAACAAATCCATACCATAGGCACGCAATCCATAATTAAGCAGCTTTTGGCATGATTCCCCCAAACTACGCCAGCGTGGTTGATAGCGTTTCCACAATTGCACCAGCATCCAAAAAAATACAGGTATACCTGGTAACTGATAAGCTAATCCAGCCGTTAACGGTGTCAGTGTTCGCGAAACAGCAAAGGCGCCCAACATCACCAGAGTGGAGAGTGGTATCAAGTATGCCACCTGATTGGAAGTCGTAAACTTGCCTTCTGCCTCAAAAGCTGCTGTAAAAGTTACTGATGCCAGAGCGAGGGGTGCAGTGACCATAAAGCACTGGGCAAGGAAAATCACCTCTGGCGAATATTTGGATAACCAATAAGGAATAAACACTATACCTGTCAACATTGCCACAAAACCCATTCCTGTACTCAAAACCAGAGCGGCAGAAAAGATTTCTGATTTTTTTTCTGGATAGCGTTTGAGGTTGTATACCAAAGCAACAGGCAACCCCAGTGTCATGGCGTAAGCTAAAAATTGCGCCCACATTGTCATAGCAGCTAGTTCCCCTCGTCCTGTAGGAGCCAGGAACCGGGCTGTAGTAATACCAGTTGCCATGTTAATCGCCAAGATCAGCAGTCTGGTGAAAAATGTCTGGAAGGTAGCAGCAGTAGCACTACGTCCCTGCAATATCCAGCGTGTACCTTTAAGTAAAGTTCTCATCTATCAAACTCTCGCCAGACGAATTTGTGATTCTGTTCAAGGAAGTGGTCGCTTGGAGCCTGATGAATATTTCCGAAGTACAAGAAAAAAATGCTTAAAATGGAGCGCGACGGATAAAGTAAACTCTAGCAACTCCTCGTGTAAGTCTCTAGAATTTTCTAATGTAAACTAGCGAAAAAGTATGGAAGTACTTATTAACCCAAATTTACAAGCCTTCAAAATCCAGACTTTTACTGCATCAAAACCAAACTGCTTTCTTCTTCCTTAGCCTGCCAAAATTGAAGCATCCCTGGTAGAGTGTTTAGCTGTCGTTGTGCTTGGGGATTGAGTAGTACAGCCTCAGACAAACTCTGCGGACGCGATCCAATTAAACTCATCTCTCCCCGCAGTACATTAAGTAACTGTAGTAATTTGTCACCACCATACCGGCGCACAATCCGCAGAATCCGATTATGTCTGGCATGAAACTTTAAAATCGCAAACAGCTTACCACGGCGCCCCACAAACCACTCGCGGTCAAATAGAGGTCCTGGTGAGAAAAGGCGGATCAGCAGCACTAATGCCATCATCACTGGGGTAGCAACCAACAGCAAAATTAAAGCCAGGCACCAGTCCATGAAAGGCTTAACCCAGCGAGATAGAAAGGTTTCTGGTGGGCGGGGTTTATCATCTGGGGGTATGCGAAGAAAAATCTGTTTGTGAGCTTGCTTGCAAGCCTCAGCCCACATCAAAAGCTTTGCTTCACCCAGTTGAGGATCGATGCGAACTAACTCCACTGGGGAATGCTTTAAGCACTCTACTAACCATTCTGGATCGTCCACAGCAGGCAAGTATAACTGTTTTACATGTCGTGCTAGCTTCACCAACAACTGCCCCTGTCGCCATTCTAGGCTGCATTGGGGAGAGCAATTGTCTCCTGGTTGGACAATTTGGGGCTGATTTGGGGAAGAACCGATTGTGAAGCTGGTCATAATGTATCGCTATTTACAGAGTGGTAGATTGTCGAGAGAAAATAATCAAGAATGCTTCTACAAAAAACTATCAGGTGTTTTTTAAGTTTTTATGCATTTCTTATTTATTTTTTATTGCTAAAAAATAGTATTAGCCACTAAGTTGCGGAGTTAAAGCTCTTCAGTTTTGCCTTTGAGATAACTACACAAGAAACGAGATATTTTCCAGAGGTCTACTGAGAATTTTATTTAAATCTCTGATTGTAATCTTTATATGTCTCCTGGAAATAGAATAGAGTATTACGTGGGAATAATGATAGCTGAAATAATTTTTTTACTTTTTCTTTAATAAAACATGTTTTTCACTATATAAGTGTTAAGATTTCATAAAGTAAAGCTGGGGCTGAATTCAGTACAAATAGCCAAAAAAGTTATGTTTCTTAACAATTATTTGCTCAAAAAACCCTAGGTAGACAGTTCCCATAAGTAGCTAAAATCCGCATTTCTATAAGTGTGGGAACTGGGTGGCAGATAAAATTGTCTAAAACAGCTATATTTCTGCGGCTTGTTGTAATGCTTTGTGCTGTTTCTTGACATAGGATAGGTAGTTTTTAGAAGAGCTTAAAGCACCATTTGCAACAACTCCAATTACATTTAGTTTGCTGAGCATAGTACAAGCTTGCGTAACCTCAGAGCGAGTTACCCCTCCCATACGTGCTACCAATACGACACCTTGGCAAAATGAGGCTGTTAGTACCGCATCTACCATGCCAATAACTGGTGGAGCGTCTACGATGACTAAATCATAACTTTGCTCAAAAACTGACATTAAATCACCCATGCGTGGGGAACTTAAAAGATTAGCTGGATCGGCAGGTGTAGGACCGGCGGTTAAAATATCGATGTAGGATGCACCAGAGGATTGAATGCTAATCTCCCTAGGTAAAGGAACTTCATTTGCTAATAGAGTGGAAAGCCCTTCGTTATTGGGTAAGTGCAGCTTTTTATGAAGGCTTGGATTGCGTAAATCCGCATCAATTAATAGTACCCGTTTGTGTAATCGGGCGGCACTCAGTGCGAGACCTAAAGCCAGGGTTGATTTACCTTCACCAGCTAATGCTGAGGTGAGCATTAAAGATTTTAAAGTAGAGACCGAATTTAACAGTTCGATATTCTTATAAATCAGATCCACTGCTTCCCAACAGGGAGGCCAATTGAGGACTTGAATTTTCCAGGGAGTCAGGATTTCTGGTTTACCAAAGGGTAAGCGGAAGACTGGTTCGCTAGCTTTATTTGGTAGCAATTTCGGAGCTGTCCCCAACAGAGGTAAGGCAACTTGTTTCTCTAATTCAGCGGTGGTATGTACCGAATCATCCATTGCTTCTCGTAAAAAGGCAGCAATCCCACCCAAAACTAAACCTACTACTGCACCCAATAGGAGATTTTGCCGCAGATTCGGACCTATTTTCTCTCCCAGTTTGGGTTGTTCCACGACTTGCCAATCGAAGCCACCGCGAGAAATTTCTAGACTCAACTGTTGTTGAGCTTTCAGCAAATCTTGCAGGGTTTGTCGCTTGAGTTCTACCTCTGGTTGCAAACGATTGTATTCCGCTAACAGGGAGGGAAAACGCTTAAGTTCTGCCCGTAGTTGCTGCTCTCTTTCTGCCAAACTTTGGTCTCGCGCTTGCAGTGCAACTTGGGTAGTTTGTGCCTCCACCATTTGACTAGCTAGTTGGCGGTCAATCTGTCCTAGTTGTCCTTGTTCTAGGAGATTCTCTCCAGAAGCTTGGACTTGTGCTGACTGTCCTCCTAAAGCCCTTCCTACTTCTTGTTGCAGGAGAGCTAACTGACTTTGACGCTGTTGCAGCAATTGTTGGACATTAGGGGATTGATCGGTAAATTTTAACCGCAATGTTGCTATAGCCAGTTCAGTTTTTTGAACCTCATTGAGTAAGGTTTGGTAACGTGTAGATTCGCTCAATCGAGAACCTACCAGGGCTTTTTTTGGAGAACTGTTAATTTGTTGTTGCAAGGCAACAAAACGCGCCTGAGCATCGTTATACTGCGAACGAGTAGCAACTCTTTCTCTCTCAATATTGCTGAGGGATTCCACTAAAGCATTTGCTTGCGCTTGTGGCTCAATTAAGTTTTGCGTTTTGCGAAACTTTTCTAAAGCTCTCTCTGCTTGTCTGACGCTCTCGCGCACTTCTGGTAATTTTTTATTGATAAATTCCAGACCCTTATCTAACCGCAATTGTTGTTGTCGGCGGTTGTAATCCAGGTAAACTCGCTGCATTGCTTCGAGAATTCTTTGGGTCTTTTTAGCATCATTTGCTTTGTATTCTGCTAGGAATATCTTTGTATTGACCCCAGCATCTTCATCTTTGATTTGAGATAAGACCAAATTCTCTTTGATCTCGTCTACGGTAATATCTGGATATTCTGGGCGTAGTAAATTCACCGTTTGTTGAATCAGTTGCGTACTCCGCATTAAATTTAACTGCGTGGCTGTGTCTACCACAACATTAGAGTCAGCAAATTTATGTTCTGTACCCGTTGTATCTTGTTTAGCTTGATAGTATTGCTCAATTAGTAGTTGCATTGAGCTTTGGTAGCTAGGTGGCGTTTTCTGAGTAACCACTGCTGCTATGGCTATCGCACTTACAAATACACTTAAAAACCAAAATTTCCTGCGGATTAGAACTGCAAATAATTGCCCATATCCTGGGTCTGTTTCACCAGCAGGATTTAAATGATTTAAATTACTTTCAATCACTCTATACCATCCCTTAATTAATTACTTATTTACAGTATTAGTATCTATAAATAAATTTTTTTCCAGAAATTCTTCTACTTTGCTAAAAAAGGCTGCTTCCGAAAAATTATTAATCGCATGTTGGCGAATACTGTGATAGTCCCAGGAAATTTCGCTAGATTCTAGGAGTGCTGCATGTATGGATTCTGGTGTTTGTCGGTTAAACAATACACCTGTTTTACCGGGGATTTGGGTGTCTAATACCCCTCCTGCACCATAGGAAATTACTGGTGTACCGCTGGCATTTGCTTCTATCGGTACTAAACCATAATCTTCTAAGGCGGCTACAATCACAGAACGAGCTTGAGAAAATAATTCCGTTCGTTGGCGATCGCTCACATGTCCGAGGAACCTAATATTTTTTAATGATTTCGCTTCCAATCGCTCTCTTTCCGGTCCTTCTCCCGATATCCATAGCGGCCATCCCAGCCAGTTAAAAGCTTCTACAATAATATCTAGTCGCTTGTAACTAATCATCCGCGCCGATGCTAAATAATAACTATCCTTGGCATCAGAAAATTTAAATCTATTCGTATCAATAGGATAATTAATCACAACAGCTTCTTTTTTATATATCTCTTTAATCCTCCGAGCAACGGTGCTAGAATTTGCTATATACAGGTCTGGCTCTTGAGCATAATTGAAGTCAAATTTTCTCATCATCTCAAAAATTTGCTCAATTAGCGGCGCAAAGAGCTTATAGTCTTCATACTCCCGCAAATAAGTCTGTGTGTCCCACAAAAAGCGGGTGACGTTATGACAAAAGCAGATATGCTTTGCCGATGGTTTTTTTCTAACAGCTTTGGCAAAGCTGGTGCTGCTAGAAATAATCAAATCGTAAGCTTGTAAATCTAAGGCGCGAAATGCCGGAAAATAAAACGGCGCCATTAACCGGAAATACTTTGCTGCTCCGGGAATCTTTTGCAATACCGTGGTTTTAACTATGCGATCGCTCAGATCAATGGTTTTTTGCGGGTCGTACAAAGATGTAAATACATCCGCCTCCGGATAGCGCTGGCAAAGCAATTCAAAGACCCGCTCTGCCCCACCTCGTTGGGTTAGGTAATCGTGGACAAGAGCTATTTTCATACAATCATCCCAAGGGGTAGATGAATAGATGCAAGTTGCTAGATTGTACTAGATTTTACTTAGAAATCCCACAAATTTAGGAAAATCTACACAATTATTTTAAATTAACTTTATATTTTTCCGGCAAAATGAATCATTTTTTAACAAAAACTATGTTAACACTTCTAATACTTATAGAAGCCCGATCTGGAAATTTTATAAATAACTCGAAGGTAGAGTGGTCAATTCTAAAAAATTGACATACAATGTATCGGTTTTATGTAATTAAGACTGTTTGTTCAACCCGGATTTTAGCAACCTTTGGAAACCCGAAAAAATAATACTAAAAAAAATTGAGAGCAAGCAATCAATGCTACTTGCTCTCCGGGTTACGATTAAAGTAATTGTTAGTTCATAACCGTGCTTGCTGGTAGGGATTATCGCTCCGACCAGACTGCCAGAGATAGGGTGATAAAATTATGGTTAAATTAGGAATTCCAAATTATTACGCATTATTTGGCGTTTTTCGAGTAGATTTTTCATTCCCAAACCCCAGCAGCAATTTAATTAAACTTCTTGAACTGCAAAGTGACCGACAGCTTTAATTAAATCATTTGGTGTGCCGATATCTAAATAACCACCTTCTGGTAAGACTTCTGCTTCTACTCTTAATCCATGCTCCATTGCAGCGCGTACAATGTCACCAAATGGAATTTCCCGCTGCTGTGCCAAATTATCAGTAGTACTTTCAATCTTTTTCAGGTATTCATGCAAAAATTCTGTAAACACGGGTGTCCATACCGCTGTACACCAACTATAGTGAGAGTCACTATTGTCAGGTTTTTCTACCATGTGTAGTACACGACCATCAGTGTCAAAAACAATCATGTTTCCTTTTTGCGGATTAGCAAACTCAACGGCACCTAGGACAATATCAGCACTACTAGAGTATAAATGCGTAAGTATACGTTTATAACTATCTTGCGGTTGGAACAAAATATCAGGATAGCCTAATGCCACAATTGCATCTTTGACAAAAGGATAGGCGGTATCTAAAGTATAAGGAACACCATATAGGCAGCGCACAACTAGGTATCCCAAATTCATATGCAAAATTTCGCCATCTCCTAAATAGGCTGGAATATCCCACTTACCGGAACGGAGTAAAAAGTAAGCTTTTTTTATCCCCGCCAAACGCATATTTTCCAGTAAATAGTGACAAACTACTTTAGGCTTAATAGCGCCATTTTTATCAGACCGAAACCCGATAGGGTATAGTTCTTTGCTGCAAGGTAAAGGGGAGATGCGGGTTGCTTGTCCAGCGGCTGGTATCAAGGCAATGACTTCTCTGTGTTGATGGTAGCTTACTTTTATCATAGTTGTGCGGCTAAAATTTCAGTTAGTTGTATAATTTAAGACTATTTTTAGATTTCTGCAAGTCTACAAGGCGACATATCGGCAAATTTGCAAGATTTGCTCCAATACCGACCTCAGAACTGTTGGGAACTGAGCTTTGGTGGATAAAGACTCCAGCCTGAGCGTTTGTGGTGTAATGTACAATTGATACAGGGGAAGGAAAGCAGACATGATATATCCTCGTGCTTTTCACGTAGCTATTTCCTATACTAGATGCCCCTTAAAACTTGCCAATAGGATTTTAAGAATTAACTATCTTTTGGCGAATATTACTGACAATATAGCGCACAAACAACGCAGTGGGATGTTGAGTTTTCATGAAGCAAACTATTGTTTCCTGATAGAGACGTTTTAATTATCGTTCCCAGGTTCAACCTGGGAACGAGTTACGGGAGGTAGAACCTCCCGTGGTGCAAGATATGAGTATACACAATTTTCCGCCTTGCTGAAGATTGAGATGAAATTTACTCTTCCTAGTAGAGAGGTTCAAGGGGAACATCTCTACCAATGAGGGTTTTTAGCTAATAACTAGATGGGAAAAATTAAACCTAGTACAGTTCGGCGGAAGTTTTGTGGCATTTATTTATTCGGCTGAACTAGCTACTAAGGACGGTTCATAAATCAGCACATCGTCTTCCTCAATCGGTTGGGTATCATAGGGTTTAACTAGTTCTTCTGGGAGACGGGAAAAATCAGTTCCCCGCAAAAAGTCTCTCAGAGCAGTACCAGTACAAGCAGAGTCAACGTTAGGTGCCCCAACTTTGGCTGCTACATCGTCAAAATGTACAGTTCTAAAGTCGATGCTAAATCTGGTTTTACCAGAGGTATTGGGTACTGTGGAGTGCATTTGCGCTCCAGAAAACACGATTACCCCACCTGGTTTGGTGACAATCCGAATCTGCGGTTCTAGTTCCATCGGTTCTTCGGGATGGGGTTGTTTGCGAGTATCGGTCTTCACATGTTGAGCAGCGTTTTTGCGGTTTTCTTTGTTCCACTTGTAATAGTTGTAGCCGCTGGAACCATTTTTCACACCTTGGCTCCAGTAGCGGGGATGGAAAGCCATAATGTTATCTGGTTCCACGTCATAAATGGGGAACCACCAGTTTAACTGACATTGAGCCGCCGAGTACCAAGTGTCACGATGGGGATGGAAAGCGTAGGCGATACCAGAGGTGAGATAATTATTACTGGTAGCGGTTCGCATCCGGGGAACATCAAAGTAAGTCTTGTTTAAATCGCACCCCAACTCTGTCAAAATTTCCTGAATAAATTGTTTGGATTTGGGATGATGAATAAAGCTGGGTTTGAGCTTAGCTAAAATCGCAGCGTATTCTTCTACTGGTAAGTGGTATTGGGCAGTTTGGGGGTCAAGATTTCCAAAAGCTTCAGCAATCATTTCGCGAGCAAACTCACAAAATTTCACTGCTGTTTTACAAGATGAGTAAACAAATAATTCCCCATTATAAAGACGTTCTCGTCTTTGTTCATCATTAATTGCTGCGTCAACAAATAGAGATGTCATGTTGCAATTCCTTTGGGTTAAGTGTTATAATTTGTCAAAGACCTCTAAACTACACAAATTATTTTCAAGAGACTGTAAACAAATTCGTAGAATCATAAAATTATTACAATCTCATGAAAATTACATGCCCTATATTCACTGATTAATAAAAACCAGTGAATAATAGAAAGTGTTGCATCGTTATCAAGATTAAACTCATAGGCGGACTTTTTTATTGAAATTGGGTATGTAAGTTTAAGTTGGGTATATAAAATTTTTGTCCACCAAAAATCAGCAATAGAGTTGAAAGATAATCAACCCCATTGCTGATAAATATTGACTAATTATGAATTTAATTCTTCTAATAAATCTGTTTTCGCTAAAGCTAGAGCAGCATTTTTAATGTCAGTAAATGCCATACCGGAGCGTTCTGCAATATCTAGTAGGCTGTAGCTACCATCGGATAGATTTAAAACCCATAAAATAGCCATTTCGTTAAATGCACCTTCGTGTTGACCACCTACAGATTTGTATAGCCCTCGTTTACCCAAGCGTGGTTCGCATTTAGGGTTGAGATTGAGGTAAGTTTTATTGTACTCAAGAATCTCGATAGTCGTCCAACATTTAGAGAAAGAATCAATTAAATATTCGGGTTTTACAAAGTCGAGATTGTCTGCTGATGTATGATATTCCACAAAAGTACCGTGGGGCGATCGCATAAAGCAACCCACTGCCAAATTAAACCCTGGTGAGCAATATTGTCGCTCATCATAGCCATAGGGAAAGAAATCAATAATTTCATATTCCCGTGCCGAATTTTTCAGCACATAAGCCATAATTCTATCAATTTCTGCATTACCTTGACGGCTTTTTTTATAAGTAATTTTACCAGGATCGCCGACACAAGTTAGCACTAACCCATGTTTTATTTTCGCAGCTTGCGCCTCATTTAAACACAGCCAAGTAATGGAACCAATAGTACCAGGAATGAATAGAAACCTATAGGAGTAGCGACGCGGAATTTGTTGTAAATATTGAGCCAGAAACACCGCTACTGAGATTCCAGAGAGGTTATCATTTGCTAGAGATGGATGGCAAGTATGGCAGGAAATTAGCACTTCATCTTCAGTTTCCCCTGGGAGATAATACTCCCCATAGGTAAGATGACCATCTTCTAAAGATGAGTCAATCAATACCTCATATTCTTCATCTTCCAGTTGTAAATATTGATTCTGACTAAGACAAAAACCCCATTTTTCTGAGTAATAAGAAGTACGATAGGGAATCCAGTCTGGATAATCTGGCAGCGTATATAAGTGAGGTTTTAATTCTTCTAAGGAAACTTTTTTATTAACAGGTAAACTATAATTGAGTACATGTAAATTGTTATTTTTAAAATCGACTATTTTCTCTCCCTTTGAGTTTTTAATATAAGCCTCTTTAATATTCCATTCTTTTGGTACAGTCCAATCAAATACTTGTTTTCCTGATGGTACTTCCTGAACTTCTAGAGGAATATATTTTTTGATAATATCCAGAGTTTGGCGAACGCCATTCCCAGTAATACTCCGGCAAATTGGATATAATTCTGTCATTAGCCGGTGCATTCCCTGACCTATAGTATCAGTATCAAGAGATTTATCAATATCAGGTAAACTAATATTTTTAATGCTATTGGAAATCATATATCAACTCCTACCTATTTTGATTACTACGATATTAATCGGAAATATAAAAATTAAATTATAGCAGTTTCTATTGTAATGATATCCAAATTTATCGGCTTAAGAAAGCGTTCATCCTTTTCTATCGGCGGTAAATTCTTTCTTACCATACAGAAGCGAATCTGGGAAGCGCTATTATCTATTAATACAGAATTTATCAGCAAATTGTTTTCAATCATTTAGATTTCCGGCTTACTAAACTCCTGTATTGCTCGCACTAAATTATCTGGGGTACCAACATCTAAATACCACCCATCGTCCATGACTTCGGCTTCCACCCGCATTCCTTGGTTAACTGCAACTTGCATCACATCACCAATTGGTACTTCTGGAGGTTTAGCTAATTTGTTATCAGGATTTTTTTGCAAGCGTTCAGCTTCCATTTGCGCTACATACTGATGCAAAAATTCTGTGAAATTAGGAGTCCAAACTGCAGTAGCCCAACTGTAGCGTAAGTCAGTTTCAACGATTCTTTCTATTAATAAATGAACCCTTCCATCGGCATCAAAATCAACTACACCGCCTTTTTCTGGTTGTTCATGGGGAACAACTCCCAAAATTATATCGGCATTGCTAGAATTAAGACGGTTGATTAACCGTTTATAGCTATCTTCTGGGTGAATAATAATATCAGGAAAACCCAAGGCAATTATCGCATCTTTAACAAAGGGATAGGCTTGATCCAAACTATAGGGCACCCCAAAAGGTAAACCAACAATCAGGTAGCCTAGGTTCATATTTACAAGGCTTCCATCGCCAAAATATGCGGGGGTGTCCCACTTTCCTGACCGCATTAAAAAATAGGCTTTTTCAATGCCAGCCTGGCGCATATTTTCTAGTAAATAATGAGAAACTACTTTGGGTCGTATGCTCCCATCTTCCACTGTATGAAACCCAATCGGGTATAATTCTTTGCTGCAAGGTAAGGGAGAAAGACGAGTTCCCCAGCCAGCAGCGGGAATTAATCCAATAATTTCTCTGGGTTGATGGGAGTTCATACTTGCCATATTTTTTTCGTAAAATTATCCTGAAAGTAAACAGCTATCTACTAGTTTCATGACTTGAAATTAATGGTTGGGACACCAGAAAATTGTGAAATTTAGCAATATTTTCTAAATACAGGTTTCACCGGACGACCAACCAAATATTTATCAATGCCATTTTCTAAAGCTTGTTTATAGACCTTTAGAGCTTCCCCAATGGCATCAATTGTTTTATCAATGACTTCATCAGTATGAGAATAACTGACAATTAAAGAAGGTAATATCAAACCGCGCTTGATAGTTTCTTGCAAGAACAAGGTTCTAAAGGCTTGGGAAGGCTGTTGATTTTCGTCCCGCGTAGCGTAGACTAAATTACTAGGCTTGCCCAATACTGCAAAATAACCTTGGAGTTCATTGTCTGCAATTACTTGATTAATGCCCTTGATTAATTTTTCACCTTGGCGGAACATGAACTCAATTACAGGTTCTTGTTTGTAGGTTCGGATAGTGGCAATTGCTGCGGCTAGGGCATGATTTTCTGCTCCGTGGGTAGTGGACAGTAAAAACACCCGTTCTTTATCGTGGTAAATACCCCCTAACTCCATGAGTTCGCGTTTACCCACTAATGCCGAAATCGCAAAACCGTTACCCAGACCCTTACCAAAGGTGGATAAATCGGGCACGATATCATAGTATTTTTGTCCACCCCCATTATGGAGGCGGAACCCTGTAATCATTTCATCCAGGATAAAAACTGCGCCATTTTCATGGCAAATTCGCTTGACTTCGTGGAGGAAATTATCGACTGGGTCTTGCTCTTTTGCTGGTTCTAAAATCACACAGGCAATTTTTCCGGGATACTTCTCAAATAGAGCCTTGAGACTGGCAATATTGTTGTAACGGAATTTAACAGTTAACTCTCTAGTGACTTGGGGAATGCCACGATTGAGGGGAGTACTGCCAATAAACCAGTCTTCGGAAGAGAAAAAGGGATGGTCGCCGCAAATAGCGACCATATCCCTACCTGTATAAGCACGGGAAAGCTTGACAGCAGCAGCAGTGACAGCAGAACCATCCTTAGTGAATTTCACCATTTCCCCACCTTCAATCAGGCTGAGTAATTCTTCTGCTGCTTCTACTTCAATCTGTGCTGGTCTAGTGTAGTTATTTCCCAACAGCATTTGCTTGTAGGCTGCTTCCACCACTGGTTCATAAGCATGACCCAAGGTAATAGCCCGCAAACCCATACCGTATTCAATGAATTCATTGCCATCCATATCCCAGACATGGCAACCCTTACCTTTAACAATAAAGCCAGGGGCATTTTCTGGAAATTGATCATCGCCTTTAGCGTAGGTATGGGAACCACCAGGGATAATTTCGTGACTTCTTTTTTGCAAGGCTTTTGAGTTAGTGAAACTCATAGTTTTGCCTGATTCAATTGCTGGGAAGTCTAAATTATCTGCTCCAGAAACTGCGCTAATTTCTGGATTTTCTGTTAAGATTTGATTCCCTTCCCAAGTCATGGCGCTGGCTCCTTTTTTAAGGTTAGTGTGAGGTAGAACACTTATGGATGTTGTAGCAAATACCTAGGTACTTTTCCGCATTCTAGGCTACTACAACAACGTTTTTCACGAAGGGCCAGGTGGCATCTTTTTCCGATATTTCCGTGACTGGTAAAGGCCACTGAATATCTAAAATTGGATCGTCGTAATTTAACCCTTGGGCATACCCAGGCTGATAGAATTCACCCATTTGGTAGATGACTTCGGCATCATCGGTAAGGGTTTGATAGCCGTGGGCAAACATTTCCGGAACATACAAAGCGCGGCGATTTTCTGCAGATAGCTCCACAGCAATATGTGACAGATATGTAGGCGATTCGGGACGCAAATCAATTATGACATCATAAATAGCGCCCCGAATACAGCGCACCAACTTAGTTTCACTGGCGGGAGGAAGCTGATAGTGCATCCCCCGCATAGTACCTTTTTTATGGTTTAAAGATATATTGCATTGAGCAACTGTCGGCTTTAAACCATGTTGAGCAAATTCTTCGGCGCAAAATGACCGAGCAAAGAAACCCCGATGGTCGGAGATTGGTTCTAGTTCGATAATGAATGCGCCTTTGAGTTCGGTTTCAGTGAATATCATGGATATACTTTAACTTCAGGAATTGGTACAACAAATTTTCCTCCCCATTCCCGAATGTACGCCATTTGCCCAATAATTTCTTCTTTTAAATTCCAAGGCAAAATCAATACGTAATCAGGCTTGGTTTCGGCTATTGTATCAGGATTGAGGATGGGTATGTGAGTTCCTGGTAGAAACATACCCTGTTTGTGGGGGTTGCGGTCTACGGTATAGTCAATAAAGTCTGTACCCACACCACAGTAATTCAACAGGGTATTTCCCTTAGCTGGGGCACCATAACCAACGATTGTTTTTCCTTGGTTTTTGGCTTCAATCAGAAAAGATAACAGTTTACGCTTGGTTTCTTTGACTTTTTCCCCAAAGGATAGATAGGTTTCTATCTTATCCAATCCAGCAGCGATTTCTTTAGCTTTTAATTGATGAACGCGATCGCTAATGGCTGGCTCTGGATTATTATCATGTTTGCCATAAATCCGGAGAGATCCACCATGAGTGGGAATTTCTTCCACATCAAACAGGGTTAACCCATGAGCGGCAAAAATTTTCTCTACTGTTAAGAATGAAAAGTAAGAGAAATGCTCATGATAAATCGTATCAAACTGATTTTGTTGCATGAGTTGCAACAGGTGGGGAAACTCCATTGTCAAGATGCCATTTGGCTTTAAGACAATCTTCATTCCGCCGACGAAATCATTTAAATCCGGTACATGGGCTAATACATTATTTCCTAATAACAGGTCGGCTTGTTTGCCCATTTCAGCCAGTTCTTTAGCTGTCTGTACCCCAAAGAATTTCACTAGGCTAGGAACGCCTTTTGATTCTGCTACTTTGGCGGTATTACCTGCCGGTTCTACTCCTAATACCGGAATGCCTTTCTCAACAAAATACTGGAGTAGATAACCATCATTACTGGCAATTTCAATAACTTGGCTATCTTTGTTAAAGCCAAATCTTTCTACCATTAAATCAGTATAAGCTTTGGCGTGGCGCAACCAACTTTCAGAGTAGGAAGAAAAATATGCATAGTCACCATCACCAAAAATATGGTCGGGTGACTCAAATTCTTCTAATTGAACTAAAAGATTATCTTCCGAAACATAAGTTTTTAAAGGGTAGAATTTCTCAGCCCGATTTAGCTGTTCTGGAGTTAAGTAGTCATTGGCGATGGGGGAGATACCCAAATCAGCAAAAACGTGAGTTAGAGGTTTGCCACTAAAGCGACACTTAGCCATGTTAATAAAACTCCTAAAAAAATATAAATTAAGTTCTTAACTCCAGAAGAAGTCTTTGTCAATTTGTTGGGTACGCAATAGGTATTCCAACTGCTTGAGGCGAGTAAAACCTCTAGAAAAGAAGGTATCTTTATCCATGTCAATTTGCTGGAATACCTTCAGCAGTTGTTGCGCCCCTCTTTGGGCATCCCACTCACATTTAAATCCAGGTAACTTACTATTTATCTTCTCAAAAGAAACGCGATAACTGCGGTTATCGGCACCATTTTCACCAAAGCTTAATTGACAACCAGGGAAAGTTTCCGCCACAATCTCCGCAATCTCGCGCACTCTATAGTTTTGCGCCGTATCGCCAACATTAAAGATTTCGTTGTGAACAATGTCGCGGGGTGCTTCTAGTACACAGACAAGCGCTTTGCAAATATCCAGTGCATGAACTAAGGGACGCCAAGGTGTACCGTCACTGGTCATTTTGATTTCTTTGGTTGTCCAAGCTAACCCTGATAGGTTGTTAAGAACAATATCAAACCGCATTCTGGGGGAAGCACCAAAGGCGGTAGCGTTACGCATGAAGGTGGGGGAAAAGTTGTCTGCAGCGAGTTTTTTCACATCCCGCTCTACCAGAGTTTTACAATCTGCATAGGCGGTTTGGGGGTTGACGGGAGATTCTTCGGTGATGTCCTCGGCGGTGGCTACACCGTAAACGCTACAGGAAGACATGTAAACGAAGCGCTGCACACCTGCTTGTTTTGCTAATTCCGCAAGCCTTACTGAGCCTTTATGATTGATTTCGTAGGTGATGTGGGGAGCTAGTTGTCCTGCGGGGTCGTTGGAAAGTTCCGCCATGTGAACAATTGCATCCACACCTTCTAGGTCTTCTACAGTGACGTGACGCAGGTCTTTGTTCAGGGTTTTGGCGGTTAATTTGGTGGCGTTATACAACCAACCATACTTATAAAAGCCCGTATCTAAACCAATAACTTCATGCCCCTTTTCCATTAACAGGGGAGCGAATAACGAACCGATGTACCCTTCGGTACCTGTTACCAAAACTTTCATAGTTGTCAATTCCTAGTTATTAATTGCTGTGAGTAAGTGGGATTGTTCAGGAATCTGCGCGACGATCGCTTTGCCAATTTCTAGGGACGAGGTGGCTGCTGGTGAAGGAGCATTACAGACGTGAACAGAATTTTCTCCTTGAACAATCAAAAAGTCGTCCACTAACTTACCATCATTCATCAACGCTTGGGCACGTACACCAGCGTGGGTCGGTACCACATCTTCCGCTTGGACTTCGGGAATTAGCTTTTGCAGACTGTGGACAAAGGCTGCTTTGCTAAAGGAGCGAATGATTTCCTTAATTCCTTCGTCGGCATGTTTTGCTGCTAGTTTCCAGAAAGCTGGATAGGTCATGACCTCGGTAAAATCTCCCAGGTCAAAGTCGGTTTTTTTGTAACCTTCCCGCTTTAAGCTCAACACTGCATTGGGACCAGCGTGGACGCTACCGTCAATCATCCGGGTAAAGTGAACCCCCAAAAAGGGAAAATCTGGGTTGGGTACAGGGTAAATTAACCCTTTGACGAGATAGCGTTTTTCTGGTGTGAGTTCGTAGTATTCTCCCCGGAAGGGGACAATTTTGGCTTGCGGATCGACTTGACCGAGTTTGGCTATGCGATCGCTATGCAAACCCGCACAGTTAATCACAAACCGCGTTTCAAAGCTGCCGTTATTGGTTTCTAGGATTGTACTTTGTCCCTTGGTGACAATTTTTTCCACTTTTGTATTCACCCGCAGGTCACCGCCTTGGTTTTGAATTAACTCTGCATATTTGCGGCTGACTTGTTTGTAGTTGACAATACCAGTGGAACTCACCCAAATCCCGGCTACACAATTAACGTGGGGTTCGTATTCCTTCACTTCTTCTGCGGTAATTTTCTTCACGGGTATACCGTTTTGCAAACCCCGCTGGTACAGGTTTTCTAACCTTGGTAGTTCCTCAGCGTCTGTGGCGATAATTACTTTACCGCAGACTTCATGGTCAATCCCATGTTCTTGACAAAATTGCACCATTGAGGTAGCGCCATTACGGCAAAATTTGGCCTTGAAACTACCGGGTTTATAGTAAATCCCGGAATGAATTACGCCGCTGTTGTTACCCGTTTGGTGAAATGCCCAATCGCTTTCTTTTTCTAGCACTAAAATCCGTGCTTGGGGATATCGTACTCCCAACGCCATTCCCGTTGACAGTCCAACTATCCCTCCACCGACAATTGCAAAATCATACATTGGTATTAGCGCCCCCGGAAAATAAAAAAATCCCTGCTATAAAGGTAGACATCTATTGTGAATTACCACAGCTTCCAAGGAGCCTTACCATTAGACCACAACTGTTCCAAACATTGCTTATCACGCACAGTATCCATTGGATGCCAAAAGCCTGTATGTCTATAAGCCGATAACTGTTCCATTTCGGCTAGTTTTTGTAATGGTTGTTGCTCCCAAACTGTGGAGTCATCTGCAATTAAATCAATTACTTCTGGTTCCAGAACAAAATAGCCACTGTTTATCCAAGCTCCGTCCCCTTCTGGCTTTTCTTGGAAGCTAGAAATTTTGGTTTGCTCTTCTGCGAGGTTAATCACCCCAAACCTTCCAGGAGGCTGGACTGCAGTTAATGTGGCTAAGCTTTTTTGTTCTTGATGAAATTTTACTAACTCAGTGATATTAACATCACTTACCCCATCACCATAGGTGAAGCAAAAAGCTTCCTTGCCAATGTGTTCCCTAACTCGCTTCAGTCGTCCACCTGTCATGGTTTTTTCCCCAGTATCCACTAGGGTTACACGCCAGGGTTCGGCGTAGCCACAATGGACATTCATTTGGTTAAACCGCATGTCAAACGTCACGTCTGACATGTGCAGGAAGTAGTTTGCAAAGTACTCCTTAATTACGTAACCTTTGTAACCGCAGCAAATAATAAAATCATTTATACCATGAGCCGAATAAATCTTCATGATGTGCCAGAGGATTGGCTTACCGCCAATTTCTACCATCGGCTTGGGTTTAATAGTAGTTTCTTCACTTAACCTTGTACCTAAACCACCAGCTAAAATTACCGCTTTCATCAGGTTTACCTCGGATTGTTTCAGGCAGATCCCAACAGGAGTTGTTCTAAGAGAATGTCTCAAAAGTATTCTGTACAACATCAACAGCGTCGCCACCTAAGCCCCCGGTCTGCCAACACTCACGCATAAATAGGGGTTTCCAAGTCTCTGCAGTCAAAAAAGTTGCTCCTTTTCCCACTCCTACAAGTAGGAAGTACGGACAGGTGCGTGAGAGCGTTGCAGAGGGTTTCAGTAAAGTTGGCGACTTAATAGACATCCTGTAACCTTGTTAGCACAGAAAATTGGATAAACAAAAATCTATGATTAATTTATCAGTCAATAATGTAACTGTAATTTCCAGGCATAAGTATGAAGAGAAGATAAATTCACCTGTTTTATATGTAAAAACTTGGATAAGTCTGTGATGCTTATTTCGGAAAATTTGTCTAGTCTTAAAGTTAGAAAAACGACTTGAGATTGATACTCATTTTACTGAGAATTCTCCTAAAAATTTGTTTTCTATTTTATACTGGCTGCTCTTTCTCAGTAAATCCAGTTGAGCTTTATAGATAAATGTTAATTAAATTACTATTGTCATAATTATTTACACAAACAAACTTTATGTGTTTTTACTGATGCAATAGTATAGAGAATTCTAGGTTATCAGTATGTACTTAAAAATATGAAGTTACGCCGCCTTGAATTTTATGCTTCTGTAACCTACTATAGTCATAATATTTGAGTAAAAAACAACACTAAATCTACGGGACAGAGGTTACGTTTTTTTGTGTAGCAGAAGGAGTCTGTAAGTCAGACCGCAAGAAAAGATAGTTATCGGGATTTCTTAATAATTCGTCACATTTAGTATCAACTACCACACATACATTGCTGAGGGTTTGTTGGTAACTATCTATATCACCTTGTGAGAGAAAGAGTTTAGCAGCTGTTTGTAAATCGTCTAGTGCTTTGAGACGCTCTGCGACGTTATTGAGATTGCCATACTGAGCTAATTCGTAGCGTACTATACCCCGGCGCACGTAAACTCTCGCCATCGAGGGATTAATGTTGATTGCTTGGTTAAAGTCCTCAATTGCTTGCTGATAATTTTTTTCAAAATCACCGCTATATTGAGCTAGGTCGTACAAAACAATTCCCCGTTGGAAAAATGCTTCTGGTTTCCGGGGGTTGATATTTATTGCTTGGTTAAAATCTGCAATTGCTAGCTGAAAATCTTGCTTGGCATTACCGCTATACTGAGCTAATTCGTAGCGCACTATACCACGCCGAATATAAGCTTCTGCTTCCAAGGGATTAAATAGCACTGCTTGGTTAAAGTCAGCGATCGCTAGTTTGTAGTCTCTAATCGGATCGCTGCTAAAGGTAGCTAGGGCATAGCGGGCATTACCCCGATTAACGTAAGCTTTGATAGTAGCAGGATTTATTTGCAGTGCTTGGGTAAAGTCCTCGATTGCACCCTCATAATCTTTGAGATTATAACGAGCATTGCCACGGTTAACGTAGGCTATAGTATTTTCGGGGTCTTGGGCAATGACTTGACTAAAGTTGTCTACGGCTCGCTCATAGTCTCTGTGTTTGTAACTGACTTTGCCCTGCTTATAATGATTCACATAGCCACCACTCTGACGGTTAGCTTGAATACTATTGAGTGTCGGCGATGCATTACTGCTGGATGAACCCCAGAAATTTAAATTGCTCCAGTTGAGAAAATTTAAACTTCCCGCTACCACCATCCCCAAGAAGCCACAAATTACTGGCAAATACTTGTGGGTCAAGGTTACTTTAGAATAAGAATAAGAATTGAGCGGCACAGATGCTACAGTAGCATAGTTAGGAACATCGACTCTCGGTTTAATTACTGGTTTTTGTGGCGGTGGCGGTAGTGGTTGCAGGTGTTCCCCTAGTTTAATAGCTTGCAAGGAAGGAAAGGGGTCTCTACCGCGCAACCGTTCTCGTCTTTCACACCAAGGGCAGCTTTTAAGATGCTTACCATAACGGTGCTGGCTGTTGAGGGTACAATTGACAAGTTGATTTTCCGCTTCTGTGAGTGCCGCTAACCAAGTTTGGGCACTGGGACGTTGTTGGGGATGGATGTGACCTGACTCAAAACAGCGGATAAACAGTTGCTGCAACTCAGGTGCAAGTATGGACAGTGGTGGTGATATCCGGGGAGGGGTATAAGGTACGCGACGCTGCTGACTATAGGTAAAGTGTCCGTCTTTAATCCGCGCTTCAATCGGTGGTGGTTCTCCCCCACCCAGGTAAATCCCAGCAAAGGGATGAGACCCCTCCATCAGCAGTTGAAATATCAGTACCGCCAAGCCAAACAAGTCATGTTCCACCGTGCGATCGCACTCAGCAAAGGTTTTCCCCTGCAATTCTGGTGGTGTAAACTCTGGTTTACCGACTTCGCAGCGATAGGTAATATTCTGTTGGGGGTCTTGTACCTGAAACGAATCCGTATCTACCAGCGTTACCAGAGCGGTATTGCTCACTAGGATATTCGACTCATTGACATCGCCGATGCAGTAGCCACGATTGTGCAAAGCTGCTACAGATGCCGCTAAATTGCGTGCTGTGCGGTGCAGGTATTGATAGTTAAACAGTGGACAATGCTGACGACGAGTTTTGGGGTTGTAGAAGTCAATAATCGAACGCATCCGCTGAATGCGCGGCATTAAAAAGCCCACGACTTCAGTGCTGTTATGCTCTGCTTGCAACAAGTCTACAGGCCAAGCAATAGATATATGACCCGCATCCGCTGTGGGATTATCTGGCGGGTTAGCAATCATTGTCGCGAGTTTTTGAGCATAGACAGATTTGGGTTGATGATAAATCTTCGCTACTAGATTGTCATCATCGGGGAGTGCGTATACACAGGCCTCCCCGCCCTGTCCCAAAGTCGTAGACAGATTTAAAATAGTATGTTTCTGGGCGTCCAGACGACGTTGCACGCGCATAGTAATAGCCGAATCATACAATAGGGTATTTGTCAATATGTCCGGTCAAAGATAATTTTAAATAGCTATGGCTGCGTTATTGGGTGGAGTTATCCTCCCAGCCAATAGCAGTGTTAAATCGTCATCAGTGCGTTGGGCTACCCGTTCCGACCGGAGAAAGGTAACTAGCTGTTCCACAGCTGCACTTTGGTCTGTTTGCCTGGTGGCAAACTCAAATAGGGGACTAAAAAAGGGTTTGTAGGGCACCCCCACTGCCATATCGAGAGCCAGCATTTGCAGACCATCCGTTAGGGCGGCTACATTGGCTACTGGTTGTCGCCAGAGATTTACCTCTGCCGTATCCAAAGCGTCAGGGGAAATCAAGAACGTAGTTTCGTTGATGTATTCGCCGCTTTGGGGTTTAGTCAGGGTTATCAAGTTGCCTTCTGTATCTTTAGCTACGACTGCTCCATCTCCGATTTGGGCTGCCGCCGCTAAGGACGGCGTAGCAATTAAGATAATCAGAGTACTGGCTAAATCTCGCGGCTGCTTTGAGGAAGCCAGAGCTTCTTCTTCCACGGCGATTTTTGCTGACAGCAATGCGTTGGTAAGCAGCCATCGCACTTGGTCATCCGAGTCTAGCTGTTGCAGTGTCACCTCTTGCAGACAGATGCTTTTAACGGCTACAGAACTAGCCACTATTGCCCCAATTTTGCCCATACTTGCTGACCCAGCACCATCGGCGATCGCAGCCACTAATATTCCCTCTGGGAGTATCTCCCAATAATGGGCATCTTGGCACATCTGCTGATTTTTTTGGTGAGCGGTGCCACAGACTGACGCTGCTACAACCTGCCAGTCAGATGACGGTTTTTGTTGGTCACGAGTTTCTTCCCCCGGTTCTGGGAACTGGTCAGTTGTGAGTTTCATTACACAGAACCCCAACCAATAGGTGGCAGAGCTACTTGTTCATCTACTTTAGAATGGGAAACTGCTGACATACTGGCTGATAACCAAACGAACATCTCTGTAAAATTTAATCCTTGTAATTTTAACGGTGTCCGGACAGCTAACTCACTTAAACGTGCCATATTAGCATTCTCGACACCAACACTAAAGAAAGCCACTCGCTTATTTGCTTCATCGTCTTTCACCCGTTGAGCTGCTTGCTCGACCACTTGATCTGATTCCCCTTGCGGTTCTCCATCAGTAATCATAAATATCCACGGGCGGTAATAAGCAATACCATTATTCCGATACTTGGCTTTGCGCTCTTGCACTAGGTCTAAAGCTTTGTTAATCCCAGACCCCATGTTAGTCAACCCTTGTGCTGTCAGGGTCGGGGGTGAGAATAAATCAGCAGTCACAAAGTCTTGGACTACATTCACAATACTATCAAAAGTCACTATCGCCACTTCCACCCGTCGAGAAGCCAAGGAGTTTTGAATTAAATCATTTTTAAAACTTTGTAACCCTTCATTCAAAGCATTCAATGCCATTCCTTGCATTGACCCCGACGTATCCAGTAGTAACACGCAAGGGCAACGTGGTTCTGGGTTTTCAGCAAACTCTACAGCTTCATCTAATCTTAATGTATCTGACATAACTTCTAAACTAAATTCAAAACTAGGCTGGGATTCCCCTTACTCTCAAAGTATATAGTTCCGAGTCCGACAATGGCTACATTAAATATATTTTCACATACAGATTTGCCTGCTTCTGCCAAAATCATCACCTATAAATGAGCTTAATTCCGGATGATTGTCACAAAAATTATTCTGGTTTATCCTAAGTTTTAGTAACAGTAATAGCAGAAATAATTTGCTAATTTTTTATTTTGATTTTTCCTCTATCTCTAGTTATATCTTCAGAAGAATTACAGACTTTTCAAATATTAATGTAAATCAGCGAGCTTTGGTAATAAAATCTATAGTGTATAGTCAATGATTAGGCAATAAAATTTCTATTTTATTTAGAAATAAAAATACCAGACTTTTGCCAGAATACCATCAGTTGATTAATGGAAATTTCCACCAGCTACAATTAATTACTGAATCAAAAATATACTTCGGTAGCTACAGCATTTGCAGCCCTAAAAAATGAAGCTTGTGTTTAAATTCAGTAAAATCGCGGTTTATTTAACTTGACAAAGATGTGAAATTTTATAATTAATTGTTAAAGTTTTGACAATTTTGCAACTTATTGTAGCTGTTACGCAATTGTGAATTAGAAAATGGATAACCAAGGGACATTCAAAAATCTCAAACCAGCCCAGTTATTAGCACACTTATCAAGTACTGGCGACACTGCTAATTTACGAGTATCTAATAACTTAGTTACTTGGTCATTTTACTTAAAACACGGGAAAATTATCTTCGCCAGCAATTCCGTCGATCCATTTGATCGGCTGGAAAGACAGATGCGACGTCTGAGTAATCAACTTACCAATCTCAACAGTGAAACGCGAGCTAAATTAAGGATGTCATTTGAAAAGGACTCAGATACAACCGAAAGCGATGATTCTGAGTATGAAGCTATTTGCTGGTTATTTAATGAATATGGTTTAAGTAAGACACAAATTAGCGCCTTGATCCAAGAATTAGTCACAGAAGTCGTCGAGTCATTTTTATTAATTCAAAACGGCACTTACACGATAGAGAACTATAATTTTCGCCATCAAGAATTGTGTCAGCTAGATTTACAACCTATAGTTAAACGCTGTCAAGAGGAATTAAAAATTTGGCAATCTTTACAGCCCTATATCTCATCCCCCTACCAGCGTCCTTACTTATTGCTGCAAACCAAAGCCATGCAAAGGAAATTTCCCCAATTGCAGCAAGAATTAACTTCCTGGATGAAAGGTTTTAGTTTACGTCATCTGGCTATTTTGCTCCAGCAAGAGGAACTAGAACTAGCACAAAAACTACATCCTTACATTGCCGAAGGATATGTGGTATTGCACGAGCCAGATCCTCCTTTTGATAAATTACCGAGAAACTTTGAGAAATTACCAGAAATTTCCGTTTCCACTAGGGAATTAGTCAACAAACTAGCAGCACCCTTACAGCAGCAACAGAAAAACCAAACAGTAGCAACCATTGCCACCAAAGAAAAAGTTACCATTGTTGCAGAAAATTCGACAACGACAGCAGCTTATATACCTGTTGTACTCCAGGAACTGATTACTGCCAAGGAGACACCAACTCCAGACAAGCTAGAAACTACCACCACACCGACCGAGGAAGTTCAACAAACCATCCTCAGTCCACAGGACACAGACAGCACCTCATTTGCTCCAGACAAGCTAGAAACTACCACCACACCGACCGAGGAAGCTCAACAAACCATTCTGACCCCAGAACAAACAGACAGTACCTCATCCACTCCAGAAACTCAAACTCTACCTTTACAACTAGTAGCGCTCCAAGAAGCCATTACTGCTAAAGAAAACGGTGCTATTTTTGCTAAAAATCAACAAGCTTCACCACAGCTAGTAGAGACCGCTGAGGTGTATACACAAGCAGCTACCGAGTCAGATGCAGACGGGTATAATGCTCCAGAAGTTGCAACCCAGACCCCATCGTTAGATATCCAGACCCGAACCTACACGATTGTTTGTGTAGATGATAGTCCGACAATGCTCAAAGAACTGAGTCTGTTCTTGAATGAAGAAATGTTTTCTGTAGTAACAATTAGTAATCCAGTTAAAGCATTAATGGCAATTATTCGTCACAAACCAGACCTGATATTACTAGACGTAAACATGGATGGGATTGATGGTTACGAATTATGTCGCTTGCTCCGTAATAACAACCAATTTAAGATTACTCCCATTGTCATGGTAACAGGTAACACGGGGATTTTTGACCGGGTAAAAGCTAGATTAGTAGGAGCATCTGGTTATTTGACTAAACCATTTACCAGGGCAGAATTGTTAAAAATGGTGTTCATGCATTTAGCTTGATCCAGCGTTAAGCTAGTTATTAGATTGTGAGGAGATTTCCAAATGAGTCGGGTTTTAGTAGTTGAAGATACGCTTTCTGAATTAGAACTAATCAGTCACTTTCTCAAGGAAAGCGGTTACGAAGTGATTATTGCTACACACGCTAAAGAAGCTTTAAATAAGGTTACGGAGCATCACCCAGATGCCATTGTCACAGATGTGGTGATGCCAGACATGAGTGGTTTTGAACTGTGTCGTCAACTCAAAAGAGATGCTGCAACCAAACAAGTGCCAATTATTATTTGTAGTTCAAAGAACAGTGAAATTGATAAAATTTGGGGCATGAGGCAGGGAGCAGATGTTTATTTAACCAAACCTTTCACCAAAGAGCAGTTAGTTCGTGCCGTGAGAACGGTTGTAGATTAAGGCCTCCCAGTTCCGCATTACTGAGTGAAATAGTGCAAGATTTAGCCGTAAACCGAGTTGTTGGACAAAAAAATCTCGTTTTATGCGATTAAGATTTGTCTAACGACTCACTTTGTTCACTTTATGCATTTAAGTCTTGCCTATTAAGCTAGACTGAACAGTATGATTACTGGGCAGGCAACTTCCCTATGACTTTTTTCTATGGCACAGTTTCCCACAAGTGAGCCGCTAGCGGAGCAATCGGAGAGTATCAACCTAGATAATATCCGTAGTACGTCTTCCAAACGCGAGCAGATACTGCAAGGAGCGACGCGGGTTTTTTTGTCTCATGGCTATGCACATGCAAGCATGGATAGAGTAGCAACAGAAGCAGGTGTCTCTAAGCAAACAATTTACAGCTACTTTCAAGATAAAGAAGGGCTGTTTAGCGCCCTGATTGAACGGGTAACAATTCGACAACTACAGGAAGAATTTGGCACAGAGCTACAAGGGGAACCAGTGCAGCTATTGACCAGAATCGCCCACAGTTTTCTGAAGAAAATGGACGATATTGAGTACGTAAATTTACTAAGAGTAGTAGTAGCAGAATCAGCTAGATTTCCGGAATTAGCAGAACTATACACGAAAACAGTGATTCAGCCTGGTAGTCAATGTCTGAGTGCTTATTTTCGTTCCCATCCCGAACTGGAGATTAAAGACCCAGAAGCCACGGCTTATATTTTTTTTGGTGCCTTAGCTTCCTTCATCCTGTCGCAACAAATTCTCTTAGCCAAGCAGATCATGCCGATGGAGCAAGAACGGATAGTAGAAAGTCTGATTCAGCTTGTGTGTCACAGGCGATAGGGTGTGGGAACCTGGGTAGGGGTAAGGCATTGCCTGGGTAGGGGTAAGGCATTGCCTTACCCCTACGTAGATTTTGATGTATCCCGAATTTGGTGAAATGATATCAGACCTAGCGCAGTGCGAGAAGCGATCGCATAAAGAAGTTAAACACAATCCGCAATCTCTGGTAAACAAAAACTTAAAATTTAATAGCTGACAACCTGATCACCGTCAGGTTTTGTTTGTGGAGTTTCAGACTTGAGTCTGAATGCTCAATAACTAGACGATTGATAAAACAAGCAAACACATCCGATGCGTATCTCTCTTAACTGGCTGCGGGAACTGGTCGAGGTACACTACTCCCCAGAACAATTAGCAGAAACATTAACAATGGCTGGGTTTGAGGTGGAAGACATCGAAGACCGCCGCACTTGGGCTGACGGTGTTGTCGTGGGTAGAGTTATCGAACGCCAACCCCACCCCAACGCTGACAAATTAAGTGTTTGCCAAGTTGATATCGGTACAGGCGAAATGTTAAATATCGTCTGTGGCGCCGCCAACGTCCGGGCGGATATTTATGTGCCTGTAGCAACCGTAGGTACTTATTTACCCAATGTCGATTTGAAAATTAAACCCGCCAAACTGCGTGGTGTCCCCTCGGTGGGGATGATTTGCTCCTTAAGAGAATTGGGTTTACCCAACGAAGTGGACGGAATTCATATCTTTACCCAGTCGAGTCTGCCTTTGGGTAGCGATGTCCGGCCTTTGTTGGGTTTAGACGATGTAATTTTAGATGTGACAGCCACTGCTAACCGTGCTGACGCGCTGAGTATGGTAGGGGTAGCAAGGGAAGTAGCAGCTTTGAGTGGCGGTAAGCTGACATTACCCCAACCAGGGGAAGTATCGGTTCCCAAGAGTGGAGACAACTGGCTCAAATTTCGCGTCTCTAACATTGCCGATACCCAAGCTTGTCCCGCTTACATTGGTACAGTAATTGAGGGTGTAACCATTGCTCCGTCTCCCGACTGGTTGCAACAGCGTCTACGGGCTGCCGGTACCCGACCGATTAATAATGTGGTTGATATTACTAACTATGTGTTGTTGGAATGGGGACAACCACTGCACGCCTTTGACAAAGACCGCTTGCAAACCCTTGCCGGGGGAGATAAGTTAACCATTGGTGTTCGGTTTGCTAATGCGGGGGAATCTCTGAAAACCCTGGACGGACAAACCCGCAGCCTGTCCACGCAAAACTTAGTAATCACCGCCAACGATAAAGCCGTAGCTTTAGCTGGTGTCATGGGTGGGGAAGAAACGGAAGTCCATGAAGGTACGCAAAATCTGGTGTTAGAAGCGGCACTGTTTGATAACGTGGCAATTCGCCGTTCTTCCCGGAGTGTCGGATTGCGAAGCGAATCCTCCGGTAGATACGAACGCGGCGTTAACCGCGCCGAACTGGAAGTAGCATGTCGGCGTGCCTTGTCCCTAATTACCGAAATCGCTGGTGGTACTTTAGTTACCCAAGAAATTGCCGATACCCGTCCCGACCCTTCAACTTGGAGCCGTTCCATTGAACTACGTCTGGAACGAGTTAATCAGTTGCTAGGACCCATCTCCGTAGGCGAAGAAACGGGTGAACTACAAGGGGCAGATGTGGAAAGGATTCTCACCGCCTTGGGGTGTCAGGTGACACCTGTAGCTGACCGAGAACAAGTCTGGAAAGTTACAGTACCCCCCTACCGTTATCGCGACTTAGAACGGGAAATTGACCTGATTGAAGAAATTGCCCGTCTCTACGGTTACGATAACTTCTGCGACACCTTGCCAGAAAAATCTGAAGCTGGTTTTTTACCCATTGATGTGGAATTAATCCGCAAATTACGCACAGCCCTACGGGCAGAAGGGTTAACCGAAGTAATGCATTACTCCTTGGTGAAGCCAGGGGAAGATAGACAGATAGTGCTGTCAAACCCATTATTTACAGAATATTCAGCACTGCGTACCGATTTGATATCCGGATTAATTGACGCATTTCAGTACAATATCGAACAAGGTAACGGTGCCCTGAACGCCTTTGACATGGGGCGGATTTTCTGGCAAGAAGAAGAGGGCTTGCAAGAAGCTGATGCTGTGGCAGGGATTATGGGGGGCGATATTGCCGTTGGTAAATGGTCAACGGGTGGTAAAGAACAACCCATGACCTGGTTTGAAGCCAAAGGTATCCTGGAAGGTGTGTTTGGACAAATGGGGATTACGGTAGAATATCAACCAGACCGACGCGATGAACGCTTGCATCCTGGACGCACCGCCTCCCTGTGGATACAAGGAAACCGCCTAGGTACCTTTGGGCAGATCCATCCCCAAGTTCGCCAGGAAAAAGGCTTACCCGATGCTGTCTATGTCTTCCAACTGGATTTAGATGTGCTTTTGGATGCCCTAGACAACGATGAAATCCTGATTCCTAAATTCCAACCCTACTCCACTTATCCTGCTAGCGACCGGGATATCGCCTTCTTCGCACCTGTAAATGTTTCTGTCGGAGAAATCGAAAAAGCGATTACCAAAGCCGGTAAAGGCTTGCTGGAGTCCGTAGAATTGTTTGACGAATATCGTGGTGAACATGTACCCCAAGGACAGCGGTCTTTAGCATTTCGTCTCGTCTATCGAGCAAGCGATCGCACCCTCAAGGACGCCGAAGTCGAACCAGTGCATCAAAAAGTCCGAGAAGCATTGGTGGAAAAATTTGGCGTTAGTCTGAGAAGTTAATTGATTGCTAATGGCTAATTGCCTTTTTACTATTAGTCATTAGCCTAAAATTCTACTGTGTGATGGAAAAAATTGAACTATGCCCAAATATGTGATGTGGGGTTCCTACTGCGAAGACGTTCTAGAAAAACGTGCCCCCTACCGTGAAGCTCACCTTGATGGACTAGCAAAGCAAAAAGAATCCGGTGTGTTGGTGACTATTGGTCCTACCAAGGATATTACTAAAGTTTTCGCCATTTACGACGCACCCGATGAAGCAACAGTGCGTCAGTTAGTCGAAGCAGACCCCTACTGGGAAAATGGCATTTGGACTGAGTACACAATTAAAGAGTGGATTCAGGCGATTTAGTTGTTAGTCATTAGTCATTAGACCTATGAGCAAAAGTAAATTTTATCGGCGTTAATCGGCGTTAATCGGCGGTTAATTATTTAATATTTCGTACTTTTGCAAGAAGTCCATTAGTGATATCACAGACAAGGGAGAGAGGAAAGAATCTTCTCTTACCTTGTCCGCTTCTAGGTCTATTCTCCCTTCAGGGCACGAGTAAAATTACGCCGATAAGACTTATTGGCAATCAGTAATACAGGCCACAATAGAGATAAAGATAGGCGATTGGGCAAACTGCGAGAGAAGTTTGTCCGGTGAAAGCCATTCCAGAACTTCCAAGCACCAACTACATAGACCGCAGCTAATCCAAAAATAATTAACGTAGACATTCAACTAACTCCGGGAGTAATTGAAAAAAATTGAATTAAGTATTCTGACACAGTAATCACACTGTCCAGCGCCAAACAGAAAATTAAGCCAGCTAACAGTGAGGTATATATATAATTTAACTTCCGTCACAGTCTAGGGCAGCTATTATCCCCCCATCATGGATTTGATTGTATAGTAGCTTACGGAACTAAATTACAGCCACAGGGCACAGTAGCTTGTGGATGGGAGGGTACGCCAAAATAAAGTTGGATACCCCATTTCTCTGATGCCACAAATCAGAACAATCATATCGGCTCAAGACAATAGACATAGCCTATCCTCGTGGAGATGGGTCTTGCGGGAGTGCTTCAAAATTCAATATCCGTAGGACACTAAATACAGACTGGTAAACAGTCATCTATGGATTTTGACGCCGTGACCAGTACAAACACCTGAAGGAGGATATATGCGTGCAGTACTGATGGCTGGTGGTTCAGGAACGCGATTACGTCCACTGACTTGCGATCTACCAAAGCCAATGGTTCCGATTCTCAATCGACCAATAGCAGAACACATTATCAATCTACTCAAACGACACCAGATTACAGAAGTTGTTGCCACCCTGCATTATTTACCCGATGTCCTCCGGGATTATTTCCAAGATGGTAGCGACTTTGGTGTGCAAATGACCTATGCGGTGGAGGAAGACCAACCGCTGGGTACGGCAGGTTGTGTAAAGAATATTGAAGAATTGTTGGATGAAACTTTTTTAGTGATTAGCGGTGATAGCATTACAGACTTTGACCTGAGTGCCGCGATCGCATTTCACAAACAAAAACAATCAAAAGCCACTTTAATATTGACCCGCGTTCCCAACCCGATTGAATTTGGTGTGGTGATCACCGATCAACAAGGACGGATTCGCCGCTTTTTAGAGAAACCCTCCACCAGCGAAATTTTTTCCGATACCGTTAACACTGGTACGTATATTCTTGAACCAGAAGTTTTGCAATATTTACCCCCTAACCAGGAATGCGACTTTTCCAAAGACTTGTTCCCACTGCTTTTGGATAAAGGCGAACCAATATACGGTTATATTGCTCAAGGTTATTGGTGTGATGTCGGTCACTTAGATGCTTACCGGGAAGCTCAGTATGATGCCTTGGATCGGAAAGTCAAACTCGACCCTGCCTACAATGAAATTGCCCCAGGGTTATGGGTAGGACAAAATACTTACATCGACCCAGGCGCTAAACTTGAAGCTCCGGCGGTAATTGGGGATAACTGCCGCATTGGTTCGCGGGTGCATTTGGAACCAGGGACGGTGATTGGCGATAACGTCACTATTGGAGCAGATGCTAACCTCAAGCGTCCGATTATTTGGAATGGGGCAATTGTAGGTGACGAAGCACACCTCGTAGCCTGCGTAATTTCCCGTGGTACTCGTGTAGACCGCCGCGCTCACGTCCTGGAAGGAGCAGTGGTTGGTTCCCTGTCCACGGTGGGGGAAGAAGCCCAAATTAGCCCCAGTGTGCGTGTCTGGCCGAGCAAGAAGATAGAATCCGGGGCAATTCTAAATATTAACCTGATTTGGGGGAACACCGCCCAACGGAATTTATTTGGACAACGGGGTGTACAAGGCTTGGCAAATGTTGACATGACCCCTGAATTTGCCGTGAAACTGGGTGCTGCTTATGGTTCTACCTTGAAACCAGGTTCCCAAGTAGCAGTTTCCCGCGACCAACGGACTATCTCGCGCATGGTGACGCGATCGCTGATTGCAGGTTTGATGTCGGTAGGGGTGAATATTCAAAACCTGGACGCTACTGCTATCCCGATGGCACGTACTGTTATTCCCAACATGGGTGTAGCTGGGGGTATCCACGTGCGGGTACATCCAGACCGACCTGATTACATCTTGATTGAGTTCATGGATGCGAAGGGAATTAATATCTCCAAAGCCCTAGAAAAGAAAATTGAAGGGGCTTACTTTAAGGAAGATATGCGTCGGGCGCAAATTCCGGAAATTGGTGACGTATTTTACCCCAGCCAAGTTAGCGACAGCTACCGCACTGCCTTTGAAAATCTCCTGCATGTGGAATCGCTTCGCAACAGTCGTGCCAAAGTCGTCATTGACTACGTTTATGCCGTCTCAGGGGCAGTATTACCGCAATTATTAGCCAAATTTGGCGCCGATGCCGTCGTACTGAACGCCAGCCTCAATCCTAAAGCTATGTCCAACGCCGACCGGGAAGGACTCCTGACTCAGTTGGGACATGTAGTCGAGGCGCTTAAAGCTACCTTTGGCGTCCAGGTATCGGCAAATGGCGAACAAATGATACTAGTGGATGAATCTGGTATCCCGATTCGCGGCGAAATGTTAACCGCTTTGATGGTGGATATGATGTTAACCGCCCAACCTAGGGGAACGGTAGTTGTACCAGTTCATGCTTCCTCGGCGGTGGAACAAATAGCGCGTCGTCACGATGGTAGGGTAATTCGTACTAAGGCAAATGCTACGGCCTTGATGGAAGCTACCCAGAAAAATCCCAATGTCGTCTTGGGGGGTAGCGGCGCCACTGGCTTTATTTTCCCAGACCTGCATCCCGGTTTTGATGCTATGTTCTGCATTGCCAAGCTGATTGAAATGCTGACCATTCAAGAGCGTTCCCTGGCTTCTGTCCGCGCTGAATTACCCCGTGTAGTCCATAAAACTCAGACAGTGCGCTGTCCCTGGACGGTGAAAGGAGCGCTGATGCGCTATTTGGTGGAAACTCACCCCGCAGACAACCTAGAATTGGTAGATGGCGTTAAGATTATTAATCCTTACGATGATAATTGGCTGTTAGTCTTACCAGATGCTAGCGAACCACTGGTACATTTGTACGCAAACAGTAATCATAGAGAATGGGTAGACCAATCCTTACGTGACTACCGCACCCGTGTGCAAGCCTTCATTGAACAACAACAAGAATCAATTGGCTCTGAGGTGTAGGTAGTTAATAGTCATTAGTCATTAGTGATTAGTCATTAGTGATTATTCTCTTGACTAATCATTCCTGAATGCTACATAGGGGTCAATCCAAAATCCACGTATCCAAAATCCACGCATTATATGAACAGTTGCATTTTAATGGCGGAAATCGTCCAAGAACCCCAACTTCGCTATACTTCTGATAACGTTCCAATTGCAGAAATGCTCGTGCAGTTTTCCCAACCTCGCCAAGATGACCCTCCAGCTAACTTGAAAGTTATCGGTTGGGGAAATTTAGCACAGGAAATTCAACAAAATTATCACCAAGGCGATCGCGTGATTTTAGAAGGACGTTTGGGGATGATTACTTTTGAACGACCAGAAGGCTTTAAAGAAAAACGTGCCGAGTTAACCGTGCAAAGAATTCAAAATCTCGGTGCTGGTGGTAGTATTAGTTCCTCCTCTGCGGCACCTCGCAACACTGCCACCCCAGCACCTAGTAACTACGCACCACTTCCTCAACCAGTAACTGTTCCCACTCCCACCCCTGCTCCTACACAAGCTGCACCCACAACACCACCACAGAGCGTTCCTCAGTATCATTCCCCAGAACCCGTAGCACCTGCACCAAGTTACGAAAGAAAATCATCTCCCCCAGTCCCTCCCGCAGAGGAAGATATTGACGACATCCCGTTTTAGAAGCGATTGGGGACTGGGGACTGGGGACTGGAAGAGCAATTACCCATTACTCATTCCCCATTCCCCAAGACTTTCAACAAGGCTGTTAAGATACGAATTATTTTCACCCCATATTCCTGCCTGACTGCCATGAGTGAAACTGTCCTAGATGTTCGCAACCTCCAAGTGGAATTTTCTGGTTATGCCAACACTACCAAAGCAGTGGACGGTATCTCTTTTGGGCTACAGCGCGGTCAGACTTTGGGAATTGTTGGCGAGTCGGGGTCAGGAAAATCTGTTACTTCATTGGCTGTCATGGGGTTGGTGCAGACTCCTGGAAGGATAAGCGGTGGTGAAGTTTGGTTTCGTCCCCAAGTGGGTGGTAGTCCAGTTAATTTAGTCACCGCATCACCTCTGGAAATGCAACAGTTGCGCGGCGGTGATATTGCCATGATTTTTCAGGAACCGATGAGTTCCCTCAACCCAGTATTTACCATCGGGTTTCAACTTACAGAAGCAATTCGGCTGCACCAAAATGTGACTCCCGCTCAAGCCGAACAACAGGCAATTTCCTTGCTACAAGAAGTTAAACTGCTCAAAAACGATGCGGAATTACGCCAAGAGTACGTAGAACATTGGAAACAATCCTCTGCCGTTGACGAACGCATCATCGACCAACAAGTCCAGCAACACAAACAATCTTGGCTTCAGCGCTACCCCCATGAACTTTCTGGCGGTCAGTTACAGCGGGTGATGATTGCAATGGCAATTTCCTGCGAACCAACAATATTAATTGCTGACGAACCCACTACTGCTCTAGATGTGACGGTGCAAGCGACAATTTTGGATCTGTTGCGGGAATTGCGCGATCGCCACCACATGTCGATGATATTTATTACCCATGACCTAGGATTAATTGCGGAAATTGCGGATACGGTGGCGGTGATGTACCGGGGGAAAATTGTCGAATCTGGGTCAGTTCAGCAAATTTTTCAGCAACCCCAACACCCCTATACTAAGGGTTTGGTGGCTTGTCGTCCCACCTTGGATCGGCATCCCCAAAAGTTGCTCACCGTTTCCGACTTTATGAACGTGACGGAAACACCGGAGGGAGAGTTAAAAATTGAACCAAAGCAACCCAGATTTCCAGCACAAGTTTCCTCCGAAGAACTAGCCCAACGCTTGAAAAAGTTAACCCAGCAGCAAGCGTTGTTGGATGTTCACAACCTGCAAGTAGGGTTCCCAGTTAAAGGGATGTTTGGTGAAACTAAGCGCTATTTTATGGCAGTAAATGGCGTTTCTTTCCAGGTGTACCCCGGTGAAACCCTGGGACTGGTGGGAGAGTCTGGTTGCGGTAAAACCACTCTGGGACGGACTTTACTACGGTTAATTGAACCCACAGCCGGGGAGATAATTTTTGATGGACGAGATATCACCCAGTTGCAAGGTAAACTATTACAGCAATTGCGGCGTCAAATGCAAATTATCTTTCAAAATCCCTTTAGTTCCCTCGACCCCCGGATGAAAATTGGTAATGCGGTGATGGAACCGCTGTTAATTCATTCCCAAGGGAAGACACCCAAGGAACGCAGAGAACGAGCTGCTTACCTTCTAGAACGGGTGGGTTTGAATCCAGAGGACATGAACCGCTATCCCCACCAGTTTTCCGGTGGACAACGCCAGCGGATTTGTATCGCCCGTGCATTGGCATTGAATCCCCAGTTTATCATCTGCGATGAATCGGTGTCTGCACTGGATGTCTCTGTACAAGCGCAGGTGCTGAACTTGTTGAAGGAATTGCAAGCAGAGTTTAATCTGACTTATATATTTATTTCCCACGATTTGAGTGTAGTGAAATTTATGAGCGATCGCATTCTAGTCATGAATCGCGGTCAAATCGTGGAAGAAGGTGCAGCCGCAAGTATTTATCAAGAACCCAAGGAAGAATATACAAAGCAGTTGATTGCTTCTATTCCTACAGGGAGTGTAGCAACCGATAGCCCGCGTCATCAAAGATATGAGGGATAATTTCCTCAATAACACATAAACTATCCGTTACCGCATCAATCATCCGGAAACTGCCAACAAGAAATGCGCTCTACCGCTGTACTACCACATTGACTGCAAATAGCCTGAAAAGATGAATCTACCCACTCATAACTACAAGTTCGACAGTGGCAAAAAATATTATTGCGGTTAGCTTCTTCTATATTCTGCTGCCATTCGGTAATGACAGTACTATCTTCTGCTGATCTGGACTCTGACATGCTGAAATTGAACTCTAGTACTCAACAATAATCTACAGGCGAACAAGAAAGTTGTGGTGACGTGACTGGAAAATAGGGTGGTTCATGATTTGTCAAGCATAAGTTCCCGACTTATTTGAGAACTCAGGTATTTAAACTGCTAATTTCACCACTGAAATAGGATTAACGGAGGGAAAAAGTGTTCATCTGGGGATTCATAATAGTTGCTAGGAAGCACGAAAGTACTTCCTACACGATTGAGAGCAGGAACGGAGTGACCAAGCTATGAAAAAGCTGATTAACAAGCCAGAAGACTTTGTGCGTGAAAGCCTAGAAGGCATGGTAGCAGCTCATCCCCGTCTCCTGAAAGTACGCTATGACCCCACCTTTGTTTACCGTGCCGATGCACCAGTACAAGGTAAAGTAGCAATTATTTCTGGTGGAGGTAGTGGTCACGAACCAATGCATTCAGGGTTTGTCGGTATGGGAATGCTGGATGCAGCTTGTCCGGGTGAAGTTTTCACCTCACCTACCCCAGACCAAATGTTAGCAGCAGCTCAGCAAGTAGATGGTGAAACTGGTATTTTATACATCGTCAAAAATTATAGCGGCGATGTGATGAATTTCGAGATGGCAACAGAGTTAGCACGCTCTGAAGGTATGCGGGTACTGAATATCTTAATTGATGACGATATTGCCGTTAAAGACAGCCTCTATACTCAGGGACGTCGGGGTGTGGGAACAACGGTACTAGCGGAAAAAATCTGCGGTGCGGCGGCGGAAGCGGGCTATGATTTACGACAGATAGCAGATTTGTGCCGTTGGGTTAATCTCAATGGACGCAGTATGGGGATGGCTCTAACTTCCTGTACGGTACCGGCTAAAGGTAGCCCCACCTTTAGCTTAGGTGATAGTGAAATCGAAGTGGGTATCGGTATCCACGGTGAACCAGGAAGGGAACGCATGAGCATTAAATCTGCAAATGAAATAGCTGAAATGCTCACACTATCAATTCTTGAAGATACATCCTACAGCCGCACGGTGCGGGAGTGGGATGAAAATCAAGGAGAATGGATGGATTTAGAATTACTAGACCCTGCTTTTGAGAAGGGAGATAAGTTGTTAGCTTTCGTCAACAGCATGGGTGGAACCCCTACTTCTGAGCTTTATATTATCTACCGCAAACTAGCAGAAATCTGCCAAAAGAAAGGACTACATATTGTCCGCAATTTAATTGGTTCCTACATCACTTCCCTAGATATGCAAGGTTGCTCAATTACCTTATTAAAGTTAGATGAAGAGATGATGCGATTGTGGGATGCACCTGTAAATACGGCTCATTTGCGTTGGGGAATTTGAACACCGATGAGTTGTCAATCCCAAATCCAAAATCGAATGACCTGGACTTCATAACCTTAACTGTGATAGATATTCCATGCTTGCCAAAAAATATAGGTTGAAAGAATCGCCAGCATGGTACAAAAGGCGAAGCTGATTACTTTGTCTGGTAACTTGGGCAACATTCTAGTACTAATTTGAGCGCCCAAAAGACCCCCAACACCGAGAAGTAAACCCTCAACGAACAGCACATTACCATTAACTGCGTGACCCACACAAGCAGAAACAGCAGTGATAACAATCACACCTAAACTTGTTTGAATTGCGACTTTAATTGGTTCACCCAGCAGTAACATTTGTAGTGGTACCATAATTACACCACCACCTACTCCAAATAAACCTGCTAATATCCCCGCCGCACCGCCAGTGAAAATTCTCGCAACTGTCGGGTTAAAATTTGGCTGTTGCTGTTGTACATTTTTGGCGATTAGACGTTTGCGAAGTTCAACTAAATAAATATTCGTAATTAACAACAATCCAAAGGCAAATAGTAAAATATAAGGCGGAACTTGCTTTGCCAAGTAGACGCCAATTTGTGCTGTTAGTATGGCTGGCATTCCCAAAGCAAAAACTCGTCTGTAGTCAAAGTAACCCATACGCCAGTTCTGCACACTGCCAGAGATGGAGGTAATTACAATCGCTAGGCTACTAGTCGCAACAGCCTGCACAGGTTGATATCCCATCGCGACTAATAGTGGTACCAAAACCGTACCACCACCAATTCCTAAAAATCCCGCCAGTACTCCCGAAATTAATCCAGCAGCAAAAAGAACTAATATATTAAGTGATATCATGGAAAATTTTTGGTTGGTAAGACGACCCGAATCGAGGATACAGGAATAAGGTAAAATGTAGCAAATATTTTATCCCTATGCCTGATTTCTATCAATTTTAAACTTAATAGAACTAAAGCTGCGTCTGAGATAATTTTAGGACTTACGCAAACACTCGCCGAAGTCCTCAGCGACGGTCACAGCCGTGTAGGGTGAGTAGTGCGTATCTTTGACTGAAATATTTATTAGTACGGATATTGCACTCCCCACCCTACGATTATTACTAGTACTAGCGCTACTACTAGCCAGGAATTTTTTTACACCGACTGAGTTATATTCTCATTTTTTAGCGACCCAAATAGATATTCTAGATAACTAAAATTCAGGGTTTTATGCCAGTAGTACAATTGCAGCATCACTCTGGTAAAAGTAAAAGCTAGTTCCACCGATGGCAAGGCATAGGATATTTGTAAAATATCATTACTGTGAGTACGTTCGCCTTGATTGTGTTTAAATAAACCGATTAAATTTTTAGTAGTACCTTGTAAACGAGTCAGAAAAGAATCACCAAAAGCCCAGTAGCTAATACCCCAAAACTTTGCCAAATGATTTACTTCATCTTGCAATGGTTGGGCTATTGCTTGTTGCAATTCTCCTGTAGAATGCGCCATTAACCACAAGTATACAGATGTGGCGCTCCATTCTGTTGTGATGCGGCTAAGTGAATGATTATAAATATCTGACCACGGATTACTACTAGATTTAAACCCAGCAACACTGTTAGGCTTGGGCTGTAATTTTTCCCCTGTTATTTGTTGATATATTTTACTAAAAACAGGCTTGTGCTGACGTTCTTCTTTTTCCCATACACCAACTTCTTGCATCACACCATCTGCTGTACATTTACCACCTACAAAACGTGCCATTTCTGGATGCGCTGCTTGCAAATAGTCCCAACTTTCCCTAGCATAATCTCGAATTGGTGCCTCAACTTCCGCAGCACTAGCAATGATATTGATAAATAAATCTGGTCTAACACCAATAATTTGCTTATCCGTAATTGCTTGCCAATTAATAGGCTCCCAAGGACGCTGATGCGGGGTTTTAAATTGTGTAGGTAAATCATTCAGACGATTGTACAAAATTCCCAATGATAAATACCGATTAACCAGATAATTAATCCGTTGTCGGGTTTGAAAATAATTGGGTTGATTGTATTGATAACCAGCCAAATCAATTGCCTGATTGTTTCTATAAGTAACTAACATCTTGGACTCCTTATGTTAATCAATAGGAAAGAATTTTAGAGATTAATACCCAAATTAGGAATGTATTATCTCCATAAGACATATCACAAATTATCAGGTAATTTTGTCCGCCACCCAGTGTCTACTGTAGTCTGAAATATTTATGCCCGCCTACTTAGTTAACAAATAGACGCATATATTTCCGAATTATCAGAGTACAGTTATAAGACCACTATGATTAACTGGCACACCTGCTTATTGATGGAAACAACAGCGAAATTAACTGTTGATATCGTTTGATTTCGGTATAAATTTAGTATCCAATTAGTTAGATTGCTGTCACCAAGTTTTTGTGACAGTTTTATTAGCTGACCATGAAATAAATCAAAAACTATATATCTACGATTAGGCTATTCTTAAAGATAAAATTTTCCATATCTGTGTATTATGGTAATCTTAAGGGTACGTTAACGGTTGCTGCACTGAATATATGAACACCTACGACTGGATTATTATCGGCGCAGGAATTACAGGTGCTGCACTCGCTTATGAATTGAGAACCGCTGGATTCTCTGTACTCCTGCTAGAACAACACTCATCCCCACCAAACGCCACGCGCTATAGTTATGGTGGTTTAGCCTATTGGTCTGGTACAACGGACTTAACTCGTCAAATATGTGCAGAAGGTATCAGCCGTCACCGCATCCTAGCGCAGGAGTTAGATGCTGATACAGAATTTAGAGAGTTAGACTTATTACTAACAATATCTGCAAATACCGAAGCAAAAACAGCAGCATCTGCCTATGCTAACTTTGCTATTCCTCCGCAATTATTAACACCTAAAGAAGCTTGGGAACTAGAACCGCTGCTCAATAAAGATGCAATTTCTGGGGCTTTAACTGTTAAACACGGACACATCCACCCCGAAAAAACAGTACAGGCATATATCCAAGCTTTTCTCCGTGCAGGGGGTGAAATGGAAATTACCCAGGTGGGAGAATTTCTCCAGAACCCCTCTAGCAAGCGCTGCAGTGGTGTGAAAACCCTTACTGATACCTACCACAGCGCAAATGTTGCTATCTGTGCGGGGGGAATCAGCCGTGAGTTGCTCAAAGCTGCAGGTATTTCTCTAGCGCTATATTTCACCCACGCAGAATTGATAGAAACTCCACCTGTAGACCTGCAACTGCGTACCCTAGTAATGCCAGCAAATCTGCAACGCTTCCAATTAGAGGCAGAGTCTAGTAAGATTGATCAACCGTGGCATGTACCTGGTAATGAGCTAGTACCGCCGATACTAGATGCGGGGGCGATTCAATTTCCAGACGGTAGCTTACGAATGGGACAAATCAGTCGCGTTCTCACTGACCCCCATGCTACGGTAAATTCAACGGCAAGTGAAGCAGCACTGCGGCGCAGCATTGGGGAAATCTTGCCAGCCTTAGAAAATTTACCGGGTACCTGGCATCATTGCTTAGTGGCGTTTAGTAGCGATCGCCTACCCCTAATTGGTGCAATCCCTGGATGGGATGGAATTCATATTTTCTCTGGCTTCAGCAACCCGTTAGTATTTGTACCCCCCTTGGCACAGAGATTTGCCCGTTGGTTGACGGGTCAGGAAGATGAGGTTATTACTCAGCTATCTCCTGCTAGGTTTTAGATTATACCATAATTACTGAATAACATTCATGTAAATCTACTTTTCCTGCTGCGCTTCGCGCAGATGGACTGTGTTTGGGTTTATATATAAGTATAATCCGCTTTTAACGGCGGTGTCTATTATAAGATTGAATGAATAAAACTGTAATATTGTCAAAAAAACCTGACATAATATATCTCACACTACATAGTAGCAGTACTTTCAGCCTGCAGTAGATTAAGACTGGTGGAGAGGTATGACTAATTTGATTCATACCGTTGAAACCCTTATAATTGCGTTATCGATTGTCTGGAAAATCAACCCAAAAATTGCCAACTTAAGATAAACATTTTCGATGATTTTTAATACGGTTGACAATTAGAGAGAAATGTGTTTCTAGCATATAAGCAGATAGTTTGGCATTTTTAGTCGATTATGTCCTTAGTTTGGGAAGAATACCTGCGATTGGACTGTCTAGACGCTACTCTCACGCAGATATTGTATTTGGCTGCGAATTTTTTTAACCTTGGCATTAAATCGGCGATCGCCAGTCGTTACCGAATTCCACAAATCTTACCTCGAAAACAAATCTTCGCTATCCATGAGTTGAGTTTTACTCATGGATAGCTGCGGTTTTAATCATCAGTTTTGCTATAGCCTATTCCCGCTTTTCAATCACCAAGGTTAGATGAGCGACTACCGCACCGATCGCCCCTAATGCGGCTAAAACCGGGAAGAATGCTGCACTCAAAACACCACCGACCACCCCCACTGTCAGCGGGATCTCAATCAAGGTATGGCCTGACTCATTTTTGACAATAATGCGACGGATATTGCCTGCATGCAGCAATTCTTTGATTTTCTTGACTAATTCTTCGCCTTGAACCCGAAACTCCTCACTGCTTATGGGTTCAGCCGTCTGTTGTGACGCTTCAGTCCCGACATTAACTGCCTCTAGTTCAGCGTCTTGATTGGTATCAACGATGGCGTCGATTTTGACTTCAGTATTGTCATCCATATGTTCTACCTCGTGTATCTCTTTATTTTTTAAGATAAGTCTAAAACTTGAGGAATTCATGAGGATGTTGGTTCATTCGATTCAAGATAAGTCTTCGCCAAAACCAACACGATCCCCCGACCCTCAATCAGGTTAATTGCTCCTACTCTGCCTTCTTCGCCACAATAAACACAGCTTTGCCTTTGTCTGGTTGCCATTGATAGTCGATCGCAAAACCAGCATCGGTTAGACTATCTTCTAATTGTTTGACGGTAAAAACCTTGACCAACGGCATCAAACCAAAGAACTTTCCAATCGGCGCAATAATTTTAAACCACTTCATGGTATCCCCAAGACATGCCGTACTGGTGACGAAAATACCGCCTGGTTTGAGCATTTTATAGACTTTGGTGATTACCTGTTCCTTGTTCTCTAGTAAGTGCAAAATACTCAGCCCCAATACTGCATCTAATGTTTCATCGGGCACAGTTAATTCATCGATAGTTAATTGCTCAAAGGTGATATTTTTGATATTTTCTGCCTGAGCTTTACCTTGAGCAATTTCAATCATCTTTGATGAGACATCTATTGCACGAATATGTTTAACATAGGGTGCGTGAATAATGGCGGTTGAGCCGGTTCCACAACCAAACTCCAGCACCTCCATATCTGGCTTAAAGTATTCACGTGTCACCTGTAATTTCTTCTGATAAGCTGCTTCATCAGCGATGGGTTGTTTTGCATAGCGGTCGGCAATTTTGTCCCAAAATTTTGTTGACTGATCCATTATGATTCCGCTCCGATATGTTTTATCAATTCTTTCATTAGAAATGGTTTTCCATGCCCAGGGTAAATAATATTGATTTTCAAACTTTTTAGTTTTTCGACACTAGCATTTGCTGCGGCTAAATCATCGATAATTGACCACAGACCCGGCTGGCTGACATTTCCCAGCAAATCACCACAAAACAATTCACCAGCGGCTGTGAGGATACCAATAGAACCCTTTGAGTGTCCGGGGATATGCACCACTTTAGCATCGAATCCATAGTCAGACAGACGATATCCATCTTCTACATATAAATCAGGTTTGAATCTATCTGATTTGCGTAACCCGAAAAACAGCCCAAATAATATTCTGATGAGATTATGGGGATTGTTGCGATTCCAGAACATATCTCCGCGTTCGACCATGCCAGAGTCGTCATAGTGCATGGCGATGGTGGTAGCAAACTTTTGACGAAGATACGCCGCATTCCCACAGTGGTCAATATCGCCATGGGTCAGAATAATCAGCTTCAGGGTTCCGGGCTGACAACCAGCACTTTCCAGTTCTTGGGCGATCGCACGGCGCTGATTAGGCATTACCGTATCAATTAGAATATATCCTTCGTTTGTTCTCACCAGATAGCAATTTACCGAGATATTAAACGCAAAAGGGGTGGTAATGGTTGTAATTGCTGAATTCATTGCATCCTCCCATCACAACTGAGGGTAGGTTTGGGGCAAAATAGTTTCACTCATCATCCGAGAAAAGGCTTCAAACTGTTCAAATACCACCGAATGAGCCGCATTTTCAAAGGTAAACATCTGTTTTTGCGGGGCTTGAAGTTGTTCAAACCATTCCAGGGCTAAATCTCGCCGTGCAGCAAGTTCAGCGGCTCCGTCAAGCAGATAAACAGGTACTTCGAGTTGTTTGACGCTTTTGCGAAAATCAATATCTTGCAGTTGCGGATATAGAATTGAGAATGTATCGATTAACCCGCGCAGGACATTTACCTTCTCAACCAGATTGTACTCGCTACCCAAAACCCCCCAGAGACCGAGATTTGCTGCTTCTGCCCGCTGGATGTAAGCTCGCGGTGGTGTGTAAGGCTTGTAGAGGCGATCGTATTGGGTCATTACGAAGGCGTAGGCGTAGGGTATATCGGCATAAGGCGGCTCCCCGTAGGCTCGCATTTTCCCAGCTAGGGTGGTGTCTGCTGTTTCGCTCGCCAGTGCCAAGATATCGTGATAAAGTCGCCGATCCGTTTCCCTTTGGCTGACCATTTGTCCGCTACCAATCCAGGCGTAGTACCAGTCTGGTCGGCGTTGCACGGCTAGCACCCCCAGGGTACTTCCCCAGGATTCACCCAGAAGATAAATTTTGTTTTCGTCGAATCTTTGGCGCAGATAGTTTGTTAATTCTAAGGTGTCAGCAACCGCTTGTGAGAGCGTCAAGCTAGAGGTAGGGTCGATCGCAGCATAGGATTTACCAGTGCCGCGTTGATCCCAACCGACCACGACAAAATCACGAGTCAAGTCATCGAGCAGCACGCGCACAAAGGGCAAATCGCTCTGTCCGGGTCCGCCACTGAGGTAGAGCAGCACGGGTTTTTCGGTACTGTACCCGCGCAGCATAATCCACTGCTCCTGTCCCCCAAGTTGTACCTTTTCCAGGCTGGCGATGCTACCTGGTACTGGTTTACCCTCTGCCGTCAGGATTGGTGGTGTAGTTGCGGGACGGGCAATTACTAGGGCGAAGACCAACAGTCCGAGCGCCAGCATTCCTGTGATTATCCACCAACTGGGTTGATTAGATGTATGGTTTGGTAACCGATCGCGAGATAAATGCAGGGCGATCGCTACACCTAAGTTTGCACCGAGAATCATCGGTAACACCCCCACCAACCCGTGGAAGCCACGACCTAGGAGGAATGCGAGAATTCCAAACGCTTCGTCCAAGCGAATCGCCCCCACCGTCGGACCTGCGGTATAAAGTTGCCCAATTTCAATGGTAAAAATATAGGCAGTCGTAGCCAGTACCATTGCCCACGGCGATCGCATTACCAGACCGGCAATTCCCCCCAGCAGCAAACCCACCACCATCAAGGTTAATGCTTGAGTCGCCGTCGCCGAACCGTGGGGAAGAGTGCGGCTGACCACCACACCCACCAGTACGGCAGTAACAGTAGCGATCGCTCCTGCCATTGGGGGATTGTGCCACAGTTGATTCCGTATCCAGTCAGCAATCTTACTATTCATGACGACTACTGTTGCGATGAATCTGCCGGTTCTGAGATATTTTTGAGGATACTGAGCGTCACCCAGAAAGCAAGCAACCCCAAAGTCGCAAATCCCGCGAGCGGTCCGATAATTTCGCCGGGACTGAAGGATACTCCCGCCATCAGTTGACTCACCGTCTGCGCTGCAATCATTGGCAGTAGCATCATTTCCAGAACCAGCAACGACAGGGCGATTAGATAACCCAGAGGGGAACGACCCAGAATGAGCTTTCCTGCCAGGAAGGTTGTGGGAGTGATGATACCAAGATCCAGAGCATCCGTGACTCTGCCCGTGTAGTAGCTCCCTAATGTTGTCGGTGGCTGGTCTTGAATGAGTGCCAGAATAAGTGGACTCAGCCAAATGAGGGAGGTTACCAAACCGCTGGCAACCATAAAGATGGCTGGTCCGAGTCGAGGTATGCGAGGAGAAAACAGAGCAGCTAGCTGCTGAGGTTCTATCATCCTAAATGTCAGGACAAACCCATAGAGACTTGTCGAGAACAAAGCAATATAAACGAGAAATAAGCGATTATAGACAACGGTACCCAAGGCATAGCTGGCGTAGACGTAGAGAAAGTAGGCGATCGCTCCCAGTTGCAGTAATGAACCTCGCAATGAGCCTCGTCGAGATAGAATCAGAGAGAGTAGCAATAGAGGAATTCCCAGAAAAAGGGTGATTGCATCGGTTCCTCGACTGCCTGCCCCTACAAACAACGTATCGTAGTGGTACAGCCCCCGTCCGTAAATCTCAACAGTCTGCCCTTGCAAGGTTGTAAAGGTGAACGTTTCACCCCCATCCTGCCAAAATAGTCCGATGCTGGCAGCTACTAGTGCGAGTACTATAATCAGTAACAACAGCGCGGTGAGGATGTGTGACGTTTTTTTTGGAAACCTCTCTGGTATTGTCATCTGCTCATCAACCTCTTGCGCGTCTATCGATAAATCACCTCGTCGATTGTGGCTCTGAAAAACTCTCCCTCTGACTCAAACCGCTCATAGCCAAAGTACCAGCCGACCCGCCACCGAGTGGGAATGGTGTTACCACAGAAGGTGTCTTCTTCCTCCAGATAGCCCCCAAAGTTCACATAATGGTGTTCTGCCCCTTCTGGATTACCCCATCGCTGGAAGCTAAGCTGCTCCAGTCGTCCTGTCTGGCTCACCGTGAAGATAAGTTCGGTAGTTTCGCCCAGTAATCTCAGCTTAGCATGGGCGTGGGAATCATCTGATGCTGTCCAGGTTACGTCGCGACAAGCAAAGATAGATGGCAACGATATACATTCTGCCTGCATCCTGCCAATTGCCGAGCGTGTAATGTCCGAACCCGTCGCTGTCAACACCGGAAACAGTCCCAACAGCTTCCACTGCATCGCACCTTCGCCATCAATTAAGCGATCGCATCCGCGAATCGGCAACCCGTTCATCCAGGTTTGAGCCTCCCAGATCATGCCTCGATTCCAGCAAATCACCTGCTCAGCCTGGAAGGGTTGCCACTTGTTTAATTTTATTTCGCCGTGCATCCGCAGTCGCACAGCCGAGGCGAGTTTTGTACCGGGAGCGATCGCATGTTCAAGGTAGCGTCGTGCCGGATCGGGCAGATGTGTGAGGCACTCAGGCTGAAAGATTTGATCGGCACTTGGTGCTGATTGCCATAGTGCATTGAGAGAAACTTGCTTGCTGAGCATAATTATTAAAATTATGTCATGAAGTACAAAAGTGTTATCGTCACTAAAACAGGTGGACCAGAAGTCCTCCAAGTCATCGAGAATGACCTGCGCCGACCATCCAATAGGGAGGTGCGGATTAGAATCCTAGCTGCGTCCGTCTGCCGTCCTGATATTACAGTCCGTACTGGTGAAACACTCTATAGTGCCACACCCCTGGGACAGAAGATACCGTTTGTACCCGGTTATGCCATCATCGGTGATGTGGATGCGGTTGGTGAAGGTGTGACTGAGGTTGCCGTTGGTGAGCGGGTTGGCGCTTTGACAATTGTTGGCGGCTATAGCGAGTACCTGTATTGGAAGAGTGACCGGCTGATTCCTGTCCCTCCCACGCTTGACCCAGCGGTGGCGGTGCCACTGATCCTAAATTACATCGTTGCTTATCAAACGCTGCATCGGTCTGCTCAGGTCAAAGACAGGGACAAAGTTCTTGTCATCGGCGCGAGCGGCGGGATTGGCACCGCCTTCCTGCAACTTGGCAAGCTTGTTAACCTCACCATGTACGGGATAGCATCCCAGCGCAAACACTACATCCTGACCGAATACGGAGCGACTCCGATTGATTACCACACCCAAGATTTTGTCGAGGTTATCCGTCAAGCGGAACCGGATGGACTCGATGCGGTGTTTGATGGAATGACGAGAATGGACTACATTAAACGCGGATTGTCGCTGCTGCGGCGTGGTGGTAAGCTAGTGAGCTATGGAGACCCCGGTGGGCTTCCGGCACTATCTTTTATTCTAGCAACTTTCATCTTGGTCAACCTGCTACCGAATGGTAAATCCTTCCATCTCTATGGAACATCTTCCTATTTGTTTGACAAACAGCCATATCTGGAAGATTGGGCTATACTCTTCAATCTGCTAGAAGAAGGCAAGATCAAGCCGATTATCATGGAGAAGTTTCCCATCCAAGAAGCAGCTCAAGCCAATGCGTTGCTGGAAAGCGGCGAGGTCATCGGTAACGTTGTTTTAGTGGCACAGGAACTATTGTGATTGTAATATTTCCCCACTGCGTTAGGGTTGCTTCTCCCACAGGAGTCTCGTCTATTATCCACCTTTGATGCTATTCATAATTTACATCTGACGGATTCAAAAATTAACAATTATTTAGTAATTTTGATGATTATTAACAAAGAATTTTAGGCTCTATTTAATCAATTTCAACTCTTTTTTGATATATTTTTAATGCATCTAATTATTTTGTATAATTAAATACAAAATAATAGTTGCTTATCGCACTAATATCACAATCTAAATCTTATACTGTCAGCATTAAAGTGCTGACATTGTTTAGTGCGAGGAGAAGGAATATAACATGTCAAGAAGATTTAACAGACGTAAATTCTTAGTCTATGGCTCCGCTAGCTTAGGCGCAACATTTTTCCTGAAAGCCTGTGCTAATAATACACCAAGTGACACTGCAGCAACCCCTGGTGCTGATAGTGCTGCTACTACACCAGCTGCTACTCCTGCGGCTGCTACTGCTAGCGGTGACACAATTAAAGTGGGAATTTTGCACTCCCTGAGCGGTACGATGGCAATTAGTGAAAAAAGTGTCGTAGATGCTGAACAATTAGCAATTGAAGAAATCAATGCGGCTGGTGGTGTTTTAGGTAAAAAGATAGAAGCAATGGTGGAAGATGGTGCTTCTAACTGGGATACCTTTAGAGAGAAAGCCACCAAGTTAATTGACCAAGATAAAGTAGCAGTTGTTTTTGGTTGCTGGACTTCTGCTAGCCGGAAAAATGTCAAGCCGGTATTTGAAAGCAAAGACCACATGCTGTGGTATCCCGTACAGTATGAAGGACAAGAATGTTCTAAGAACATTTTCTACACAGGTGCTGCTCCTAATCAACAAATTGAACCATCGGTTGATTGGTTGTTGAAAAACAAAGGTAAGGAATTTTTCTTAGTAGGTTCCGACTACGTTTTCCCCCGGACAGCTAATACCATTATTAAGGCGCAATTAGAAGCTAAAGGTGGTAAAGTGGTGGGTGAAGATTATTTGCCCCTAGGTAACACGGAAGTAACCCCAATTATCACCAAAATTAAGGCAGCATTGCCCAATGGCGGCGTGATTTACAATACCTTAAATGGTGATAGTAATGTTGCTTTCTTCAAACAATTACAAGGTGCAGGGTTAACGGTAGACAAATATCCCACAATGTCGGTAAGTATTGCCGAGGAAGAAGTGAAAGCAATTGGTGTAGAGTACCTCAAAGGTCACTATGCTGCTTGGAACTACTTTATGACGGTGGATACTCCAGCTAACAAGAAGTTTGTCGAAGCTTTCCAGAAAAAATACGGTAAGGAACGGGTAACAAATGACCCGATGGAAGCAGCTTATATTGCCGTATATTTGTGGAAGCAAGCAGTAGAAAAAGCTAAGTCGGTTGAGATACCTAAAGTCATGACAGCGGCTTATGGTCAAACTATAGACGCTCCTGAAGGGAAAGTGACAGTTGCTCCCAACCATCACATCTCGAAAACTGTTCGGATTGGACAGGTAAGAGATGATGGATTGTTTAATATTGTCTTTGCCACTCCTGAGCCTGTTGCACCTGTACCTTGGAACCAATTTGTGAAGGAAACCAAGGGTTTTGCTTGCGATTGGTCTGATCCGAAGAAGGGTGAGAAATACAAAATTTAATTAATATTTGTAGAGACGTGAAATTTCGCGTCTCTACATGAGGAGGAAAATGTGTTAACTGGGCTGTTGGATGGGTTATTTAATGGTATAAGTATTGGCGCTGTATTGTTGATTGCGGCGTTAGGGTTAGCCATTGTATTTGGGCTAATGGGTGTAATCAACATGGCACACGGCGAGTTGATGATGTTGGGAGCTTACACTACCTTTGTAGTGCAAAATGGCTTCAAAAAAATTGGGGGTGTCGGGTTTGAATTGTATATCTTTGTTGCCCTAATATTGGCTTTTATAATCACAGCTGCTGTTGGGTTGCTTCTAGAGAGGGGAGTAATTCGTTATCTTTATGGACGACCGCTGGAAACTCTGCTAGCAACTTGGGGTGTAAGTTTAATTTTGCAGCAGTTTGTCCGCAGTGTGAATTGGGTGTTAGTAATTGGTTTAGTGATATTTTCGCTGCTGTTTTTTGGGGGACAGTGGATATTAAATCAGCGCACGAGTTTTGGCAGAGTTCGTAATTGGATAGTAGCGCTATTGTTGCTGTTGTCTGCGGGGGTTTCCTTCGCTGTCGGTAAGTTTTTGGGTGATACTTATAAGTTGGCTGTGACGCAGCCGTGGTTTGGTGCCCAAAACGTTGATGTAACTGCACCTAGTTGGTTGCGGGGTGGTTTACCTTTGGGTAATTTTCAGTTACCCTATGCACGGGTATTTATTATTGTTTTGACTGTGGTTTGTGTGCTGGGAGTTTACCAGTTTTTACAGCGTTCTGTTTGGGGTTTGCGAATACGTGCAGTGACGCAAAATCGCAGTATGAGTGCTTGTTTGGGTATCCCTACACAGCAGGTTGATGCGATTACTTTTGCTATCGGTTCTGGTTTAGCTGGTGTGGCAGGTTGTGCAATTAGTTTTCTCGGTTCGGTAGGTCCGAATACGGGACAAAACTATATTGTGGATACGTTTATGGTGGTGGTTGTCGGTGGTGTGGGAAATTTGTTGGGTACGATTGTGGCCTCACTGGCTATTGGTACTGTGAATTATTTGATTGGTTCTGGTACTTTGGCTTTGTTGTTGAGTTCTGTGAAGCCTCTGGCAGATTTCTTTACTTTTTTTGCGACAACTAGTATGGCAAAGGTGATGGTTTTTGCTTTGATTATTGCTTTCTTGCAATATAAGCCAGCGGGGATTTTCCCGCAGAAGGGTAGGGGTGTAGAGTTATAGTCTGAAGATTGATAAAATGAACCGCCAAGATGCGAAGGACGCTAAGGAAGAATGAAGAAGAAGGGAGGAAGGTTACGATTATTTGAGGTGGGGATAGTGGGTGCGATCGCGCTGTTCCTCATCTTGGTAATACCGATTTTACTGACAGATTTTCGTCTGAATTTGTTTGGAAGATTTTTGTCGCTAGCAATTGTGGCTTTGGGTATTGATTTAATTTGGGGTTATACTGGGTTACTTAGTTTGGGACATGGTGTTTTCTTTGGGTTGGGTGGCTATGCTTTGGCTATGTACCTAAAATTGCAAATCCCTGAAGGTCAGTTACCTGATTTTATGGGCTTGTATGGGGTAACGGAGTTACCTTGGTTTTGGAAGCCTTTTTATTCGTTTCCGTTTGCTGCTTTGGCGGTAATAGTAATTCCAACTTTGTTAGGTGGATTGTTGGGTTATTTAGTGTTTCGTAACCGCATTAAGGGAGTTTATTTTTCTATCTTGACGCAGGCAGGAACGATTGTATTTTTTAACTTCTTTAATGGTCAGCAAAAGTTATTTAATGGTACGAATGGGTTAATTGATTTTACAACTTTGTTTGGTGCAAAAGTTAGCAATGCAAAAACGCAATATATTTTCTATGTTTTGACTATATTGTTGTTAGCAGCTACCTATGCTCTTTGTCGCTGGTTGACGAGTGGGCGGTTTGGACGCTTGCTGATGGCGATTCGCGATGATGAAGCTAGGGTGAGATTTTCGGGTTATGACCCCACAGCTTATAAAGTATTAGTGTTTGCTGTTTCGGCGGCGATCGCAGGGGTTGCAGGGGCAATGTATACCCTACAAAGTGGTTCTGTGTCCCCTAGAGCTATGGATATTGCCTTTTCGATTGAAATGGTTATTTGGGTAGCTGTAGGTGGAAGGGCAAGTTTAATAGGGGCAATTTTAGGGGCTTTATTAGTCAATTTTGCTCGTGCTTTTTTGAGTGAACAATTTCCAGAGATTTGGTTATTTTTCCAAGGGGCTTTATTCTTAATTGTGGTGACTGCATTACCTGATGGTATTATTGGCTGGTTCCGCAAGTCAGGAATTAATCTTTTCAAAGGTCGTCGGGAAGTTGTTACTTATCCCAGCTTGGAAGACGATCCGGAAGTGGAACGAGAACGACAAAATATTGGTTGATAAAGCTCATCTACTCCTGGGTAGGTCATGGGAAACATAGATATTTTTGTCTCACGCAAAGGCGCAAAGGCGCAAAGACATAAGAGCGCATCAAAATGAATGGTAAAATCTTACAAACAGAAAATGTAACTGTTAGTTTTGATGGTTTTAAAGCTATCAATAATCTCAATTTCAGCATGGATACTGGGGAGTTACGAGTAGTAATTGGTCCTAATGGTGCTGGAAAAACAACTTTTTTGGATGTGATTACTGGGAAAGTTAAACCAACGGAGGGACGGGTATTATTTAAGGGTAAAAATATTCGTCCTTACGCTGAACATCAAATTGCTAGGTTGGGAGTGGGACGGAAATTTCAAACACCCCGCGTTTATTTAAATTTGACTCCACGGGAAAATTTAGAAATCACCAGTAACCGCAATAAAAATGTTCTATCTACCTTGTTTGGACACCCTTCTTCCGCTGAACGTAATAGCGTTGCTGGGTATCTAGAAACTATTGGGTTAACTGCGAAAGCTGATATTCCCGCTGCGTTACTTTCCCACGGGGAAAAACAACGCTTAGAAATTGGGATGTTAGTAGCTCAATCTCCTGATTTATTATTAGTAGATGAACCTGTGGCTGGGTTAACTGATGAAGAAACCTACAATGTGGGAGAATTACTATTAGCACTGGCTGAGAATCACTCAATTCTAGTAATTGAGCATGATATGGAGTTTGTCCGACAAATTGCTCGTCAAGTCACGGTTCTCCATCAAGGTTCGGTATTGTGTGAAGGAACTATCGATGAAGTGCAAAATGACCCGCGTGTAATTGAAGTGTATTTGGGACAACAAGCTGAATAGGATGTTACTAAATTGATAGCAGTATGAGTTTCAGAATGTAAGATTTATTAAGGTTCGTAGTAAGCAATGCGCGTGCTTAAAATAAGCGCTCTTTGCGCTTACTACAAACAGACTGATGCGCTAAATGCGTAAGTCCTATTAATAAATAACCAACGAAAACAATGATTCGCAGATGAATTTTGTGATTAATCAGAAGTCGTATTTCTTCAATCAACCCGACTTCTGAGATATAAACTCTTTACTTAAATTACAACTTAAATTACAACAATATGCTGCAAATCTCTGATTTAAATGTCTACTACGGTGAAAGTCACATTTTACGCAACGTTGATTTACATGTTCCCAAAGGTCAAATGGTATGCCTTATTGGACGTAATGGTGTGGGGAAAACAACGCTGCTAAAATCTATCATGGGTTTACTCAAACCCCGTAGTGGTACTATTAGTTATGCAGGGATAATAATCAACTCAAAAACTCCCGACCAAAGGGCAAAAATGGGTATTGGTTACGTCCCTCAAGGGCGAGAAATTATTCCTAGATTAACAGTCAAAGAAAATCTTTTACTGGGTTTAGAAGCACTTCCCAAAGCGCCAAAAAGGCAGGAAATATCGGAAGAAATATTTAGCTTATTCCCCGTTTTAAAAGACATGCTCTGGCGTATGGGAGGTGATTTAAGCGGCGGACAACAGCAACAATTAGCAATTGCTCGTGCTTTAATGGGACAGCCGAAATTATTAGTATTAGACGAACCCACAGAAGGGATTCAACCCTCAATTATTCTGGAAATTGAAGCAGCAGTGCGACGAATTGTAGAAACGTCAGGTATCTCGGTTTTATTAGTAGAACAACACCTGCATTTTGTCCGCCAAGCTGATAAGTATTACGCAATGCAAAAGGGTGGTATTGTTGCTTCTGGTGCGACTAGTGAGTTGAGTCAGGAAGTAATTCAAAGATTTTTGGCAGTTTAGAAAAAAGAAAGTTGTCGGGGTGGGAAAACCCCACCTCTACTATTAGACTTCCACATCCACTTTATCCAGCGCTAAAATAATCTTTGCTTCCGCTAAAAGTTCCCTTTGCTCTTGTTGAATAGCTTCTAATCTGGCGGTAATTTCTGCTAATCTCTGCTGTGTGTCTGGCTTAGTTTCTTCTGCAATCTGTCCCTCTGCTAAAGCAGGTGTTTCTTCCTCAACAGCTATAGGTTTCACACCTCGAAGTTGATTAAAACCAACGACACTCCACTTACCAAGATATACAAAACCAACTTTTACCCCAGCCCAGAGTAATTTTAAAGGAACTAAAAATAATGACCAACTAGCTAAGGTAATTAACCGACTAATTCCTTGGACAATACTCCAAAGAAACGCAATTAGTAACAGGAGAATTATTACACTGATAATTGGGTGATTAAATCCCCAACCTATCATATTGAAAAAGCGCTCAAAAGCCGGATGAGTCTGCAACCAATCAGTAATAGAATTTGCAATAGCTCTTTGCACTACTTCTGTTGTAGCATTTGTTGTTTGCCCAATAGAGGTGGTAACTTTATTCAGAGAATCACTTGCAGTTGTAGTAACTGAATCAATTGCCTTATCAGTTGCACTGGTTACTGTATTGGCAGCTTTACTAAGTGTTTCTTGCACAGAATCGGTAACTTTCTGCGTTGATTCTGTGACTACATCTTTTGTTTTTTGCCAGCCTTGAGAAATTATTTCAGGTAAATTTAGCAGTACTTTAGTAGCCATAATTTTTTGTGCATTTAATGTGCATTTAATTAGATTAACTACAGACAACTAACTAGACATAATTAAACTGAAGCTTAAGGCTTGTAGTTGCGCTCTTGCGTGAAGATAGCACAACTACGAAGTTTTATATATGTCTAGCTACTTAAACACAGATGCACCTGATAAAAATCAGTCTATCTGTGTGCATCTGTGGTTCATTTCTAACGATAGGTGCTACTAATGACAACTGACAACCCCAAAAAATGCAATTCAATGGGATAAAAGATTAGCTGGAAATAGCAGGAGCGACTAGCGCAACTGGTTGAGCTTCACCAGAGGCTAAATCTAGAGGGAAGTTGCAACTGTTTTGGTTAGCACTTATATAAGCAGGCTGGAAAAAATTGCGGCGGACAAGATGTCCACCCCACAAGAATCGTTTCCGACTAGTAGCTTTGCGTCTTTGCTCCTTTGCGTCTTGGCGCGAAATTACACCCCGGTTTGCAAACCAAGCATGTTCTGCCAGGAATTTTATGCAATCCGCCGAAATCGCACCCTTAACCCATCTTGCGGACGACTAGTAGGTATCTGGGCTGTTTCTAAACTTTGATTAGCTAGAAGTTCCCAATCATAGCCACGTAATAAATGAGCCGCAACAATTTTCATCTCCATCTTCGCAAATGCTATGCCAATACAAATGCGCGGACCACCACCAAAACCAAGTAAACTAAAAGGACGCTGTTTGTTTTCTTGACGCTGGGGACTAAAGCGTTCTGGGTCAAAAGTTTCTGGTTGGGGATAAATTTCTGGTGTGCGATGAGTTTCTAAAATAGAATACAACACCATCCACCCCGCTGGAACATAATAACCATTAAATTCAAAAGGTTTCACCACACCGCGAAACCCACCACCCACAGGCGGATGCAGCCGTTCAATCTCCGATATAATTTGCTCTAGATAGGGCATTTGCCCCAATTGTTCTAAACTCAAATTCCCTTGTTTTTGCAGTTCTAATTGTTCTTCCCTAGCGCGTTGCAATACTTCGGGATGACGAGCTAATTCCGTACACAACCATGTCAGCATTGAAGTGGTGGTTTCATGTCCAGCAAAGAGTAACAATACTGACTGGTTAATCAGTTCCTCTTCACTCAAACTGTTACCATCTTCATCCCTAGCTTGAATTAATAAACTCAGTGCATCTTTGGTGGGGTTTTGTTGGCGTTGTTTCACAACTTGTTGCAAATGCTGGATAATTTGCTGACGAGCTGCGATCGCACGTCTAAACTTAGTAAAGGGTAAAGGTAAGGGATTGAGCGGAAACAACCCATTCGTCAGGGTAGTAAACAACTGACTCAAGCGTGCAGAGTCTGCACCGGGTTTTGTACCCAGCAATAACTCACTAGCAATATCAAACGTCAGCTGTTTAAACTCCTCAAACCAGGTAAATTCCTGCTTTGCTGCCCATTTTTGCAGATATGCACGGGTAATCTCATCCATTGTACCGACATAATTTGCTAAAGCTGGACCATGCAATGCAGGCATCATCAAGCGCCGTTTTTGGCGGTGTTCTTCTCCATCCATCAAAAACAACGATTCCCCCAAGAGGATTTTAAAGCTATCCGGCCATCCTTGACGCCAAGAAAAATGCTCCATGTGGCTGGAAAGCACAAATTCCGCCGCTTCTGGTCCCACCATAACCGCCGTTGGTCTTCCAACCAGGTTGGTTCTAAAAATCGACCCATACTTGCGATAGCGTTTAGCTGCAAAATTTCTATTAAAGGCAAAAGAGATGGTTTCACCCACGACAGGTAAACCGCTGCTTCCGGGAGGTAGTTTTTTTGGTAAAGCTGTCATCAAGAGAACACCGAGAAATATGAAGTTATGAACAAGATACAAAAACAACTCTAGTGTAGAACAAATCTTTTTTTAACTACACTCCTCTGAAACTCTTATTTTTCTGTGTCCTCTGTGTTCTAGTAAGGTTGATTTTCACCTTAATTCTACATAAGTTATAAGCTAGTAATTTCTCGGAAGATGAAAGTATAACTTATAAGTTATAAATTATCATGCGTTGAACTCTGTGCTTTCATCTTTATTAACTAAGAATTATTATGAATCGCCTTGCGTTCTCTACTTTATCTATCCTTGCCTTCAGTAGCATCAGCATTATCGTCATTAATCATACAAAAGCTTTGTCCTCTACTCCCGTAGTGGATGAGCCGCTGTGCTACATGCAAACTAATGATGGGAGGATGCTCAATCTTGGTAAATTGTGTAGTCAACAGCCGATACCAAGCGCACCAGGGGGTCATCGCGGCGTCACAATAACTAGGGTGAATGTCAAGGGAAAATTACTAGACGGATTAGTTACCAATTACACTGGAAAATCAGTAAAATCTGTAAAAGTTAACTACGAAGTCTTAGACAGCGAAGGTAATTTTCTCGACGCTGGGTTCATTGACGCTCAACCAGGTATCATTCCCCCTGGGGGGACGGCATCGTTCCAGAAGCCGTTGAATTTTCCTGGTGCCACAGTACAGACGACATATGTGCTTTGGGAATAGGGAACTAGTTTTTTAACTTAGTTTTTTAACTATAGCGGTTCCCAATCATATGAGGTAAATTTCAATAAACTGAGCATTGCAACTTAAAGAAACCATTTCAATATCTGCGTCAGCATAGCGTCTGGACAGTCCAATCCCAGGTGTTCTTCCCAAACTAACGACATAATCGACTAAAAATCCAAAAATATCTGCTCCGGTGCAATATTCACATATACCTGTAATTGTCAACCGTATTCAAATTCCTCGAAAATGTTTATCTTAAGTTGGCAATTTTTGGGTTGATTTTCCAGACAATCGACAACGCAATTACAAGGGTTTCAACGGTATGAATTAAATTAGTCATACCTCTCCACCAGTCTTAATCTACTGCAGGCTGAAAGTACTGCTACTATGTAGTGTGAGATTTATTATGTCAGGTTCTTTTGACAATATTACAGATTTATTCTTTAAATATTATAATCAATTTTTATTTGATATATTAATTAAAATTATATAAATCCCAAGACAGGTAATCTGTGTGAAGCGCAGCACCGAAGGTATCGCACCCTCAATCATAAGTAGATTTACTTGAAAAAATCCTAGACCCCGCCCTTAAAGGTGGGGTGTACTTTACGAGAATGACTTAAAAAGACAAATCCACATCCTGTTAGAGAACACTATAAGAATCAAAATCTGTACGGTTGTTGTACCCCAAGAGAATGGGAACACGTCTTTACATTTATAGCTGAAATTTGTCAAGAATATATTATGTAATTTTAAGTAGATATATCTTTAGAAATAAATTTACATAAAACTTTATATGTCTTTCATATTTTGCTATATTTGCATATGGATTATGTCGAGTCAGCCATTCTGTTGCTGGAAGTTGACAAATCAAACCAGCGGGTCATAAACCACGGATAGGGCAAAGCAATTTGCAGCTATTCTATTACTCCGTTGATGATTTAACTTCCACCATTAGAGGCAATACCAATTCCACAACATTCCTCCATAAGTATGACAACAGGGAAATCGAACTGAGTCCCCTATCGGGGAATCATGGGCTTCCTGTGCTTTTGAATTGCTGTTGTATCTTAAGGATGCGGTATGAGTTGTCTGTGACTGTCCCAAACAAGCACTATTACCCAGGTAGAACTATGGTTCAAGCTCAGCCGAATCCAAAATCACTGACGGGAAATCTCAAGAGCATCTCGTCCTCGGAGCAAATCATTAAATTCAACCACCCAGAGAAGTATCGCACTTCAGAGTGGTATACAGGGACTGGGGAAATCGCGGCTAGTGGAGATGGTCGCTCATTTTCCATCTGTGCAAGCTATACTCTCGAAGCGGAAGTTAAGTTGGTAGATGGGGTTTTCGAGCCTTCTAATCCCACCCTAGCTGAGGTTTACAGCCGTCACAGTCGTTGCGTGGCGATTGTCGATCAGACTGTAGATGAGCTTTACGGAGAGCAATTGCGGCGCTACTTTGAGCATTATGAAATTCCTCTGGAATTAGTTGTTTGTCGCGCTTGGGAATCTGACAAAACTCCTGATACCGTCCACCGCTTGCTGAAATTTCTCGGTAAAGACGGCTGTGATGTATCGCGCAACGAACCTGTACTCGTGGTTGGCGGCGGCGTTCTGAGTGATGTTGCAGGGCTTGCTTGTTCCCTACACCACCGACGTACTCCTTACGTCATGGTAGGAACGACCGTTGTTGCTGCGATAGATGCAGGTCCCTCACCCCGCACCTGTACCAATGGCAGCCAATTCAAAAATAGTCTGGGAGCCTATCATCCTCCAGTGCTGACCCTGGTAGACCGGAATTTCTTCCGCACTCTAGCGACAGGTCATGTCCGCAACGGGATGGCAGAAATTATCAAAATGGCAGTCACCGACGACCCGGAACTGTTTGAGTTATTGGAACAATACGGTTCCCAATTGGTGGAAACACACTTTGCCACCCTGGGGGGAGATGAGAAACTGGCGAAAATCGCTGATGAAGTCATCTATCGGGCGTTGTATTCCTACATGAAACATGAAGGAACCAACATGTTCGAGACTTATCAAGACCGTCCCCACTCCTATGGTCACACTTGGAGTCCGCGCTTTGAACCTGTTGCTAAGTTGATGCACGGTCATGCTGTCACCATTGGGATGGCGTTTGGTGCGACTATCGCTGTTGAAATCGGCTGGCTCAAACCAACAGAACGCGATCGCATCATTGCTTTGTGTCGCTCTCTGGGACTATCTGTCTACCATCCCATCTTGGAAGATATTGACTTAATGATTGAAGGTCAAAAGAATATGCGTCGCAAGCGCGGACAGGGGGGTCTGTGGGCTGCACTACCAACAGGTATTGGTTCGTGCGATTATGCTCAGGAAATTTCGCCACAGTTGTTGCAAGCATCTGTCGCTAGCCACAAGCAGGTATGTTCTTCCTTACCAGACGGCGGTAAAGGTCAGGAAATGTATCTCAGCGACCTCGGTCTGGAGTAGAGTTTGGCGATGAGTAAGCAACTAACGACTCCGAAAGCTGCCAGACCTGTGACTCCTCTGGGTATCTTAGCCCAAAAGCTGGAGGATATTGTTCAGACAGCACAACAACTCAACGTCCCAGATACTCTGATGGTATCTCTGCAGCAAGCGCTAGCACTAGCTGCCGGATTAGACCCCTATCTAGAGGAATGTACGACCCCCAAATCACCAGCCCTAGCTACCTTAGCTCAGAAAACAGCCGAGGAAGATTGGAGCCAACGCTTTGATGATGGCGAAACAGTGCGTCAATTGGAGCAAGAGATGCTCTCTGGACACATTGAGGGACAAACTCTGAAGATGTTTGTGCAGATGACTGGTGCAAAGCACATCCTAGAAATTGGGATGTTCACCGGATACTCAGCATTAGCAATGGCAGAAGCTTTACCGTCAGATGGGTACATAGTCGCTTGTGAGGTCGATGAATATGTAGCAGACTTTGCTCGCAAATGCTTTGATAACTCTCCCGACGGCAGCAAAATTCAGATAGAAGTTGCTCCAGCTTTGGAAACATTGCAAAAATTAGCAGCACAGCAAGCATCCTTCGATTTGGTCTTCATTGATGCGGATAAGCGCGAGTACATCGATTATTTCCAGATGCTGCTCGATAGGGAACTCTTAGCTCCCGGTGGGATTATCTGTGTGGATAACACCTTACTACAGGGACAACCCTATTTACCACCAGAGCAACGCACTGCTAACGGAGAAGCGATCGCTCAATTTAACCGGACTGTGGCTGATGACCCCAGGGTGGAACAAGTGTTACTCCCATTGCGAGATGGTCTAACAATCATTCACCGCAAGTAGATATATTTAGGACTTACTCTAATCTGAGGTTTGTAGTAAGTGTTTTAACGCTTATTCTTAGCACTGAAGTGCTTACTACAAACCATTGATTCTCGTTACTGGAGTGCAGCCTCCCGATTTTTTCCGGCATTAACATAGTCAACCCAGACTGAGGAATAATCTACCGATGAATGCTTTCCTAAAAAATCTCGGCACTCTAACTTTACTGTTAATTGCCTTGCCGATAAATTGCGCTATTGTTCTTGTCTCCCTCATAGCAAGTTGGGTAACTTCGCCATTTCGTGAGCGCATCGTTAACGAACACCCCAAAAACATCTTGATTACGGGGGGTAAAATGACAAAAGCACTGCAACTGGCTCGTTCTTTTCACCAAGCTGGACACCGGGTATTTTTAGTTGAAACCCATAAATATTGGCTATCCGGTCATAAATTTTCTAATGCTGTTACAGGATTTTATACAGTACCAGCACCGGAAAAAGATGCCAATGGTTATTATCAAGAGTTACTAAAAATTGTGCAAAAAGAGGGAATAAATGTCTTTATTCCCGTATCCAGTCCAGTTGCTAGCTATTATGACTCTGTAGCGGGAACTTTTCTATCTCCCTACTGCGAAATTATCCACTTTGCACCTGACATCACTCAGATGTTAGATAATAAGTTCACATTGTGTGAGAAAGCGCGTTCTTTTGGATTGTCAGCACCAAAATCCTTCTTGATTACAGATCCACAACAAGTCCTGGATTTTGACTTTGCAGCCGATGGCAGTCAGTATATTCTCAAAAGCATTCGTTACAATTCAGTTTCTCGTCTCGACTTAACTAGATTCCCCTTTGCAGGAATGGCAGATTATGTTAAAAATCTGCCTATCAGCCCGGAAAACCCCTGGATGATGCAAGAGTTCATTACTGGACAAGAATATTGCACTCACAGTACAGTTCGCAACGGAAAAATTAGACTTCACTGCTGTTCTAAATCTTCTGCTTTCCAGGTTAATTATGAACACATTGAGAACCCTAAAATATATACATGGATTGAGAAATTTGTCAAAGAATTAAACTTAACTGGACAAATTTCCTTTGATTTCATTCAAGCCGAAAACGGTAATATCTATCCGATTGAATGCAATCCTCGGACGCATTCGGCGATTACAATGTTTTACAACCATCCAGGATTAGCAGATGCTTATTTAAAAGATAGTCAGGATGAGAACGAACCGCCGATTGTACCCCTTCCAGATAGTAAGCCGACCTATTGGATCTACCATGAAATGTGGCGACTGAATGAAATTAGGTCATGGTCAGATTTACAAGCCTGGATGCAAAAAGTTTTTCAGGGAAAAGATGCTATTTTTCAAGTCAACGACCCTCTGCCATTTTTAACAGTACCTCACTGGCAAATTACTTTGCTTTTACTGAATAGTTTACGGCAATTAAAAGATTGGGTGAGAATTGATTTCAACATTGGGAAATTAGTGGAGTTAGGCGGAGACTAGGAAATTTAACAATTTCACCAGTTGTTAATTATTGTTGATTTTTTAATTCTAGGAGCCTATCTGTGTCCGTGCTTCGTATTCTTCATTTAGTTGGATCTGCCTGCGATGAATTTTACTGCGATTTGTCACGTCTTTATGCCAAAGACAGTCTTGCAGCAACAACAAATCCCGCGCTTTATGACTTTCGGATTGCTTATATTACACCCGATGGTCACTGGCGATTTCCTGCATCTTTAACTCAAGAAGACATCGCAGATGCACAACCCCTTAGCCTCGGTGATGCCCTAAATTTCCTGATAAAACAAAACATTGATGTGATGTTACCACAAATGTTTTGCATTCCCGGAATGACCCACTATCGCGCACTATTTGATTTGTTAAATATACCTTATGTGGGTAATCCCCCAGAGGTGATGGCTTTAGCTGCTCACAAAGCCAGAACTAAAGCGATTGTAGCCGCTGCAGGTGTTAAAGTACCTCATGGAGAACTGCTCCGTCCTGGGGATATTCCCACAATTAAGCCCCCAGCCGTTGTCAAACCAGCGAGTTCAGATAACTCTATGGGAGTGACTTTAGTTAAAGATATGGAAAGCTATGATGCTGCTTTGAAAGCAGCCTTTGAATGTGCAGATGAGGTCATTGTTGAGGAGTTTATCG
>JAYKJH010000103.1:0-14851 GCA_035285345.1 Nostocaceae cyanobacterium | reverse complement strand
CATTATATCAGCGAATTCAGCACTTTTACGATGCTTCTTCCGGTTTGTGGGAGCAGGTGTGGGGTGAACATATGCACCACGGTTACTATGGTGCAGATGGGACGGAAAAAAAAGACCGGCGTCAGGCACAAATTGATTTGATTGAAGAAATCCTGCAATGGGCACAAGTAGGGGTTGGTTTGACTAACCCTGAGAATATTTTAGATGTCGGTTGCGGCATCGGGGGTAGTACGCTATATCTAGCGGATAAATATAGCGCTAGAGCTACTGGGATTACACTCAGTCCAGTACAAGCAACAAGAGCAACAGCAAGAGCAGAGGCTGCAGGATTGAGCAATAGGACTCAGTTCCTAGTTGCAAATGCCCAAAATATGCCTTTTGCTGACAATACTTTTGACTTGGTTTGGTCGTTGGAAAGCGGTGAGCATATGCCGGATAAGACTCAGTTTATGCAAGAATGCTACCGTGTCCTTAAACCAGGTGGAACTTTGATTATGGTGACGTGGTGCCATCGTCCCACGGATGAGGCGCCACTGACAGCGGATGAGGTGAAACATTTGCAAGATATATATCAGGTGTATTGTTTACCTTATGTGATTTCCTTGCCAGAATATGAAGCGATCGCGCGTGCTTTAAGATTACAAAATATTCGCACAGCGGACTGGTCTGACGCGGTGGCACCATTTTGGAATGTGGTGATTGATTCCGCTTTCAATCCCCAAGCAATTTTCGGCTTATTGCGTTCTGGTTGGAGTACAATTCGCGGTGCTTTGTCTTTGGGTTTGATGAGTCGCGGTTATCAGCGGGGGTTGATTCGATTTGGATTGTTGTGTGGAAATAAGTAAAAAACCACCCTTGTTACCAAGAACCCCAAAACAACAGAGGAGAGCAAAGGATGAGTGATACTCCCAATTCCCCATTACCCATTACCAATTACCCATTACCCAATCCCCTATACAGTTTCTGGAAATTCTCCCGACCCCACACGATTATTGGTACTAGTTTGAGTGTGTGGGGACTGTATATCATTGCAGTTGCTCTGGGTAATACTAATCCCACTCTATTACCTGTTTTGGGAGCCTGGATTGCCTGTTTGTCTGGCAATATTTACATTGTAGGGTTGAACCAACTAGAAGATGTAGAAATTGACCGGATTAATAAGCCTCATTTACCTATAGCGGCTGGGGAATTTTCCCGCCAAACCGGACAAATAATTGTGGGAATTACGGGGATTTTGGCTCTGGTGTTGGCATGGCTCTTGGGTCCATTTTTATTGGGGATGGTTGGTTTGAGTTTAGCCATTGGTACCGCCTATTCTTTACCACCAATTCGCTTGAAGCGCTTCCCTTTTTGGGCGGCTCTGTGTATTTTTGGCGTCCGGGGAACAATTGTTAATTTAGGATTGTTTCTGCACTTTACTTGGGTGTTAAAAAATCAGCAATCAATACCCCCGGCTGTCTGGGCACTGACACTGTTTATTTTGGTGTTTACCTTTGCGATTGCCATCTTTAAAGATATTCCTGATATGGAAGGCGATCGGCAATACAACATCACTACTTTTACCATCAAACTGGGTCAAAAAGCGGTTTTTAATCTGGCGCTTTGGGTGTTGAATGCTTGTTATTTGGTCATGATTTTGGCTGGTTTATCTGCGATTGCTGGAGTAAATCAGTTATTCTTAATTAGCACCCATTTAGGTTTGTTAGCTTTGATGTGGTGGCGCAGTCGGGCAGTGGATTTACAAGATAAAAGTTCGATTGCCAGTTGTTATCAATTCATCTGGAAACTGTTTTATCTTGAATATCTCATTTTCCCAGCCGCTTGTGTTTTGAGGTAATTTTTTCTCCCTCACCCCTTACCCCTCTCCCTAGGGGAGAGGGTTATACCAATCCAGGAAAATAGTGATACATATTATTTGCTCTCCGAGGCGGGGTTTTCCCGCCCTTGGCAAGATATTTGTATCATCTATAAAGTGAAATGGTATTACACGAATGATTTAGAGGATGTTTGAAGGTACATAATAGACCCTACCCCTACCAGGGGAGAGTGTCTTCGGAAATTTTCCATTGCACCAATAAATATTGGAGTGATAAAAATGTTAGAAAATTATCCCATAATCTCGATTGTAGCGATTGGGTTAGTTAGTGGTATTCTGATTACATTGGTATATTTTCTTTGGAAGACTATAATTACTTCCGATTCTTATCAGCAAGGAGTTAATCTTTATCAACAACAAGATTATTCAGGGGCTGAAGCAGCTTTTCGCAAAGTAATTGCGATGAATTCTACTAATGATATGGTGCGGTTGTTATTAGGAGATTCTCTATTACAACAAAATAAATTAGAGGAAGCGAGTCAAATTTTTCAAGATGTCATTGCTAACTCTCCTAAAAATGTCGATGCTTACTTGCGATTAGCGAAGGTGCTGATGCAGCAAGAAAAGCGAGAAGCAGCTATTTCTACTCTGCAACAAGCTAGAGATTTATTCCAGACCCAGCGTAACCCGGAAAAAGCAGCACAAATTGAGCAAATTTTGCAAAAAATGAACTCACAATCAGGTTAATCTATTTGCAACAGGTAAGTTGATAGAATTTTGTAGGGTGGGCAGTTATCACTGTGACTTCAAACAGTCATGTTTATATATGTCAGAACTGCCCACCCTACGCTGCCAATCAAATGGTGCAAGATGTCAGCAAAGGCAATCATGACTCAAAGACTGGGCAAAGTTTATTTAGTAGGTGCTGGACTTGGCAATGTCACCTATCTTACTGTCAGAGCGCATCAGCTTTTGGCACAAGCTGAGGTGTTAGTGTATGATGCTCTAGTAGATAGACAATTATTACAGCTAGTCTCATATCATTGTTTGCATCTGGATGTCGGGAAACGCGGTGGTAAACCCAGCACAAACCAGATAGAAATTAACAAGTTGTTAGTGCAATATTGTCAGGAAGGGAAACAAGTTATTCGCCTAAAATCTGGCGATCCGTTTATTTTTGGACGCAGTGCTGCGGAAATTGAAGCATTAATTGCAGCGGGGTGTAATTTTGAAGTCGTACCGGGGATTTCTTCCGCATTAGCTGCACCTCTACTAGCGGGAATTCCACTGACCGACCCGGTGATGAGTCGTTGTTTTGGGGTGTTAACTGCTCACCAACCGGATGATTTAGATTGGGAAGCGCTGTCTCGACTGGACACGCTGGTAATTTTAATGGGTGGGAAAAATCTGGCGGAAATTGTCCATCAACTGGTGCGTCACGGACGTTCTCCCCATACACCAGTTGCTGTCATCCGCTGGGGTGGTACTCCCCAACAACAAATCTGGACTGGTCAATTAGGGACTATTGTGCAGCAAACCACAGGAGTATCGCTCTCACCGGCTGTAATTGTTGTCGGTGAGGTCGTCGGGTTACGTACCTATTTACAAGTACCCGCGAAGGTGGACAATGATGCTGTAAAACTATTCAGGGCAGAAAATTCCCCCATGACATCTCCAGAATCATTTCCACTCCCTAAACACTCCCCCACCCCTCTGTTGGGAAACACTATCCTGGTTACTCGTGCTGCGGGACAGTCGAGTCAATTTAGTGCTACACTGACCCAGCTAGGAGCAAATGTCGTAGAAATGCCTGCACTGTTAATTGTACCGCCTTCGAGTTGGGCCGCTTTGGATAGTGCGATCGCTCACTTGGCTGAGTTTGACTGGTTAATTCTCACTTCCAACAATGCGGTTGACTACTTTTTTGAACGGCTATTGTTCCACCGTCAAGATACCCGGAGTTTAGCCACAGTTAAAATTGCTGTAGTGGGAGAAAAAACTGCCCAAAGTCTCCAACAACGTTCCCTCTGTGCTGATTTTATTCCCCCCAACTTTGTGGCAGATTCCTTAGTAGCAAATTTCCCAGAAACCCTGATGGGGAAAAAAGTTCTGTTCCCCAGGGTTGAAACTGGAGGACGGGACGTTTTGGTCAAAGAATTAACTACCCAAGGTGCCGATGTGCTGGAAGTAGCTGCATATGAATCTTCCATTCCCACAGATATCCCACCCGCAGCTAAGAAAGTTCTGTTGGAAGGTAGCGTCAATGCAATTACTTTTGCTAGCTCCAAAACCGTGAAAAATTTTTGTTCCTTGATAGAAAATTTATTTTCGGGAATAAATAATCATCATCAGGATCTGGTCACAGTAAAATCTAAATTACATGGTGTTTGTATTGCTTCTATTGGTCCGCAAACCTCGAAAACTTGTCTGTCTTTGCTGGGACGGGTGGACATAGAGGCTGAGGAATATACCTTAGACGGGTTAACCGCAGCACTTGTGAAATGGGCTTCTCAGCGCTCATGATTGATTAGGGACTGGGGAGTGGGAAAAAACTTATATTTTTATGAATATATTTTCCTGAATATATTTTCATTAATTCTCGTACAAGTAGCTCATAACCAGCTACTATGACACTAAAGATATTTATACTTAAAGCAATTGACAACTGTAACTCGCTAAAATGTTGTTAATTGCTACTTAGTAACAACAGTGGGGAGATTATTAATACCGTAAATATTTTATGTATCAAGTTGCGCTTACTTGTTCTTGCCTGATAACGTAAGATACAGCATAAGAAATGCCCAATTAAGGCGTTGCTAATTTGAGACATGAAATTTGGTTCCCGATTCACAAAATCTCGAAAAAAAATCTTTTGCGAGACTTAGCAAGTCACGTCCCTAAACCAAAGAATTAGACTTAAATTTAGCAACGCCCATGTTAGTTGCGCCTTGTAATTTCTGACTCAGTATTATCTGATTCAGCTAGTATAAGACCTCGCCCTTAAGGGCGGGGTTTAAATAAGAAAACAACTAAAATGCCAGAGGTAATCTTGTACACCTGGGTAGATTAAGTAAATCTACCAAGTAGATTCTTACAAACAATTTTATTTTCTAACAACTGTTAGCTTACTATGAAATTTTTTTCGTCTGCAATATCAAAGATAACTAAAAGCCGAATTGGACAGCAACAGGTTTTATACCTAATTAAAATTATATTTTATACATGTAACTATTGTCAACTACTCAAACTATAAAACACAGATAGAGGCTGGGGATGGAATTACCTATGCGTTTACGTTCGCGTACTTCTGGCGGTGAAAGTTCCTTAACACCTAGAGTGTCTGTAGATACTCCCACGCGAAGGCATAACCAGTCCCTAATGGAGATGCCTGACAATCAAGCAGAAGATAATCAGCTACAAGAGCAGGAAATAGCACCAGATATAGGCGCTGGTGAATCTAAAAAAATTGTTCTCTGGCTGTGTACTGCTATAAGTAGTTTACGCTGCCGCTTAATTTTATTAATTTTACTCGCTTTAATTCCAGCTTTTGGGTTAGCCCTTTATAGTAACATAGATTCGCGCCAGCCAGAAATAAGATTGGTGCAGGAACATGGTTTACATCTGACTAGACTGACTTCCCATAGTCAAGAGCAATTAATCGAGAGTGCAAAGGAAGCGGACAAGACATTAGCCCTGAAACTGACTGGGTTGGGGGTAGTTGCCATTTTAGGGATGATTACCGCTCTTGTGGGCAGCGAATTGTTTGTGTTGCGGCAAGTCAGAGCTATACTTGTAGCAACACAAAAGTTAAGCGCTGGTGATTTGAGCGTCCGCACAGGATTATCTGACAAATATGGCGAACTCAGCCAGCTAGCACATGCCTTTGATACAATGGCTGCATCGCTGCAACAGTTAAACAGGCGGCGGAATTGGGCAGAAGCAACGCTGCGATCGCGGGAGAAGCAGTATCGTTCGGTTGTCAACAACCTCAAAGAAGTACTGTTTCAAACTGATGAAACCGGCGTTTGGATGTTTCTCAATCCAGCATGGACAGAAATTACCGGGTTTTCCCTGGCAGAAACTATCGGTAGGAATGTCTGGGATTTTATCCATCCTGATGACCAAGAATCCGCTTTAAGAGAATTTCAAGCACTGGTTTCTCAGGAAAAAGATTACATTCGCTACGAGGTGAGATGCCTAACTAAAGCTGGCAGAGAATGTGATGACGAGAAAATCTTACCAGAAACTGACTGGGACGACAACTATCGGTGGATGGAATTTAATGCCCGATTAACCTTAGCTCCTGATGGTAAAATTATTGGTATCTCTGGGACATTGATTGACATCACCGAACGAGCCTTTGCTCTCAGAGAACGGAATAGATTATTTGAGCAACTGCAACGGGAAAGGGAAGACTTAGCAGCCTTGAGCAAGGTGACAGCCAATGCTATCAGCACTTTGAATCTGGAACAACTGCTGGACGTACTGCTGCAACGGATTGTGGAAGTCACCCATGCGGATACTGCAGTGATTTTGTTGGCAGAAAATCAAGGTTCCTCACCAGGGGAACCACCTAAGCTCGCTGTCCGTGCCAGTATTGGGCTAGAGGAAGAATTGCGCTCTTGTTTCGCTGTTGCTATTGGGGAAGGCTTTGCTGGGACAATTGCCGCTACCATGCAGCCGCTATACTTGGAAGATGCCCAAGCTAACCCACTAATTGCTAGTCACGCGGTTAAAGAGCGTGGCATTCGCTCGATGTTGGGGGTACCTCTAAAACGTCACGGCTCCTTAGTGGGTGTTCTGCATGTAGATTGGTGTAGCGTCCGTCCCCGTAACGAACGGGTGCTGCATATGTTGGAAATCACCGCCGAACGCTGCACGATGGCAATTTTGAATGCTCAGCTTTATGAAACCACCAAACAACTGCAAGAGGTCTTGCAACTGCAAATTGACCGGATGCCGATCGCTTGCATTCTCCTGGATAAAAACTTTCGTTGTACAGATTGGAACCCAGCGGCAGCAAAAATCTTTGGTTATCACAAAGCCGAAGTCTTGGGGGCATTTTTACCTGATTTAATTGTACCTCCGGAAAATCGACCCCGCGTAGACAAGATTTTACAGCGGCTGAAAGCTGGGGATATGCGGACAAACTGTGTTTACGAAAACATAACTAAAGTAGGACGCCGGATTATCTGCGAGTGGCAAAATACACCACTCAAACAAGCCGATGGCACGATTATTGGCTTTTTGTTAATGGCGCAAGATGTCACCCAAAAACACCAAGCAGAACAAGAACTCAGGGAAAGCGAGCGCCGTTATCATACCCTGGCAAAAGTTGTTCCCGTGGGGATATTCCGTACTAATGCGGTGGGAGATTGTATATATGTTAATGAGCGCTGGTGTGATTTGACGGGATTGACGCCGGAGGAATCGCTAGCAGATGGTTGGATAATCAGCTTACATCCAGAAGACAGACACCGCTTTTTACAGACATGGCATCAGACAATCCGAGAAAACCTGGTGTTGCAGATAGAATATCGCGTCAAACATCCCGATGGCTCAATAATTTGGGTCTTTTGTCAAGCAGTAGCGGAAACAGGAAAGGGGGGGGAAGTTTCTGGCTATGTGGGGACGATTACAGATATTAGCGATCGCGTAGACGCAGAAGCGCAAATGCGACAGCGGACATTTTATGATGCTCTGACGGGACTACCTAACCGCGTGTTGTTTGTCGAACGGTTGCAAACTGCAATTAACAAAAGATTGACGGAGCAAAACAGCTTATTTGCCATTTTATTGTTAGATTTAGACCGCTTCCAAATTGTAAAATACAGTCTCGGACACCGGGTAGCGGAAGATTTGCTAGTAGCTTCCGCAGAGAAGTTAGGGATATGTCTGCGTTCCCAGGATACCCTAGCACGTGTTGGTTCTGACGAGTTTGCGATTCTGATACCAGATATTAATAACCTCGAAGAAGCTATTCAAATTGCTGACCGCATTCATCACCAGATGAAATTACCTTTAAACCTGGATGGCTGCGAAGTATTTTCTAATCTTAGTATTGGGATTGTTTCTGGTTCTCTGAGTTACGACTCTCCAGAGGATTTTCTCCAAGCTGCTGACACAGCCTTGCATCATGCTAAACGACTGGGGAAAGGAAGTCACGTAGTTTTTCACCCTACTATGCATTATGGCGCCGTCGAGCGCTTGCAGCTAGAAACCGATTTATTGCGGGCTATTGAACAGCAGCAGTTTAAAGTTTGCTATCAACCAATAATATCTATTGTTACTGGAAAACTCAGTGGTTTTGAGGCACTGGTGCGTTGGTTTCACCCTACTAAAGGCTTGATTTCTCCGACAGAGTTTATCCCCTTAGCAGAGGATACGGGATTAATTAGTTGGATTGACCGCTGGGTACTGTGGGAAGCTTGTCGTCAAATGAGTCTTTGGCAAGAACAATTATCTCATCCTCTATCTGTAACGATGAGTGTCAATCTTTCCGGATTGCAACTGTCACAGTTGGGATTAATTGAACGCATAGATAGAATTATCCAAGAAACAGGAATTAATGGCAACAATTTAAAATTAGAAATCACTGAAAGCGTGATGATGGACAATACATCTTTAGAAATTAATATGCTACAGCAGTTAAAATCCCTGGGCATTAAACTTTCAATTGATGATTTTGGCACGGGTTATTCATCTTTAGCTCGACTGCATCAACTGCCCATTGATACTTTAAAAATTGACCGTTCTTTTGTCAACCGCATGGGAAATGACAATGAAAGCTCAGAAATTGTCCGGACAATTATCACCCTAGCACATACATTAGATATGGATGTGATTGCTGAAGGTGTGGAAAAACAAGAACATTTGTCACAATTAGCATCAATGGAATGCGAATATGGACAGGGATTTTTGTTTTCTGAACCAGTGGATAGCGAAATGGCACTGAAATTAATTAAGGAATATGGCTGAATAATTTGTAATTGGTAATTAGCGACTTGCTGAATATAACTAGTAATTACATAATTCTTCCTTTCGTCGAGAATCCCTTTATAGCTGGGGAGGAGGGGATAAATCCACATCTTCATAGACATCTAGCACAGCACACTCAAAATTTACCGTTGCAAGATGAATTTTATCCCCTTCCCCATAGGAATAAAGCACCCATAGACCCTCAGTGTTACGACGAAAACATTCCACTCGTTTACGGGTTTGACTGACTAATACATATTCTTGGAGTGTCTCTAAATTGCGGTAATCTGCAAATTTATCACCTCTGTCAAATGCTTCAGTTGTATCAGATAGGACTTCTATAATTAGGCAGGGATAACGCAGAAAGTTCTTAAATGACCTATCTCGCTGGTCACAACTAACTACCACATCGGGATAGTAATAGGTATCAAGAGATTCAATATTTACCTTTGTATCCGATGTATAAACACGACAACCACTACCACGCACGTGATTTCTCAACATTGTCACTAAGTTGACAGCAATTGACACATGAACATTACTTGCTCCTGCCATTGCGTAAACCTGTCCTTGACGATATTCATGTTTAATCGGACTCTTCTCCTCTAGCAGGAGATATTCTTCTTTTGAGATATAGCTAGCATCGGGAGTCGCAACCATACAAAATTACCTCTGTGCCCATACCTCAGTGTAAATAAGATAAATATCTATGACACAGCCAAATCCTAACTCTCTGCTCACCAAAGCCACCTTACTCGCCGCTAGTACCCTGAGAATAATGGCAGGTGCAACTATAGCGCCTTGTCTGCCCGCCATGCAAGACCATTTTGCCGGGACGGGGAATGTAGAATTGTGGGTGAGACTGGTGCTGACAGTTCCAGCTTTGTTTATTGTCATTGGTTCACCCATCGCCGGAATAATTGTAGACCGTTTGGGACGCAAACCTTTACTAGTTGCTTCCGCTTTGCTGTACGGTTTCGCTGGGGGTTCTGGCTTTGTCCTGAATTCCCTGTTCGCCATATTAGGGGGACGTGCTTTGCTGGGTTTGGCTGTCGCTGGGGTGATGGTGAGTGCGACAACGATGATTGCAGATTACTATATCGGACAAGCACGAGCAACTTTCATGGGTTTGCAAGCAGCATTCATGGGGCTAGGGGGAGTGCTGTTTCTCTCGGCTGGAGGTTCCTTAGCGGAGACGAGTTGGCGTTACCCGTTCTTAATTTATCTGTTCTCTTGGCTATTGCTGCCGTTGATGCTGATATTTATCTTTGAACCACAGCGTGACAACCCCAATACACCCCAGGGGGGAAATCAAGTGAACAGTAACCCAGAGATACCCACAAAGCTACTGATACTTGTGTATGGAATTACTACTCTCAGTCAGGTCATTTTTTATCTGATTCCCGTAGAGTTACCCTTCTATCTCCGAACCTTAACCAAAGCTACTCCTGCCCAAAGTGGCATGGCTATTGCCATTTGTAGCTTATTTAGTGCCTTTGCTTCTCTAAGTTATGGCAAGGTGAAAACACGGTTAGATTTTGTAAGCATTTTACCCCTCATCTTCGCTTTGATGGGTATCGGTTACAGCATCATTGGTTTAATGAACAGCTATGCACTTATACTGCTAGGGTTAGCAACTGCGGGTTTGGGATTGGGGCTGTTGATGCCGAATATGACAGTGTGGGTATCTGCTAGTGTACCTGACGCAGTGCGGGGGAGGGCTTTGGGAGGGCTTTCTACCTCGTTATTTCTGGGACAATTTCTCTCTCCTATTGTCGCCCAGCCGGTAAGTTTTAAGGTGGGTTTGGGGTTGACTTATGCGCTGAGTGGGGGGTTGCTGTTAGTGTTGGGGGTTGCGTTGATTGCTATGAAACGGCAGGTTACGGCTTTTACTGCTTCCAGGGTACGATAATCTCACGCAAAGATAGAAAGAAGCAAAGAAACCCTTTGCGTCTTTGCGTCTTGGCGCGAAACTTAAATTACGAATTATTCTATCTAATGACTAAACGAATTATTGGTTTAACTGGAGGTATAGCCACAGGTAAAACAACTGTGGCAAATTATTTAGCTGAAAGATACAATTTAACGATTTTAGATGCAGATATTTATGCTAGAGAAGCCGTATCTATAGGTTCGCCATTACTTCAAGAAATAGCTGCGCGTTACGGTAGGAAAATTTTGCTGGCAGATGGTAGTCTTGACCGTCAGCAATTGGGGGTAATTATCTTTAATAATCCCTCAGAACGTCAATGGTTAGAGCAGTTAATTCATCCTTACGTGCGAGAGAGATTTATTAACAAAATGGCAGAGTTGTCTGCACCAACTGTGGTGTGGGTTGTGCCGTTATTATTTGAAGCTGGGATGAGTGATTCTGTGACGGAAATTTGGGTAGTGATTTGTAGTGAACAACAGCAGTTAAAAAGATTGATACAGCGGAATAATTTAACTTTAGAAGCTGCACAAGCGCGGATTAATAGTCAATTACCTCTGGCAGAAAAAGTAGCGCGTGCTAATGTGGTTTTGGATAATTCTTCTAGTTTAGAAATGCTGTTGAAACAGGTAGATGCAGCCATATAAAAAAATCTTCGTGTTCTTCGCTTCTTCGTGGTTCAAAAAATTAACCACGAAGACACGAAGAAGCGAAGGGTTATTCAGCTACTTCACCACCCACAACCACGTTGTGAATTCTCAAACTAGGACCACCGCAACCCACAGGTAAACCATTCTGTCCTCCCTTACCGCAACCACCAGACTCATCCCAGTAAAAATCATCCCCAATGGCTTCAATATCAGCGAGGGTTTGGAATACGTTACCGGAAAGCGTTACATCTTTCACTGGTTCGGCAATTTTGCCGTTGCGAATCATCCAGGCTTCCCCAGCGCTAAAGGTGAACATTTCCCCGTTGGTCATTCCCCCCAGCCAGTTACGTGCATATACTCCCTCTTTGATGTCGCTAAACAAGTCAGTAACTGGGGTTTTACCCCGTTCAATCCAGGTATTAGTCATCCGCACAATCGGGGCAAAGTGGTAATTGAGACAACGGGCATTACCTGTAGCAGCTTCGCCTAATTTACCTGCGGTTTCGCGGGAATGCAGACGCCCTACTAATACCCCATCTTTAATTAATTGGGTGGTGGTGGCGGGAGTGCCTTCATCATCGTAAAAATAACTACCGCGATGTCCCTCTGGGGCAGCACCGTCAAATATTTGCAATTCCTCTGAACCAAAGCGGCGTCCAAGGGTCATCACTTCCAGTACGTCCGGGTTTTCATAAGCCATGTCTGCTTCCGAAAGGTGTCCAAAGGCTTCGTGAACAAATAAACCGCTGAGAATCGGGTCGATGACGACGGTGTAGGTGTTCCCCTTGACGGAGGGTAGAGATAAGGCTGCTACGGCTCTTTGGGCTGCACTGGTGACTTGTTCATCTAAACTAGTTAAATCTTCAAAGGCTTTGCGCGAACCGGTGGTTTCTCTTCCGGTTTGCACGGTGTCGCCATTTCTAGCAGTGGCAGCAAAGCGCATTTCCATATCCACCCAAGATTGTTCTATCAGGGTGCCTTCCGAGGAAGCAACGATTACCCGTTGAGCGCTATCACTGTAGCGCACGGAAGTAGTGGTAATTTTGGCGTTGGCAGATTTCAACAGTTCAGTGTAGCGATCGCACAATTCTTTCTTCTGACCCAAAGAAATTTTCCGGGGGTCAGTTCCTGTCAGGGGAAGCTGACAAACCGCTTGCACTGGGGTTACCTGCCCCAGTAAGGTTTGCTCATCCCCAACTATTCTAGCGGCGGTGATGGCTTCTGCGATGCGATCGTGAATAGTATCTAGTTGGTTAAAGCTGCTTAACCCCCAACCACCTTTGTAGCAAGCACGGACTTGTCCTCCGATTGATATGGCTTCGCTGAGGGTTTCCACCTTGTCACCGCGCAACAAAATATCAGTCCCTTCGGCTTCTTCCAGACGAATAATCAGGTAATCTACGCGCCGGGAGTATTTGGCGATAAGTTCACTCAGCAAGTTTTGGACGTCAGCAAGTAAGTAAGGCATGGAAGGCTGGAACAACAAACTGCATTTATTTTGCAACTGTTCTAGCACGACTGGGTAATGGGGGACTATTCACTAGCGCTACTATTCACCAGTCCCTACTATTCACCAGTCCCTACTATTCACTAGCGCTACTATTCACTAGCGCTACTATTCACATCACTATGGCGTTGCTTCCATCTTGGGATTTTTCTTGTGGGGTGGACATCTTGTCCGCCCTAGAATAAGTCCGCCCTAGAATAAGTCCGCCCTAGAAATTTAAGGGACGGGCGAGACGCCCATCCCACAAAACCACGAAAATCATCTCGGATTTATGCAACGCCGTCACTACTATTCCCCAATCCCCCATTCCCCAATGACTAACCAAAAGCTATACAATACGCGAATCAGACTTTCGTTTTGGCGTGATTTGTTGATGGGTGAGCCATGTTTGTAAAGTTACGACAAACACCGGGTTTGCGGTTGCTTGTTTGGTTAGTAAGTACATTTTTTATACTTAGCCTCCTACTGACGCTGCACCGTTATTTCACCTTTTACGCTACCCTTGACCAGGGGATTTTTAACCAGGTTTTTTGGAACAATCTCCACGGCAGATTCTTTCAAAGTTCCTTGTCTTCTACCCTTTCCACTAATGTTGTTCACAATGGTGAAATACCAGCAGTTTTTTACCATCGCTTGGGTCAACACTTCACGCCAGCGCTGTTACTTTGGCTACCCCTCTATGCTTTATTTCCTTCCCCAGCAACCCTGACAGTTTTACAAATAACACTCATCACTGCTGCGGGGATAGTCCTTTATCTACTAGCGCGACAATATTTAGAACGACCCTTAGCAGCAATGATTGTTGCTAGCTTTTATGGTGCTAATGCCGTATTGGGTCCAGCTTACTGCAACTTCCACGACCTCAGCCAAATACCACTATTTGTTTTTAGCTTACTGTTAGCGATGGAAAAGCGCTGGTGGTGGTTATTTTGGCTGTTAGCAGTGTTAATTTTGGCGGTACGGGAAGATGCGGGGGTGGGTTTGTTTGGTGTGGGGGTTTACATGGTTTTAAGTAAACGCTTTCCCCGTGCTGGACTTGCTGTTTGTACCCTGAGTTTCGGGTATATGCTGGCGCTGACTAATATCATCATGCCCATATTTTCTGGGGATATTTCCCAGCGGTTCATGATGGAAAGATTTGGACAATTTGCCGATGGTAAAGAAGCTTCTACTTTAGAAATTATCTGGGGAATTGTCAGCAATCCTTGGCGGTTAATTGTAGAGATTATCACGCCAGTAGATAAAACAATCAAGTATTTACTCGGTCATTGGTTGCCCTTGGCGTTTGTCCCGGCGATTTCTCCTCCAGCTTGGATGATAGCGGGATTTCCGCTGTTAAAGCTATTTTTGGCTCAGGGAAAGTCGGTGCTGTCAATTACGATTCGCTACGCTTTAACGGTTGTTCCTGGTTTATTTTACGGTGCCATTCTTTGGTGGTCAAAACATCCGCAGCAGTTTAAACCTAGGTTTCGTCGCTTTTGGGTGGGATGTATTTGTCTTTCGCTGTTATTTACCTTTACTTCCAGCAGTTCGGAACTCAATCGCACCTTTTATTTTCTCCTACCAGATTCCTTTAACCCGTTGGTGTTTGTCCCCTTACACAAACAATGGCAGCATGTCGCACAATTTCGCCCTTTGTTAGGACAAATCCCCCCCAATGCTAGCGTGTCTGCAACTACTTACCTGGTTCCCCATCTCTCCAGCCGTCGGGAAATTTTGCGTTTACCGAGGTTAGAGTTAAGAAATGATGCCCGACAAGTGATAAAAGTAGATTATGCGATCGCAGACCTCTGGCAATTACAACAATACCAGCCAGCCTTTGAGGGCGATCGCAATACGCTGAGGGAACTCATCCAACTGTTTACTCAGCTAACCAATACCCGCGAATATGGAATTATTGGTTTTCAAGATGGCGTAATTTTGCTGCAAAAAGCCGCACAACCTAACGCTGAAGCGACAGCAGCTTGGTT
>JAYKJH010000102.1:0-7696 GCA_035285345.1 Nostocaceae cyanobacterium | reverse complement strand
CTATTAATTCCGGCGGCTAATTCCTCAGTCCTCTGCAGAGGACTTTCGCTATTAGCCTGGGGTTTGCAACCCCAGGCGGTAGGGTGGTTCTTCTCGTTACCAGACTCAACAGCCAGAGGCTCTTTCTTCTCGTTACCAGCGACAACCACCGGGAAATCAATTTCCCGGCTAATAGCTAAAGTCCGCTCAAGCGGACTATTAATTCCGGCGGCTAATTCCTCAGTCCTCTGCAGAGGACTTTCGCTATTAGCCTGGGGTTTGCAACCCCAGGCGGTAGGGTGGTTCTTCTCGTTACCAGACTCAACAGCCAGAGGCTCTCCCTTCTCGTTACCAGGCTCAGCCTGGGAACCAGAAAGCCCCTCCCCTACCAGGGGAGGGGTTGGGGTGAGGTTGCGGATAACTTCCTCAGTCACAGGTAACTCAAACACACTCAGCCGTGCCAGATGCTTTTTTTTTCATCATCCACAGCGCTCAGCAAGACTTCCGGGAGGATATTCTCGCGAAATTTTGCCTCTACTGCTTCCAGCCGCGTCAATAATTCTTCTTGGTTTAACTCTGGTTGTTTCAGCACCGCCACCAACCATTCCAACAACCGTGGGTTTCCATCAGCTATTTTCAAGAACCGCTCATTATGTTGCTGTTGCAGCAGCCGACATTTCTTGCTGATATCCGCTTCTCCCATCTTAGCAAGACTTTCCAAATGCAGGCTGTGTTTTGGTAAGGTGTCTTCCTTGAGGTAGCGACAGGTGATAATTAACCGACTCTCCGCCCCATTATCCTCTAGCGCTAGACTTAGTGCCTCTAAAATTCGGTAAGCTTCCACCGTTAACCGTAGGGAACCATCAGCGATATTTTCCTGGGGGATATTCTGTTCAAAATCATCCAACACCAGCAGCAGCGGTTGGTTGTGAGTGTTTTCAATTTGCTCAAAGAAGTTTTGCAACCGTCCCTTCAGGGGTACTTGCGGCTGGTTGAGCAACTCAGTCATCCCGACAAACCGCCCATACTTATCCGCCAGCTTACCCAGCAAACCCGCCTCATCCAAGGGTCCCACCAACACCACCTGCTGGTAATTTGGGTTTTGACTCCGCACGCGAGTACACAACCTTGCCGCTAGGGTACTCTTCCCTAGTCCCCCCATCCCGGCGATAAACACACCACCATACTCGCTAGTTTCCTGCAATGCTCGCAAACACCGCTGCAATGGGCGCCGTCTCCCGACAAATTCCTTGCGGCTGATGTATTTCGTTCCTGTAGCGAGCGCACAGGTAAGACTTGCATATCCTGCCGTTCCAGTAAAAACCCATTGCCATCATGGAGCAATTCCCAAGGTAAATGAGCCAATCCCAACGCCACACGCTTGGTTTCCGGGTTCAATTTCTCAGCATCACTGGTTTGAATTAAATCCAGATAAATCGTTTGCTCATCCGCTTCATCAAGTGATCGTCGCAACCAACCTTCTTTACCATCCAACCACTGATATACACGCTTACCCAGTGTAATTAAATCTGCGGGTTTATCCCGCCGTGCCGGGTAATAATTCTTCTCGCATAAATCAATCAGTGCCGTTAACTCAGTTTTATCCAAACGGCGCGAGCCATAGCCACAGCGCAATTCAAAAGTTTCATTTTGAGTAAGAGCAAAACTAAAGATAAGGGACATGGGGATACACGGTAGACTCTTGTGTATCTTTTCACTCTGTCACTCGTAATTTCCGGATGGTGGGGAGGTTAATTAATATACGGGTTGCCGTACATTGGGAAATATCTCGTTTATCTCATTCCTAGCCTCTGGCTGGGAATGCCTAAATTGAGGCTCTGCCTCATGTTCCGCCGGAGGCGGAGGATGCGTTCCCAGTCTGGAGACTGGGAACGAGTTAACGAGTTGAATATTTAGACTGCAAAAAACTGGAAAACTATATTTACCAATCAGGTTAAATACAGATGTTAAAAAATTATATAATTGGCGCTCCAGATTATACAATTTTATTCTAACACGAATAATTGATAAAATATCAATCCCCAAAAGCCTATATTTAGCGTCAATCAGATGATAATCTTTCCTAAGATTATTGATAAAAAGCTAGTTTATTGCAAAAATAGCTTATTAATAAAAATTTATAATTGAAATAACTTATATTATTCCCCAATTATTCCCCATCCTCCCATGCCCAAAAAACAGAAATTCCCCTACCTCCTCGGTTCCAAGTGGACAGCAATGCAAAAAGTAGACGGCTGGCGACATTTTGAAGTCGTAAACCGCAAAAATCAAGGTAAGTGGGTATATGCGGAAATGGTTGCCTCCTGTGACCCCAATGTCCGATTCTGGATTAACGCTCAACTATTACAAGACCGTTCCCAATGGCTGGCTGGCTGGCAATCTCTGGATGAAATTAGGGGAATGGGGATTGGGTAATGGGTAATTGTTACAAAAATTGATTTGTAATTTATAGCTGCCAAAAAAGTTGGGCGATCGCACTGATTTCCTAAGCACAATTGCTATGAAAGCTGCTATTTCCAGCTAATTTTTATTTACCCTGGCATCATTTATATTTATTTACTTCCTAGGTATTTTTCTATATCTACGATAGTTGTTCCCGACGGCAGAGGGAATATAAGCTTTCTTGACAAAATTTTATTTTCATGTATTTGATTCTTTGGCTGGAGAGAGGTTTTTTTTGTTTTTTGTTCTGTTTTTTATATATAAAACTATATAAATTAATTAATTGAATTATTTGAAGATATTTAAGCAATTTAATGGGTTTAAGCGCTAATTTATGAACTAAAAGACTAATTAGCTGTTTTATACGTCATTTTTCGATTTAGCTACCCCTTTATTTTCCCTAGAAATTGGTCAATAATGGCATTCAACGACTGGAAGGAAAGTCATCTAAAGCTTGGAGAAGCACAAAGTTAAGAGACGAGAGTTTGAAAATATAAGGATAAGAGGCACATTAAAGTGAAACTAGCAGTCTACGGAAAAGGTGGTATTGGTAAATCCACAACTAGCTGTAATATCTCAGTCGCCCTAGCCAAGCGGGGTAAGAAAGTTTTGCAAATTGGCTGCGACCCGAAGCATGACAGCACTTTTACCCTCACAGGTTTCCTGATTCCCACGATTATCGACACTCTTCAAGAAAAGGACTACCACTATGAAGATGTCTGGCCGGAAGATGTGATCTATAAAGGCTACGCTGGCGTGGATTGTGTGGAAGCGGGGGGCCCTCCCGCCGGCGCCGGTTGCGGCGGTTACGTGGTAGGGGAGACGGTTAAGCTGCTGAAAGAACTGAATGCCTTTGATGAGTACGATGTAATTCTGTTTGACGTACTTGGTGACGTGGTTTGTGGTGGTTTCGCGGCACCTTTGAACTATGCTGATTACTGCATGATTGTCACCGATAATGGTTTTGATGCCTTGTTTGCGGCTAACAGAATTGCAGCTTCGGTACGGGAAAAAGCCCGGACTCACCCCCTGCGACTAGCGGGTTTGATTGGGAATCGCACTACTAAGCGGGATTTGATTGATAAATACGTCGAATCGGTTCCCATGCCAGTTCTAGAGGTGCTGCCGTTAATTGAAGATATTAGGGTTTCCCGTGTCAAGGGCAAGACTTTGTTTGAAATGGCAGAGAATGACCCCTCGTTAAACTATGTCTGCGATTACTACCTGAATATCGCTGACCAAATTCTGGCACGTCCGGAAGGTGTAGTGCCAAAAGATGCTCAAGATCGGGAGTTGTTCTCCTTACTTTCGGATTTCTATTTAAATCCGAGCAAACCCCCTGTCACGAGCGAGGAAGAAGAACTAGACTTAATGATGGTTTAACAGTCTAGTTTTTTCCAAGGATGGGGTTAAAAGATGGCTTTTTTTGATAGCTTTACAGGCTCTTTAAAAGAAAAATGGTTGCAATTTTTCCAAGTCAATCATGACTGGCTTAGTCTCCACATGCAAGTGGAGTCGGTTTACACCCCGGATGGTGGCAGACGTCCACCTTCTTACCTCATCCTAGGAGTCTTGAATGCGCTCGAACCCAAGTTGTCGCAGTTAATGCTGCCGTTTTCTAAGCTTAACCCCGATGCCGACACCTTAATTGAAGTGCTGGATTTAAATTTCGATCCAGATATTGCATTGGGTAATCGCTTTAGTCCTTCAATGGAAGAGCAACACAGCGATGATTCACCAGCACTACCACCAGAGACCTCTGGAGCAACATCCTCCCTAGAAGCGTCTGACGATGATGAAACCGTTATCGAACTCGGACCACCAGCAAATGTGGATGATATTGCTGATGATTTCAGTGATATGTCGTTGGACACTATGGATGAACCAACCCAATTGCAAGATTTGGGACAAGCAGATGCTTTCGACGAGTCCTTCGATAATAGCTTAATATCTAGCAACGAATCGAACGAATCGATTGAAGAACTGAGTGCATCGGATGCGTTTGGGGAAATTTCCTTCGATACGGAAGACACCGCTGATGAGCCAATGCTGGAAGACTTGAGTACCCCTGAAGATAATGCCTTTGAAGACGTGCTGTCGGATGTTTGGGGTAATGAATCAATGCTGGATAACACAACAGACGACAACTTATTAGGCGAAGAGCTACCATTCGACGATTCTGACAACGACTCGGAAATTTCTAATTTATTTCCAAATACTTAATTTCGGCGGAACAGTCATTAGTCATTAGTGTTTGACTGTTGAGTGTTCTGCCATCCTGAAAATATCAAAGGGGAGAAAACAGCAAAATGACAGTTGCAGAACCTCAAGCGCTTACTTTTGATTGCGAAACCGGGAATTATCACACTTTTTGCCCGATTAGCTGTGTAGCTTGGCTATATCAAAAAATTGAAGATAGTTTCTTCCTAGTCATTGGTACCAAGACCTGCGGTTACTTCCTGCAAAATGCTATGGGAGTAATGATTTTTGCTGAACCCCGTTACGCAATGGCAGAGTTGGAAGAAGGTGACATCTCTGCTCAATTAAATGACTACGAAGAATTGAAGCGCTTGTGTCTGCAAATTAAGCGCGATCGCAACCCCAGCGTGATTGTTTGGATTGGTACTTGTACTACCGAAATCATCAAGATGGATTTGGAAGGCTTAGCACCGAAGCTGGAAGGGGAAATCGGTATTCCGATTGTAGTTGCACGTGCTAACGGTCTAGACTACGCTTTCACCCAAGGGGAAGACACTGTACTAGCAGCGATGGCTGCTCGTTGTCCTTCTAAGGCTCCTGAAGCTGAGAAAGACAACTCAGAGCGCAACGCTATTTCTCGGCTGCTTAACTTTGGTAAGAAGAAAGAGGAAGTTGTCCAAGAAGAATCCGAGTATGTTAATCACCCACCCTTGGTGCTGTTTGGTTCTGTTCCCGACCCCATTGTTACCCAGTTAACCCTGGAACTGAAGAAGCAAGGTATTAAAGTTTCTGGATGGCTCCCTGCTAAACGCTTCACTGAATTACCCGTCCTAGAAGAAGGGTATTACGTTGCTGGTGTTAACCCTTTCCTCAGTCGCACTGCTACTACATTGATGCGTCGTCGCAAATGTAAACTCATCAGCGCACCCTTCCCCATCGGACCAGATGGTACCCGTGCTTGGATTGAAAAAATTTGCTCTGTGTTTGGCATCACTCCCAAAGGTCTGGATGAGCGGGAAGCTCAAATTTGGGAAAGCTTGGAAGACTACGTGAAACTGATTCGTGGTAAGTCTGTATTCTTCATGGGTGACAACCTGCTGGAAATTTCTCTAGCTCGGTTCTTGGTTCGCTGTGGGATGAGTGTTCCGGAAATTGGTATTCCCTACATGGATAAGCGCTACCAAGCAGCGGAACTAGCGTTGCTAGAAAAAACCTGTCAAGAAATGGGTGTTCCCACACCGAAAATAGTCGAAAAACCTGATAACTATAACCAAGTACAGCGCATCTATGAATTGAAACCTGACTTGGTAATCACAGGTATGGCACACGCTAACCCTCTAGAAGCACGGGGTATCAATACCAAATGGTCTGTAGAATTTACCTTTGCACAAATCCACGGGTTCACCAACGCTCGTGACGTGCTGGAATTGGTAACTCGTCCCCTGCGTCGCAACAATAACCTCAAAGACCTAGGTTGGGATAAGTTGGTCAAGGAAGAAGCGGCTAAGGTTTGATGGGGAATGGGGAAGGGGAATTTTGGATTTTGGATTTTAGATTTTAGATTGGGCAATAATCTAAAATCTAAAATTTCTCCTCTGCTCCCTGTTCCCTTACCTCCCCCAGCGTTCTCTGTTCTCGGCTAATGTCTGCAATCAGATTGTAGGCTGTGTTCTCTTGATAAATAGGCAAATCTTATACCTCATCCTACCCTTTTCCGGTTTTCGGAAGGGGGTTTTATTATGGAAATCATTAACTATTAGCCATTTTCTTATAGCGCTTCCCACGCTCGTGAGGTATAGCAAGAAAGAATTAACCGCCGATAGAAGAGGATGGACGCTTTCTTAAGCCGATAAATTTGTACCTCAGTAGACTAGGAAACGCTATATACCTATTTATGCAATTTGGTATTATGACCATCAACAATGGTTTGATTATCCATCACTGTTAACAAAACTGCAACATTGGGATCAACTTTCTGACTTGAGTTCACTATGTTGACAGCATTGTCAAATGTATTGCCTTCCAGTATCTGATAACCAATCTCTATTAATTTATTCCAAGAGATATCGCTTTCTACAAAAGCTTTAGTTAAAGCAGTTAGCAAGTTTGGATAATTATTACCCTCTTGTTTAGTCATCATTGTATGCGGAATTTGTAGAGCTTTATCCAGACAGTGATACCATGATTTTGGTTGTTGCATCAGCAAAGCACGGAAAACTTGTCTCACTTCATTGCTATCAATAACTGGGTCGCTAGCGCTATGAATTAAAAACATCGGTACGGAAGGATGATTTGCCACACGTTCTAGAATATCTTGTCCGATATCTAAGAAAACTCGCAAGGCTGGAATGCGAAAACCTTTGTAACCAAAATTTCCCGGATTATCTTTATTCAGCCATTCAAAATAAAACGGTAAAACTTCCACAAATGCATCTACAAGGTTATTGCTACTGCTCAGGAAAGGAGCAAATAATATAGCTTTAGAAATGTTTTGCGGACGTTCCAGGGATAACCAAGCTGCTAAGGTAGCACCACCAGATAAGCCACCTACTATTACCTGTTTTCCGAAAGTTTTCGCAATTTCTAACCAATCTAAGGCGAATTGTTGATATATTGAGGGTTCTGTGGGTAGTGGTGGGGGATTATCTCTATTCCAGTTTCCCGCTTGTCCATGACCCGGCATTAAGGGGATTATGACATTATAACCCTCTTTAAATAAGGCTTTACCCATCGGCTCAAACTGGTAGGGAGCAGCGGTAAATCCGTGAAACAGAATAAACACTTTTTCTGTAGGGTGGGGATGGAAAAAGAATCTTGAGCGACAAGCAGGGTTGATGAGTCCAACAGCGGCTTCACGAGTTTTTGTTTGATGTACAATTGCTAAAGTGATTTTGAAGTAATCTAACATATTAATAGATGGGAGATTGCTTGTATTATATTAATTCATTTACAGACACAGTAATTTTATTGTTAATTACAATTTATATCAAATATTTTTAACAGTACTTACGCAAAAAAAAGAGCGAAATGTTGATTCTTTCGTAGGGGCACAACA
>JAYKJH010000101.1:0-16272 GCA_035285345.1 Nostocaceae cyanobacterium | reverse complement strand
GCGTTGCTGGTGCAACTGGTTCTCTATCAAGCCTGAGTGTTAATTTCAACACGTCAAACAGCTTCAATACCAGTGTTAACTCTCCTTACACCAGCAGCAATAGTGCAGCAGCTGGTGCTAAAGGTGATGCGATTAATAACACAAATATTCCTACCTATTCCTACACCAAGGGTGATAGCGTAGCTGTAACAGAATTCTTGGGTGGTTCTTTCTCCGCTAGCACTTCTGTTGCTGTTATTAATGCTGCTTGCTAACAGTAATAGACAGCTTATGTAAGTTTGATTAAAACTGATATCTTGCACCACGGGAGGTATGACCTCCCGGATCTTGTTCCCAGATTGAACCTGGGAACGAGAAAGATGTCAGAAAACCCATATCCTTCACACTGAAGGGTATGAGGGTTGAGTACTCCTAGTATTAAGTTTGCAAACATCCCATGAACAAAATTACCTGCCTAATTATGCTGTTTTATAGCATTAGGCAGGAATTATTTTTCAGGACTTACGATAGTGTCACAATTGGTGATAGGTGCGTGACGCCAAAAGTCTTATTCTTACGTTCAAATTTTTTCGTAGCGTCACACACCCTACAAGAAAAAATGTGCCAGTTGCGTAAGTCCTGTTTTTATTAATCAATGCGAAATTAATTCATATTCGGTTTATAAAAAATTGACTCTTTTTTTTATAAAATATGTTTTAACTACAATCTAATTATCCTCTAATTTGCTATAGTTAAAATATCAATTTAGATAGGATAATTTACATGCAAATTGTTGATTTAAATCATTTAGAAGTAGCCGAGCAACCTCATCATCTTGCAGTGGTCTGTGGACGAGGTTACACACAAAATGACTTCATCGGGATTAACTTTAATTCATTAAATCAATTCTTTACTCAAGTTAATTCTCCCTTAACTTTCAGCAATAGTGCGGCGGCTGGTGCTAAAGCTGATGCTATCAACAACTCACCGTATCCTACTTACTCTTTCACCAAAGCTGACACAATAGCTGTGACTGAATTTTTGGGTGGTTCGTTCTCTGCTAGTACTTCTGTTGCGGTGATTAACCGTGCTTAGTAGAAACAAACAATAAAGAATTATTTGTTCATTGTTATCGTCTGAATAATGAACAGACGCATTTTAACAAACAACCTAAGTAAGTCAGCGTAAATAATTCAAGGTTTGTAGTAAGGGCTTTAGCCCTGTTTTGATGGCTAAAGCCCCCACTACGAACGTATTTTACCAATTTTCACATTACTTAACATAGTTTATTTTATTCGCGCCGACTTACTTAAATACGAGGTGAGAAACACTATCTCCCTCGTTTATTTCCCCGAGCAAAGAGAGTTAGGAAAGACGATGAAAGATTTAGAATTTATCGAATCAATTTCTCAGCCAAATAAGTGTGTTGGTGCTAACTATGTTGCAGTTGGTACTAGCACAGATGCTGGGTATGGTTATGGCTCAGCAGGTGCTTTTGCTCTCGCTATTGGCGATCGCACTGCGACCTACACTAATACTGATGTCCTTACCTATCTCGGCACTAATACAGCCTTAACTAGGGCTAACGCTACCGCTAGCGCTTCTGCGAGTAGTGGTAATAATTTTACCCAAGTCAGCCTTTCTAATCAGTCGTCTTATGTCTCTACTTGGGGGGGTGGTATTAGTACAAATGTAACTAATCAAACAATTGTCACCAGTTCCACAGGTACTTAGCTAACAGTATTAACTTAACTGGTGAAAGCAGAAATAATTCTTCTCAAGATTAACTGGGTGCTTTAATGATTAAAGTAACAGAATCCTACATTCACCCCAACCCTGATGAAATTGTCAGCTTTTTGAAAAAAAATATTAGCTTAAAAAACCTTTGGCAACAGGTTTTGTTTCAAAAAGTAATTGATAAAGCAGCACAGGAGAGAGGAATAACAGTTACTGCTGAAGAGATTCAAGCAGAAGCAGACAGAGTGCGCCGGGAAAATCGGTTAGAGAAAGCAGCTGATACATTAGCATGGTTAGCTGACCAAATGATTACTCCAGAGGACTGGGAAACCGGAATTAGGGAACTCCTCCTGCAAAAGAAATTATCTGCGACAATGTTTGCTGGGGAAGTGGAAAAGTTTTTTGCCCAAAATAGCCTTGATTTTGAGCAGATATTACTTTATCAAATCATAGTTCCTTCCCAAAAAATTGCCCAAGAATTATTTTATCAAATTGAGGAATCTGAAATCAGTTTCTATGAAGCGGCTCATCTTTATGACATTGATGAAAACCGCCGACAACAATGTGGTTTTGACGGCAGAATTTATCGATTTGCACTCAAACCAGATATAGCATCTGTCGTATTTAGTGCCAAACTAAAAGAAGTGATTGGTCCAGTGCAAAGTGAACAAGGATATCATCTGTTCATGGTTGCAGAGTTTATCCCCGCAGAACTAACACCAGAAAGATCCCAAGAAATTATGGGGAGGATGTTTCAGGATTGGCTAGCAGCAGAAGTGAACTATATGCTGCATAGTTCCTAATCAAAAATGAACCATCACCCATTAATTAAAACTTCACCACATCAGGAGTAATAAAAATCATGACTCAGCAAAAAAAAGTAGTTGTTAAACGCATAGTTTCACCCGATGGTAAGGTGATTGCTGAAGCTAAAAGCGTAGTGATTATCTCAGATAATCGGGAGAGACAAATTCAGCAATCTGTTTCGGTGGAAGTGAGCGCTAATAGTTGTTGTAGTAGGAGCCAAAGTTCTGCATCTGTGTCTACTAATTTCCCTAGTTAGTTGTTAATATCGCAGTCCTAAATCATTCGTGTAAAGAATCTGTAGGATGCGTTACGCTTCGCTAACACATCCTAAGTAAAATTCACTGAGGAATATAGCGGATGAATATTCTACTTTTGGGTAATTCACAAGATGCTCATGCAGCACATCTCCAGCAAGCCTTATCAAATGCAGGTGCTAATGCTTGCTATCTAGATACCAGTCTATTTCCGACCCAGCTAAAAATATCTTGGCAACCAGGCAGCGACGTAGGTTATCTAACACTACCTGAAGATATTACCTGGAAATTGTCAGATATTAAAAGTGTATTTTGGCGGAGTTTTGCAGGTGTTTATGTACCGTCATTAAAAGATGCACATCAACATGCAATTGCTATGAATGACTCGATGACAACAATGCGGTCATTTATGCAAGCTTGTCCAGCTCGGTGGGTAAATTCTTGGCAAGCATATCAATTTCACAAAGAAAAACCCCTGCAACTGCATAAAGTAAAACAGCTAGGTGTGACAATTCCCCAAACTCTCATCAGCAATGACCCCCAGCAAGTTATTGACTTTGTTAATGCTCAAGAAAAAACCATTTCCAAACCTGTTTATGGAGGTTCTCACACCCAATTTGTCACAGACAATCATTTAGAAATCCAACGACTTAATTTAGCTTTGAGTATTTCTCCTGTGACAATTCAAGAATATATTCCTGGCACAAATATCCGGACTTACGTTATCAATGAATCAGTCTATGCGGCTGAGATTCACAGTGATTCTGTAGATTTTCGCGAAGACTCACAAGCTGAGTTAATAGCAAAAGATGTCCCGGAATATATAAAACAGCAATGCTTAGCTATTACCAAAGCATTAATGCTGGAGTGGACAGCCATTGATTGGCGATTAAAACCTACAGGGGAGTATGTGTTTCTAGAGGCAAATCCTAGTCCAATGTTTCTTTATTTTGAACAGAAAACAGGTTTCCCTATCACGCAAGAATTACTTACAGTGTTAATGAGTTAAAAAAAAGCAATTAAAAAAAGCAGCACTGCTTTCACAGTACTGCTTTTTTATTTGCTGATTTATTTCATCAAATGTGATTTGACGAGATTTTGAATTTTGATTGGTTTAATCTAAAATTCAAAATCTCAAATCTAAAATTCGCTCAATGTCACACTTTATCAATAGCAAACAGGGTAGCCACCCTCTTCACCTAAAGCCAGAGTTGTGACTTGTGGAGGACAAATAGGTGGTTCGGGAGGACAAATAGAAATAGGTGGTTTGGAAGGAGGACATTTAGGAGGAGAAGGAGGTAACCAGATGTCACCACCTTCCTGACAAGCGCTAGTACAACCACCTTCCCACAAAGCCTTAGTTACAGCAATGCTAAGTCCACCATCAACTTTTTCAGATTCAGTGGAGATTTCTTCTTCAAAATCTAGGTCAATAGCTTCTAAATCAGTCAGAGTTAAATTGAAAGGGTGATGCATAAATTTTCTCCTGGTTTCCTAAAGGAGTTGTATGGTTATTGTTGGTAAATACCTTTCGGTACTCTTGCGTTCATAATAGATAAAAAAAATATGTTTGTATTTCCATATTGGCAGTTTATTTAAAGGATTTAAATATCTTTATATTAGATAAAACTACTTACTAGTAATGCATGTAAAAAACCCTTAAAAAAAACTATTGAAAAAACCGCACTATAAACTAATGCTGTCTACTTATTTGTTGATTTAAATCAGCAACTATGATTAGATTTTGAATTTTGGTTGATTTTATCCAAAATCCAAAATCTAAAATTCTGTAAAGTGACAGGTTATAAATAGTCAATTGGTATTAGGCAGCCACCCTCTTCACCTAAAGCCATAGTTGTCGCTACTGGAGGACAAATAGAAATAGGTGGTTTGTAAGGAGGGCATTTAGCAATAGGTGGTTTCTCACGAGGAGGACAAACAGGAATTGGATCGGGTAAAGGACGGAAGTAGCAGTCACCACCTTCCCACAAAGCCTCAGTTACAGCAATGCTAAGTCCACCATCAACTTTTTCAGATTCAGTGGAGATTTCTTCTTCAAAATCCAGGTCAATAGCTTCTAAATCAGCCAGATTTAAATTGAAAGGGTGATGCATAAATTTTCTCCTGGTTTCCTAAAGGAGTTGTATTGTTATTGTTGGTAAATACCTTTCGGTACTCTTGCGTTCATAATAGATAAAAAAAATATGTTTGTATTTCCATATTGGCAGTTTATTCCCAGAATTCATATATATTTTTCTGAATAAATGACTTGTTACCTTTTTTCCAGATAGCAACTTGGCTGTTATCCTAGACATGCAACTATCTTTCTCAGTGTGCAATGTTTATATTTTTACAGTTTACCGAATGTCAAAAATTGTACAGCCTCCAAAACCTTCCAGACTGAAGCTCAGGAACCCGAATATCGTCCGCTGCTGCTTGGAATTTGCAGTGGTGTAAGATATTTAGCTTGGCTATTCTTAACAAAATTAAATCTAAATATCATTCTGATGATAGATGTCACAGAAACGTAGTATTTTTTTGACATCATTGACAGTATTGACAAGCTATAAATAGAAATCTTCTGTGTAGTAGGATTCTGTGTATGGTAAATTTTTTATAAAAAAAATTCAAATATCTAGAAGATTGTAGTAATTTAATTTTGTAATATAAAACATTACCAAACCAAATTTTTTTTTGTTGGTAATAATTGGTACGTGGTGTGAAGATTTTTGCGAAAACACAGTTTATTAACAAACACTTAGCAACTACTGAAGTTAATGGGAGGCTTGATTAACAGTACCTCGGTGGATGGGGTGCTACAGAAAGTCCTGGATAAACCAGGAAATTTAGTCTCATCCTGGTTTGTCCGCAATTGTAGAAAAAATCACAGGGCTATTCAACAGACTTTTGGGGCTGAAGCTTTGCCTCATAGATGTTTTAGCTCAGTCCGACAGCATCATGAACTTACTAAGTAACACTTAGACACAATATAAAGGTTTTATAAAGTACAGGTAATTCACTGGGTGATTATCATGAATAGAAAAATTATCCCCTTCCCACATAGGTCTTGGCTGTTTGGATTCTGTGACTTACTTACAGTAATCAGGTCAAATTTATTAAGTAAAAATAAATATTTTATGAAGAATCAGCTAGATTTGCGTAATTTGGCAAAAATCACGTGATACTTTTTGAAGGTTGTAATACTTGTTCTCTAAAAGAACCTCTGCCACCTAGGAGCAAAGACGTTGTATGGACAACTCCTACCTGCATCTCTCTCAAGCCTGGGAACCCCTTAGATTCCTAAACTACAGGAGGACGATGACCAAAGTTATTAACGACTGTTGGTTAGAAAATGAAACAAGCTGGGAAAGCAGCATAGGCTCCCAAACCTAAAGCGCCTACCCAGCCAGAGAGAGTTGCACTTCGTGTAACTAGTACATCAACTTTTGCTGGCTGATTAATCAAGCAGTGCTGAAACCTTGGCGGGATTTCTCAAACAACTGCAATTGATGAGCTTGCCAGCAAATGACAATTAAAGGCAACTTAGAAAATTATGGCACTAAATACCATTCAACAGCAAGTTTTAAGTCTCAAAAAGTATGCCAAATTGGCAAAGTGGGAGACTGCTTATATCTACCGCTGGATAAAAAGGAATTGTTTATTTAAATTCCACCTGTGCCTTATTTTGCACAATCCTGCTCCATAACATGAATTCATCGGCTGGAAATAAATTTGGTAGCAGATATATCATTTTCTGCTAGTTCCTAGGCGATTGTGTGCGATCGCACTCATCTATATTTATGAGTCAATTTTGACTGGTTTGTAGGCAGCTAAAAAGGGATTCTTGTCTCTATAAACCAGCAAAATTAATCACACAAACAACCTTCGTGAATTCATGGGATGGAGATTGGGCGATGTCATCTACCTTAAACGAGAAACATCTCGTGGAACAACTCACCCATGTCTTGGGTGAGGGACTTTCAGAACAGGAATTGGATAGGTGTATCAGTAGGGTGGAAATTTTGCATCCACCTCCTGCAAAGCAATTTTGGGACTCAGTAGCGGCAGAACCAGGTATTTATTTAGTCCTAGCGGGTAAAGTCAGACTGTTAGATCCAGGGGAAAACTTAATTGCTACACTCTCCACCGGAGATAGCTTTGGAGAACTGACCCTATTTCCCCCAGGGGAGTTTCCACCCCTGAGTGCTAGAGCATCGAGTGGTTTGCAACTCGCTTATATCAAGGGTGAAGTATTGCAAACTTTGATGGGCACCTATCCTCATCTGCGCGATCGCTTCTATCGTCAAGCAGAACTGTGGGATTTACTGTATCTGTTAATGCAAAACTCCCCCCAGGACTCATTAACTGGGATGCAATCGGCGCTAGACTTATTTGAACGCCATGAACTAGAGGTGGGTGAGTTAAGTGCAGAACTTACTCAAGATTCTGTGTTGTGGTTGCTGCAGCAGGGAGAACTAGAAGATTCTGGTGGTTGCACCTTCGCTCCTGGGACTATATATCAGGTGCCTAAAGCTGGGATTTGTCAGGTGACAGCACCTACCATTCTTTACACTCTCAGTAATAACCACAGCCAAACCGCACTGCAACGGTGTCCGCAATTATCCCAATGGCTCGGTTCGGTCGTCCAAGTTACGGGTTCCCAGAACCGACAAAACCCCGCACCTAAACCGCGAAAACCAAGCCCCAACGGCAAAGTAATTCCCTTTCCCCTAACAGCAGGGACAACAAAACCGCAGTCTAAAAAACAACGCCCCTTCTTTCCCAGTCCCCAAGTAACTGTCGGACATTGGTGGGGACGACTCACCCAGCGCTACCCTTTCTTTGCTCAACAAAGCGCTGCTGACTGTGGAGCAGCTTGTTTGGTGATGATTGGTCGTTATTGGGGGAAGCGGTTTAGTATTAACAGACTGAGGGAAATCACCAACGTCAGTCGTAGTGGTGCTTCCATGCGTGCTGTAGCAGCAGCAGCGGAAAGTTTGGGGTTTGTCACCCGTCCGGTGAAAGCTAGTCTGGACAAACTTGCAGAACAACCCCTACCAGCGATCGCTCACTGGGAAGGTAAGCATTACATAGTTGTTTATGAAATTAGCAAAAACCATGTCATTGTCGGCGACCCTGCTATTGGTCAACGCAGATTAACCGCTGCTGAATTTACCGAGGGTTGGACTGGGTATGCATTGTTAGTCGAACCCACAGCAGGGCTGAAAGAAGCTGAAGAAGCACCACAAACATTCTGGCGGTTTTTTGAGTTAGTCAAACCCCACACAAAGGTACTCCTAGAAGTCTTCCTCGCTTCCTTACTAATTCAAGTGTTTGGCTTGGTGACACCACTATTCACCCAACTGCTCTTAGACCGGGTGATTGTTCAAGGAAGCACCGCAACTTTAAACGCTGTCGGTGCGGGATTGCTGATTTTTGGCTTATTCCGCATCATTATCAACGGTGTACGGCAATATCTCCTCGACCACACCGCTAACCGCGTCTCCGTCTCGATGTTGGTAGGGTTTATTAAACATACCTTCCGTTTACCCCTATCCTACTTTGAGTCGCGTTATGTCGGGGACATAGTAGCTCGTATCCAAGAAAACCAGAAAATCCAGCGCTTCCTGACGGGAGAAGCACTTTCCATCATCCTCGATTTGCTAACGGTATGTATTTATCTAGGATTGATGTTCTGGTATAGCTGGCGTTTAGCATTGCTGGTACTATTGATTGTCCCCCCATTCTTTCTGGTAGCGCTGTTTGCGACAAGTATATTGCGTCGCATGTCCAGAGAGATTTTTAATGCCGGAGCTTCTGAGAACAGTTACCTGATTCAATCCCTGACGGGAGTCCGTTCTATTCGTTCGATGGCTATCGAACAAACGGTACGTTGGCATTGGGAAGAATTGTTGCACGATTTGATTAAAAAGTCCTTTCGCGCCCAGGTAATTGGGAATCGTCTGCAAATCACCAGTAGTAGTATAGAATTGTTGGCGACGACAGGATTACTCTGGTTTGGAGCATTCCAGGTAATTAATAACGAACTGACCATTGGTCAATTAGTTGCCTTTAATATGCTTTTAGGCAACGTTATCCATCCTTTTCAACGCTTATCGGTGCTGTGGAATCAGTTCCAAGAAGTCATCGTTTCCGCCGAACGGATTAATGATGTCCTGGAAGCGGAACCAGAAGAAGACTTGCAATCCTCATCCCGTCAAACTCTGGGGAAACTGGGGGGTAGCATTCGCTTTGAAAATGTGACTTTCCGCTATCACCCGGAAAGCGACATTAACATCCTGGAAAACCTCAGCTTTGAGATTAAACCAGAGCAAACTGTCGCAGTGGTAGGACGTAGCGGTTCCGGGAAAACCACCCTTTCCAAATTAATTTTAGGTTTATACCCGCCGACAGATGGCAGAGTCTTAATCGACGGTCATGATGTGACTACAATTGCCCTCAAATCCCTGCGGGAACAAATCGGTGTCGTAGACCAGGATACCTTTTTGTTTGGCGGGACGATTCGGGAAAACATTAGTATTGCTCACCCAGAAGCCAGCACGGAAGAGATTATTACTGCTGCTCAGTTAGCTGGTGCGGATGATTTTATTCGTCAAATGCCGCTCGGTTACGAAACCCAAATTGGTGAAGGTGGGGGGATGCTATCTGGGGGACAACGGCAACGCTTAGCAATTGCTCGTGCTTTGCTGGGAAATCCCCGCTTGCTGATGATGGATGAAGCTACTAGTCATCTAGACACTGAGTCAGAGCGGATTATTCAAAATAACCTGAATACTATTCTCAAAGGACGGACAACTCTAATTATTGCCCATCGTCTGTCTACAATCCGCAATGCAGACTTAATCCTGGTTCTGGATCGTGGTGTCCTGGTGGAAAGCGGTAATCATGATGAGTTGATTGCTAAGAAGGGTCATTACTACTATTTGACTCAGCAACAGATGGCGCAAGCTGGGTGAGGAGACGGTTCTGGTGAAAGAATTAACCGCAGATGAACGCCGATAAACGCCGATAAATTCATGCTGTGAGAGGTTTTGTTACTATTCACGTCCCGTACTATTCACATCCCGTACTATTCACATCCCGTACTATTCACATCTGACTTTACCCGTGGGGTCAATCTAAAATCCACAATCCCAAATCCACCCATTGTTTTCTGGACTCAGGATTCACTACCATGCCAAATTTATCTCGTAATTCATCCGCTCTCGCTAGAAACGAGACTGAAGAGTATAAAAGTCCTAGGAATTCCAATTTAAATGCGGAATCTACTGATGTAAAACAGCCATCAGATGCTCCAGAGCAGACTCAGGAATGGTTCTACGGTACGGAAGAACTGCTAAATGCCTTACCCAAGGTATGGACGCGCTCTTTGTTATACACAGTATTAGCATTTACAGCCGTCGTTTTACCTTGGTCGATGCTCGCGAAAGTAGATGAAACAGGTAGCGCTAGAGGACGGATTGAACCGAAGGGTGCAACTCAGAAGTTAGACACAGCGGTGGGGGGTAATGTGACTGCTGTGCGGACAAAAACTGGTGAACAGGTCAAAGCAGGTCAGGTTCTGCTGGAACTGGAATCTGACGTGTTGCAAACGGAAGCTCAACAAACCGAAGCCAAGCTAGAAGGGCTACAAAATCAACGCCGACAATTAGAATTACTCAAGCACCAAATCCAATTGTCCCTCGGTGTTCAGGAACAGCAAAACCAATCTCAAACCTTGGAGAAGCTTTCCCAAATCAATCAAGCAGAGCAAAATCTCGATGCTCAACAAAGTACCTATAACTTACAGAAGTTAGAAAAACAGGCGCAAATCAATCAAGCCAAACAAAAGATTGCGGCTACCCAGAACGCTTATAAATTAGCTCAAAGTCGCTTACAGAGAGATTTAGCAGAAGTCGCTCGCTTTCGTCAGCTAGCGCAAGCGGGAGTAGTTCCCCAAGTCAAACTGGTGGAGTTGGAGAAGACAGCCGAAGAAAGCGAACAGATGTCCTCTGCAAGGGAATCGGAGGTCAAACAAGCACAACTCGGTTTACAAGAAGAGCAAACCCGCGTCTCTGTAACGCTCAAGCAAGTTGAGTCGGATATTAAGCAAGCCAAACTCCGTCTGCAAGAACAACAAAGCAACTATCAAAGTGTTGTCAATGCCGGTAAACTGGCTGTGTTACGAAATCAAGCGCAACTTAAGGAACTACAATCGCAAGTTGCGTCTGTGCAATCGCAAGTTATTCAAACCAAAACTCAAATTGCTTCCTTAAATCTTCAGTTAAGACAAAGAGTTGTGCGATCGCCCATTGATGGTGTGATTTTTGAAATGCCAGTCACTAAGCCAGGAACCGTGCTACAACCTGGTCAAATGGTAGCTAAAATCGCTCCTAAAAACACTACTTACGTACTTAAAGCCGAAATTCCCAGTCAGGAAAGCGGTGGTTTAAAAGTAGGAATGCCTGTTAAAGTCAAATTTGATGCCTATCCTTTTCAAGAATATGGAGTATTACCTGGCACATTAACTTGGATGGCACCCGACTCCAAGGCTTCAACTACACCAAGGGGTAACATTGACACCTTTGATTTAGAAATCACCCTGCAACAGCCTTATATCCAGTCAGGTAGCCAAAAAGTCTCCCTTGCACCCGGACAAACAGCTACTGCTGAAGTAATTGTCCGCCAACGTCGTGTCATCGACTACATGTTAGACCCCTTCCAGAAACTCCAAAAAGATGGGTTAAAGATGTAGTCATTGGTCATTAGTCATTGGTCATTAGTCATTGGTCATTGGTCATTAGTCATTAGTTATTAGTCATTGGTCATTAGCCATTACCCATTAGCAATTCAGGGACATTACCTTATGCCAAAAATTATGAATGTATCTAGCCAAGATATTATTCATCGCCTGAAACTTTCCTGCCAAATTCCTGGATTGATGGAGGCGATCGCAACTCATAAAATTATCACAGAAGCTGCTACCGCATTAGGTATTACTGTCAGCGACAACGAACTACAACAGGAAGGAGATAACCTCCGAGTAGCTTACAAACTTGTCAAAGCGAAAGACACTTGGTCTTGGTTAGAAAAACATCATCTTTCCATCTCTGACTTTGAAGAATTAGTCCAAACCAATGTCCTCTCAAAAAAAATCGCCCATCATCTTTTTAACCAACAAGTAGAGAAGTTCTTTTACGCTCATCAAATTGAATATATAGGTGCTGTCACCTATGAAGTTATTTTCAATGACAGAGATTTAGCATTAGAACTTTTTTATGCCCTCCAAGAAGGGGAAATTAGTTTTCCCGAAATCACCCAACAATATATCCAAAATCCCGAACTGCGTCGTGCATTTGGGTATCAAGGAATTCGTCATCGCCGAGATTTTCGACCAGAGATAGCCGCCGCCGTATTTGCTGCCAAACCACCGCAAATTCTTAAACCAATTACTACACCAAAAGGAGTGCATCTCATATGGGTAGAGGAAATCATCCAACCCCAATTAGACGAAAAACTGTGCTTTCAAATTCAGCAAGACTTGTTTTCTGGCTGGTTAAAACAACAAATTATGGAGCTAGAAATTATGATTCAGCCTGGGTCAAATCCCGATGTCACAGCATCCACGGAAATTCTCCAACCCGCATAGGGACTTACGTCTAGCCATTTAACTTACAAGGGTAAACCCCAGCATCGACTCTCTCATAGGCATTTAGTTTGTCAGAGAGTACAGATTTTTTTGTCCTTATTTATTGTTTAATTCCCAGAGGAATTCCATCATGAATTCATCGTAAAAAGCTCATTTTTTTCATAATTAATAAATTTATATTTGACTCCTTTTTATTTTTTATAACTGAGGAGTTGAGAGGATTTTATTTACTTAAAAGCACCCTAAAATGAGGTTTATGGTGCTAAAAATGCTGTCTATAAAATTAAATTTATTATTCAATATATAAGTGAAATAAAAATGTAAACAAATGTAAAAATGCTTGCTTTTTCTAAAAAGAATGAATATATTAAAAGAGTCACTAAAAGAAAGCCATCCCCAAGCTTAATTTAGTGAGTTGAGTGCCAATCAATTAACACCCTGTAGGAGATTACTACCATGATTATCAACGACATTTCCCACATCGAAGTAGCTACCGAAGAAGAAAACAACATTCAAGGTGGATTAGCATTTGCTGATGCTTATGCCAATGCATATGCAAGTGGTAGATGGTTTGCTGCTACCTACTCCAGTACTTACACTAGTGCTAACTCTTACTGGTGGGGAGCTTCTGCCTCTTCTGGCTCTACCTCTTCATCAACTGCCTCCTAGGTAACTTCTGGCAATTCTTATAGTTTAAGAGTCACTAAAAGAAAGAAAACAACCAAACAAATTTAGTGACATTCCTAGCAACTAATTAACACCCTGTAGGAGATTCCTCTCATGATTATCAACGACATTTCTCACATCGAAGTAGCTACCGAAGAAGAAAACAATATTCAAGGTGGATTAGCATATGCTGATGCTAATGGCCGTGCATATGCAAGTGGTACATGGTTTGCTAGTACCTACACCAGTACTTACACTAGTGCTTCCACCAACCCTTGGTGGTGGTGGGGGTCTTCTGCCTCTTCTGGCTCTACCTCTTCATCAACTGCCGTCTAGGCAAAATCTCGCCAACAGCATTTTGAGAGGTTATTTATAAGCTGACTTTTGTTTCGCAACATATTTAAATAGCTTGATAAATAACCTCCCATGAAAATACAAACATAAATGGAATAAATTTAGTCGCTGAAAGCTGTGCAATAGTTTTCGGCGATCTATCTATTCGCCAGGGGGTGATTGTATGAGCAGATTAAATATTGCAGACATCAGCTTTTTTGAAGCTGAACTTAACAATCCCAATCTAGTTCTAGGTGGTGCGGTAACTGTTGGTAGCTCCAGTCCTTACGGTGCTTGGGTACGCAGTTATGACACTTCTAACTCTAGTGGCTACTATGCAGGCTACTCTGTAGACAGAAACACTGGAGTAGCTAGTTATGCGGTCGGTGGATACGTAGGGGGAAGTTTAGCTAGTGCAATAGCTGCTGGTGTCACTGACCGTAATGGAAGTGTCACTGTCTTTGCTAACTCCTTCACAACAAGTTGAACTATTTTCTCGTTCCCAGGTTCAACCTGGGAACAAGTTCCGGGAGGTTATACCTCCGGTGGTGCAAGATATCAGATGGGTAGAGCGCTTCCCTCTACCCAGCCTACAATTTTCTTTTCCTTAAATGACCCGTATTGCAATATAAATATATCAGAAGAGACGCGACTGCCATCGCGCCTCTTACCAAATCCAAAGTGTTTCAGTATCTTCCTCTGCTATCAACTACTAAGCAGGGGTTTTTTCTTTGCGCTTCAAAGCCACAGCAACCGTACCACTACAGAAGAGTAAAGCCAGAATACTTCCAGGTTCAGGTGCTTGAACTCTTGATTGACTAGCATTGAATGCTACTAACCTCAGAGAAGTTGCATTATCGAAAGTCCGAGAATATCTCCGATTAACCGTAGTCCGAAAAGAGTCTGAGGTGGTCCTAGGATTAAAGGCTGCACTGGCTATCCTAGGACTGTTAAGGACGTTTTGGTCTCCCCAAGCTGTGATACTTCTAGCAACCTGGAAAAAGTCTAGCAGAGCGCCAGTAGCCTTGTCGAATAGCTGGTATTCGATTAATCCATCAGCACTAGCGCTTTCAATAGCGTGATTGTCAACTGATGCAAAGAGATTCAATAAACCACTGTAATCAAAAGTAAAAGTTTCTCCCGCTGCGATTAGGAAGTCAAATCCCAGAGATTGAGCAAAGCTTCGACCAAATCCAAGGTATTCGTTACCGTTACCATTGGCTGTACTGGAAGCTGTATTGGTCGCAAATGTCGTAGCCGGGTCGAGGAAAGTATTAAAATCTGCATTAGCGTTAGCATCAGCACTAACTCGACCCCTGACACTAACTGCGTCAGTCACAGCATCAGTAATAATCCTAATATCTAATGGATTGTGACTAAAGTTGTCTAGCCTATATGTTGTCTCGGAAGATGCAAACGTAGCAGCCTGAGACGGTGAGGTTGCTAACATGGTAGTTGCCAGCGCTGGAGTAGCAAATAATAAACAGCGCTTTACTATTTTCATCCAATTCTTCATAGCATCCTGGTAATTTGACTGGTCTGGCATTTATTGAATTTGGTACAACTTGGCTGAATTTTCCTGATAGTTAGATAAACAATAATAGACATACGCCATTATGTAAGCTCGATAAATTATCAAGCTACTTTTTACCTAATAACAGGGAATATTTTGTGGAGTTACAAAATATTGCTTACCGCCTCCACCCTGTAATAAACGGTATATAAACCATTTATAGGATGGCTAAGTCATTTTTTAGCCTTGTACAAATCCTAATTTAGAAAACCTCTATTGTTTGTAAAGACTTTTCAAATAACTGTAGGTTTTCTGCAAAGAAATAGAAAATAAATATTCCATAAACGGTAAAATTACTAATGTTATACCATCGGAATAAAATCAAAATATTTTTTTAGTTAAACAGTGTATTTTTCCGAAAAATTTTTAATTAAAGTTTTGTAAAGACATAATTTACCTTAAGTGATAATACTTAAAAAGTATAAATAAAAAGTAAAATGAGGAACTGATAAACCAGTAAACATCGACATTACAGGGGACTCCGCTTCGCGAACGCATTCCTTTAGGAGTCGCAGATTGTAAACAATTCTTTACAAATTCTGGGTTTTCTGTGTCAGGGATACGGACAGAGCATTCTTGACTCTTTTGGGTGATAACTAACCAGCCTGCCATAACTGCGAACTTGCAGCACCTACGGATAATCACATAGACGTAGAGACGCTACCATTGCTCAACCAGTCTGCGTTTTTCCCACAGTACTTAAATAGGGGTGTTGTATATTTGTGGTACACCATGAGTTAGAGCATATTTCTTAATGCCTCGGCAGATGTTATTTGCGGTGTACATTGCCATCATTTCACCAAAAGACCCTGAATAGATTCCCTGTCAGGTTATTGCTATTTTGGCACTAAAAATTAGATGATTCAGATAACCAGCTTTTTTGTGGCTATTTAATCATGTAATTAGTGGCAGTAATAATTATCAGGACTTACGCAACTGGCACATTTTTTCTTGTAGGGTGTGTGACGCTACGAAAAAATTTGAATGTAAAAATAAGACTTTTGGCGTCACGCACCTATCACCAATTGTGACACTATCGTAAGTCATGACAATAAAAAAATCATAATAAAAAAACAATTGATTGCCTATATTTATTATTAATAAATATAGGACTTACGCAACACCCACATATTTACGGGCACAACACTGTTGTGCCCCTACGAAAGAATCAACATTTCGCTCTTTTTTTTGCGTAAGTACTGTTAAAAATATTTGATATAAATTGTAATTAACAATAAAATTACTGTGTCTGTAAATGAATTAATATAATACAA
>JAYKJH010000100.1:0-13911 GCA_035285345.1 Nostocaceae cyanobacterium | reverse complement strand
CCAGGGGAAGAACGCAGGCGTTCTGGTTCGCATTATACGCCCAGGTCACTGACTAAACCAATTGTGGAAACAACCCTGCGTCCGGTTTTGGAAGCGTTGGGAGAAAAACCGACTGCGGAACAAATTTTATCTTTGAAAGTTTGTGGTTTGGCGATGGGTTCTGGTGCGTTTTTGGTAGAAACCTGTCGTCAATTGGCACAGATGGTGGTGGAAGCGTGGGAACGAGAGGAAAACGATACCCGCCTGGGAATTAGCGATCGCTCCGCCCGCCAAAGGCATTCTAACCAAAATGCAACAATTAGCAATTATGGCAAAGAAGAACCTTTATTACCCCTCTTTTGTCACTCTAGGCAGAGGAAAAAGAGAAAAAGTCTGACCAAAGGGATAAAAATAGATGATTGTGTAAGGTATTCATAATGCTAATCAAGTAAGAAAATCCTGTCCAAAATTGGGGAATAGGAAATACCTTTAGCCAAGGTTTAATTAAATTAAAAAGGATAAAAGGTTGAACAATAAGACGTAAATTATTCAAGAGATTCTTCCAACCATAATTTTCGTCCCACAAAGGATGTTCCGCAAATATTTTGAGAAGATAACTGTGAGATTCGTTGAAGACACTTGAATGAAGGCTGACCATGAGATAGGTACTACAAACTATTTCCCACCACTTCTGAATGTCAGAATAATGGGTAAGCCGAAAATCTGCCCATCCGAGTTCATTTTTACTCTGCTTGAGTCCATATTCTCCCCATGTTCGTAAACCGTAAAGATTTCCAACTTCTGAGTACTTAATATCCGGAACATCCGTCATTAAAAACCATGTGGAATTTTCTGGCAGCTTTTATGTATCTGTTGTAATTTCCCAATAAAGAATATTACGCCGCTTACCAAAAATCACTTCTCTAATATATCGAACTTCCAGATTACCATTCGAGAAAACACGGTTGAATTTTCGCCATTTGTTATACCTGATGCTTTGCCCTTTTGGCAGCCAAACTCCGTGGTTGCTACGTATAGCTACAACAAAACTGAGATGTAATTGATTCAGGACTCTAATAAAATTACTATCACTTTCCCCATACAGACTATCTGCCAAAACCAGTTCAAACTTAAACCCCATTACTTGGAGTTCTCTAATTAATTCTGCTGCAATTTCTGGCTTGGTTTTATATTTATCTCCAGGCTGCAATCGCTCCCGTGGTTTATAAATCTGAAATGTCAAAGGGAAGGTCATATCTTCAATCACGCCATAGGCAGTCACTGCCACTATGCCATTTTCAATTTTGCCTAAGTTTCCAATATACTGCCGTTTCACATAGTCTGTAGTACGACCTTGTTTTTTGTCTCCTGTTTCATCAATTATTAGAATAAGCGATCGCTTATTTAATACTCGCAGTATTAATTCTAATCTTCGCTTCTTTTTGTTGATCTTGATTCTTATTTCTCCGTGTATTACACGGTAAGGGGTCAACTTCAATCCATATATTACTTGGTAGGTTGTTGCTTTCCGCGATTTCTTCTAAATAATCTGCCCTTGTCATTCTGTTGCACTCAGCGGCGATACCCAATGCTTTCTTTGTGTCATCAGTCAGTCTCAATGAGCGGACTTGACGATAATCATCGTTTTTGAGGGGAAATTTCCCTTGAATATCCCGTTTCAGCATAACCCTTACCATGTAATACACCGTTAGGTTAACAAATCTTACCGTGTATTACATGAAAAAAGAAGTTTTCTACTTTCACTATTTTTGCGAAGTATAAAATGGAAACCTGCTTTGTGAAGCATAATGTGAGCTAAAAGCCCATTTTTTCATTCAAGTCACATTTAGAGAATTATTCGGGAGAAGTTTTCGGTTTTTAGTTGTGACAACTCTAGGCTTTATTATGATTCACAATCAGGACACGCGGTCACAATTTTATGCAAACTTTTATGTGATGTTTAGGCTATAACCCTTGAAATGTCGTTAATTTTTGGTCAGGGTATGATTCACAATTTGGTCATCCAGGGGGTAAAAGCACACTTAGTGGGTAAAAACTGGGGTCAATCATCATCAAAGGAAAATGACTGAAACTCTTACTGGTTAACGATTTCAATGACGGTTGCCCCTGGTTGCACGAACCTTCTATTTTCGCCCAGTTGCGTAAGTCCTGAACTCTTTAATTTTCTCTAAAGATTCGGAAATCTGTATTTTTAACACTCCTGACATCCCTGGCTGTCGTCCAGAATTCCTTCTCTTATATTTGTAGCATTATTTTTTCTATTTGATATTAGCTATTAGTAATCCCTACCATTGTTGCTAACTCAGCAATCCACGCTTGGGGAAGTATTGATAGTACATTACTGAGCATTTTAGCTTGAATTTGAGTAGACGTAGCCGATATAATCTGATGCCAATACTCTGGCTCCAAGCATCGCTGCCACAGTAGCAACTCATGCAACATAGAAATAGGTTCATCCTCTACCAATAAAGGCATTACATTTTCAGCAATTGCCTCAACTTCTGCTTGCAACTCATCTTCTAGCTGCGAATTTTTACAAGTGCTATTAACAGGATTTAATAGACTTTGTAAAAGTTTGTCCAAAGGCTCGCGATAGTCCTTGGATATCAAACCCACAGAACAACCTATTTGACGCGCGATTGCCGTCTTAATTCCCCGCACTTGGGTTGCACCTGATGCCACCAGTTGTTTAGCAGCTTGTGCAATCTTGAACCAGGTTTGCTCCCAACGCGAACCTGCCTCAATGGTAATGTCACAAGCTCGCACAACTTTTACTCTTATGGGAAGTGGATAGTCCCCGATAAAGTAGAAACAAAGCTTTTGCTCAGGTCTTAAATGCGATCGCAACCTTCCCAAGGCTTGATAAATTTCTGATTTAGTACACCAATCTACAAAAGCTTGAAAATCCGGATCGGCCGAAACTGTTCTTTCAAAGTCAGGACTAACACCATCTGGTAATACCCCATCCTGATTATCAACATCAACTGTGTTATCAACTATCTGTAACAGAATTGGTGTTTTTATAGTAACTTTACCTGGCTCAATACTACGACCTGTCAAAGTAATATACAACACCTCTAAGTAGCCGAGATTAGAGTAGGGAATACCAAAAGTTGCTAGCGCGCTTATTCCACAGAAATCGTTACTACCACGAGAATCAATAAACCAAGCACCGTCTGGTGCTTCAGCCTGACATTTCCACTCAATAAACTTAATATCTGGATGTCGCCAAAGTAACTCCTGCCTCAGCACTGCTACACGCCGTTGGGCAAGTGCGCTGCGGTCTTTACCAAGTTGTCCCAAGCCAAGAACTTGAATTACTTCCAGATTTTTACATTCTTTTACTTGTTGCTCAATAGTGAGGATTTCCGAAAAGCCAATGTCCATCCACCAAGACAGATACTCAGCAGTCGCCGTTGCATCCAAGTAAACATTCCAAGCAGAAGATGCTGCAATTGCGCTTGTCCGCTGATTACGGGTGTAAATAAATACTTGTCTTTGGTCAACCCGCAAAGCACCATTAACCAGTTTCCCCCAAACTTCCAAAAATGGCACAAACCAGTTAAGAATAATATCCTGCTGAATTTTTTCAGTTACCTCCAAAGGTTTATTGCCAAACCGTCTTCGCATTTGCTTCGGTAAGTCAGCAAGATTTACTCTATAGTCTCTGGTTACATTCAGTAGAGATATCAAGTCAACCCACTGTGTACCAACAACCAACCGATGCTATCGATGTCCCCTACGAACCATACTCCGATAACTATTCCCACTCACAGACTAGTTCATCCAATACAGGATGGAGTGGACGCAGCAAAAATGTTTATGGTCGTGCTTCTTCTTATGCCAGCAACTACACCAGAGGTATCACTCCAGCGATGGAATCAGGTGCTGGTGCTGCTATTGGTACTATTGGCACTGTTGCCAGCCATAGCAATCCTTTCAAACCTTGGTGCAGCATAGCCTTTTGGTCAATGGGTGTTGGTTTTGTCACAGTTATTGGTTGGATTGGTTCGGCAGTTTTAGGTGGATTTATAGCAGCTCGCAATCCCCGTCCATTACCTAGTAATGCACCAAATGCCATGCGTTTTGGTCACGGCTTAGTCAGAGTTGGGACACCAGTTGCAGGTGGTGTGAAAAGTGCGGCGATGGTAAGTCAAGGAGTGGGCAGCCGTGCAGGTAAGAAAATCAAGGGACGCAAGCGATTTATCAGCGTCGATACAATGGTTTCAGCCGCAACGCGACGGCTGGTTACTCACAAGCACCAAACTCCAAACCTTGATGGCGATTTTGAAAAAAATTTTTTATCGCTCCGCTCCGCTACCCTTGAGAAGGGTCAATAAAAAAGATTATAGCGCAAAAGTGCAAAAGTGTCAATGGCTAGGAAGAGTCCTCGGCACCACGGCGCACACTACCCGAAAACCGAAATCGTAGTAGCTGTCGAAGTCCGGGTAAGAGTTCTTGCGATAGGCAGAACAGCAGAGTTCAGGATTGCCGAACCACGAACCACCGCGCAGCAGCCGATTATCATTATTATTATCATTCAACCAAGCACTTCCATCTCTTGGCGCTCCTTCATAATTTCTATGCCAATGGTCTAAACACCATTCCCACACGTTCCCATGCATATCGTACAATCCAAAGCCATTTGCGACGCCAAAATGCCCTACATCTGTTGTTCCTCTTCTGGAAGTTCCCTTTACACCAGCGCCATAAGTTTCGTCTGCATTATAATTCGCCAGTTCCGATGTAATTGTCTGTCCAAAGTGAAATGGGGTGGAACTTCCAGCACGACAAGCATATTCCCATTCGGCTTCGCTGGGTAAACGATAATCAAGAGTAGTATACTGATACCAAATTGCAGTCAGATGTAGTAGTGTAGAAAAAGAGATGACGAGAACAAAAGTGAAGTCTGACGGGTGCATATGGCTCAAGTAACCCAAGCTTTACCCCATCTAGATTTAGAGACGGTAAAACAAAGAGTAAAGTTGGCCCAATCGCATTGGGAGAGGCAAAAATGGCTAGTGATATACAATGCGATCGCAGATCCCAGAACAGCATCTGAGATTGCCTTACACGTAGGAGTATCCAAAGGATTTGTCAGAAAAGTAATTCAGAAATATAACCGTGAGGGAGAAATAGGGTTATCAACACCAGGCAAAGGAGGTAGACATAATTGCTATTTAAGTCTTGAGCAAGAAAAGCAACTGATAGATCAGTTTAAAGAAAAAGCGCGTCGTGGTCAGGTCGCAACGGCAATGCAAATAAAACTTGCTTATGAAAAAGAATGTGGTTTCACTGTGCATAAGACGACAATTTACCGAATACTAGAACGGCATCAATGGCGTAAAATTGTACCAAGACCAACTCATCCCAAAAACAACCCAAATGCTGTTGATGAATTTAAAAAAACTTCTCTCAATTGGTAGAGGAAATTAATCAAGCAACAGACCCATCGGATACTAGACCTTTAGTATTAATGGCAGGAGATGAAGGTAGATTTGGCAGGATTGGGGAGGTTCGTGCTTGTTGGTGTCCACGTGGTACACGCCCAACTGTACCAAAACAACAGGTGAGGCAACATATTTATGCTTATGCGGTAGTTGCACCTCAATTAGGCAGAATGACTTGCTTAATCTTGCCTTATGCCAACACTAAAATGATGAATCTATTCTTATCACAAATTTCTCAAGAGTTTGCTGATTATTTTGTGATTTTGCAATTAGATAAAGCATCTTGGCATCGCTCTCATGGCTTGAAAGTCCCTGAAAATATTCGGTTAATTTTTCAACCTGCTCATAGTCCAGAGTTAATGCCTGTGGAACATATCTGGGAGGAAATTCGAGAAAAGCACTTCTACAATCAAGTTTTTCCAACTTTAGACCAAGTTGAGGACGTACTTTCTCAGGGCTTAGTCGAGCTTTGTTCTGATAACAATCGCCTGCGTTCTTTAACTTTTTTTCCTCATCTCAGAGTACTACCTCTGAACGCAACTTAGTATAAAACCCAAGCGATAACACTGCTGCGATCGCTTGTTGGCCACAGTCCACAACCAGAGCTTGTTTTTCTTGTTCCCGACAAAAGTCTGACAAGTGAGGTTTGTGGGCGTTAAAATAGTATTGCTTATCCCCTCCGGGGGGATGGGATGCTAATCTAAGAGTATGAGTGAAGCTAGAAGTGGATGCAGGGTGAAGCAGACATTCAGTCGCATGAGCGATCGCATGGGTAAACCCTTCTAAGTTAAACAAAATAAACAAAGTTATCCCCTGGCTTACCACTCTGATGGCAATATCTCCCAATTTGAGGAATAACTAGTGGTTTCCACCCCTGAAAAATTGCAACAAACATCAACCGCATCTACTAGCAAAGACAGAGTAGCTGTGTTGTTGATGGGTTACGGCGAAGTCGAAAGCTACGAAGATTTTGCTAACTACAACGAACAGGCTTTAAATCTCCTGACAGCAAAATTTGCCCCGGTACCAACCTGGATATACCCCCCCCTAGCAAAAGTGCTAGCGCTATTTGACCGTCACGAGTGGGGACACCAGCACAACGATTTTATTTCCCCCCACAACGCTATTTTTGAGCAGCAACGAGCGGGTATTGAGCAGCATTTACAAGCAACTTGGGGGAATAAAGTTCAAGTCTTCAAAGCCTTTAACTTCTGCGCTCCCTTTCTCCCCCATCAAGTCTTGACAGAAATCCACAATCAAGGGTTTGACAAACTATTAATATATCCCCTGCTGGTTGTAGATTCCATTTTCACTAGTGGTATAGCCATCGAACAAGTTAACAAAGCCCTCGCGAAGATGGCTGATAGTAATGAACACTGGGTAAAAGGTCAGCGCTACATTCCATCTTTCTACAACGAGCCAGAATACATTAGTTTAATGGCTCGTCTGGTAGAAGAAAAAATCACAGCCGATTTAGCCTCAGCCTACTTACCTTCCCAAATTGGGATTGTGCTGATGAATCACGGCTGTCCTCACAAAGCGAAAGGTTTCACTTCTGGAATTAGCGAAAGCGAAGCACTATACGAACTAGTGCGCGAGCGATTAATTAACCGCTATCCCTTAATTTCTGTCGGTTGGTTAAATCACGACACACCCTTAATTGAATGGACTCAGCCGAACGCTACCCAAGCAGCTAAAAATCTCATTGAATTAGGGGCAAAAGCATTGATATTCATGCCCATTGGTTTCGCTACAGAGAACCACGAAACTCTGTTGGATGTACATCACATTATTCATGACCTCCAGCACAAATATCCCTTGGTAAATTACATCCAAATGCCCTGCGTCAATGACCATTCGGAATTTTTGGCGATGGCTGCTGACTGGGCAAATTCCCATATTGAGGATTTATTAACTGAGCAAGCAACAGTGGTAAATCCGCACTTAGCAGTAACTCATCATCATCATCATCACCATTAGTTAATGGGGAATAGGGAATAGGTAATAGCTAATGAGTAATGGGAGAAAAGTGAAATTATATTCCTATTCCCTATTCCCAAAATTGTTTAAATAGCCAGGGATTCTGAAACATAGTTTAAATTTTAGATGCTGAATAATTCAATCCAAAATCTAAAATCTAAAATCTAAAATTTTGTTAACGCTTTCTCGGAATCACATATCTCATTCCACCTTTAGCTCCTAGAGTATCACCTTTGTAGCGAGGAATGAGATGAATACTGGTGTGCATCATATTTTGACCCGCATCTCGATTAATGTTTATTCCCACATTAAAACCGTCCGGTTGAAATTCTGCCTTGAGAATTTCTTGAACTTTATTAACCATCAGCCAGCAAGCTGTTTGTTCTTTAAATGGTAGCTCAAAATAACTACTCACATGGCGTTTTGGAATAACTAAAACATGTCCTTTATTAATAGGATAACCATCGAAAATAGCATAAGCAGTTGCCGATTCCGTGATTAATTTGAGATTTTTAGTGGGATTGCAAAATCTACAGTGGTTAGAAGAATTTCTTTGGTAATTATAATGAACATATTCATAAATTTCACAATATTCATCTAAATATATTGAATTAAAAGGAAGCTTGACAATACACTGATATGTAGGTTTTTTGTGAATATAATGTTCACGAAATCCTTCTTTTTTGATATCCCGTCTTACAGCATAATAAGTCTTTCCCCCAGGTTTCAATAAGTGCGATACTCCCATGAGCGCATTAGCTTGTTCTTCAGCAAATAAAACATTTAAAACGTAAAAGCAAATTATTGTATCGAATTTCTCTTGAGGGTATTCCGGGAAATAATAAGGGTCATATCCTGTAATATCAAAGCCTTTTTCACCCAATACTTTAACATCATTACCCAACCCACAGCCAAAATCTAATATTTTGCCTTGCAGCAGGTTGTTATTTAATAAAAACTTTGCCGGAAATGAAAGATAAGTTCTTTCTATTGCTGTGAGATGGCTGAATTGATTTTTTTGCTGTTTCATGGAATTTTAGCCTTGAGTTACCCTGTAACCCAGGTACGACACCAGCGTTGCGATCGCCGAAGCTGACTCTGGGTTAATCGACTATCCTCATGTCCGAGTAGTCGCTGTAATTTCGGACAATTATTATACTGCTGTATTTTTATTGGTAGCTACAAGCTGGAATTAGCGGAACTATTAGCGAAAACAGATGTGTTATCTAAAACAATAACTTTGGTGGGAACAGAATGTAGGATGGGGTGTTCCCGGATATAAGTTTTTTAAAATATAAATTTTTGTAAATTCAGTCAAATCTCATTTTTTCGCAACAAATAAGTAAATTCTCAATAATATCGAGAATTAATTCTAATAATTTTACGGAAATACGTCATTACAGCCATTGAAAAATCGGCGGTTTTTTCTTCTGATAAAATCGTTATAATCTACTTGGGTGTTTTGAGTTTTTAATAAAACTGGAAAATGACTTGACATTTTTCTGGGTAAGCAAAAAATCGATTGAGGAAGACACCATTTTTTTTGTTTGGTCATTCATTCCACGTCTCACTTGATCGGCTTGTGGAATGAATGACCGTTTAATGTATTTCGGCGGAATTCCCCATCCGCCATCTACTCTTGTACTTCAGGTTAATTCACTCCGCGCAACTTGCGCGTATTGTCTACCAAACTCTGGGCAAATTGGTCTAAACGTTTGGAGAGTTGTTCGTCCACCAGCTTACCTTCACCTGAGAAGGCTTTCCAGGCTTGTCCGATAGCAACTTGTTCCGGAATTACCCAAGCGTGTACCCAACGCATGATAACCCGTAAGTCGTTGAGGGCGTTGCTGTTAGACTGTCCGCCCAAAACACTTATGACTCCTGTCACCTTATCAGAGAACTCTTCAAAGCTCATCAAATCTAAGGCATTTTTCAGGACTCCACTAACGCTACCATGATACTCCGGTGTCGCTAAAATCAAACCATCGGCGCTACGCACAGCATCCCGCATTTTCTGTACGTCTGGGTAGTCTGGATAATCATCTCCCCCATCGCAAAAGGGCAATCGCATCTGCCTCAAATCAAGGATTTCTACCTCAGCACCTAGAGCTTCTACCCGTTGGGCTGCCAATTTCAAAGCCATTTGACTATAGGAGTCAGAGCGTAAACTACCGCCAATACCTACAATTTTCACCATATTTAACTCTCAAGCCACTAAAAAGCTTCAATAACGAGTTTTAGAGCGTTCAAAAAGTCGTACTCATTACGATTATGTTTAATATAACGAATTAAACTGTTAACTGTCAAATGAGCAATCTCTGGAATGATTACTGGGGATAGGGTATTGCAGAATTACTTGTGTGCAGTGGCTAGCGGGAGCAATGGGGTTATCCCCACAGCTTAATAATGACTTATCAAAAATCCACAATTGTATAACTAAAGGAGCAGTGGATATACTGCAAAACCACAAAATAGAAGCAGTCTGTGGGAGGAATCAGGAAGCTACACTAGATTTGGTGAGTCAATTGTGAAGGGGGTTCCTGGATTAGGGCACTGACTAACTCGAAGGGCTAAAGTTCTTTCAAGTCATACTCAGTATTAGAGCCATCCTGTGCGCGATCGCGTCCCTTTAAGGTTAGCCTTCAGCTTTTGGCAGGAGACAGACGGTAATTAATATGAGAGATTCCCGGAAAAAGGCATTGATGAAAAAGTACTCCTCTCGCAACGCGGCTATCAGTAGCTTTCTAGCCGCGAGTGCAATTATGTTGCACCCCTTGGTAGGAGGTGTTCCAGCACTGGCGCAAAAAGCAGACCGTGATTCTTTAAGCTATGGGGAGTTATTACAGAAAATTGAGCAGGGCGAAGTCAAGAAGCTAGAACTAGATGAATCCCAACAGGTAGCAAGGGTGCAACTGGAGGGACAACAACCCCGTGCGCCAATGAAAGAGGTGAAGCTGTTAGCGCAAAACCCAGAGTTAATCGCAAAACTCCGCCAAAATAAAGTTGACTTTGAAGAAAGTTCCTCTGCTGATAGTAGAGCCGCTGTCGGTTTGCTGATTAATCTGCTGTGGATTTTGCCACTGATTGCTTTAATGCTATTGTTCTTGAGGCGCTCTAGCAATGCTTCATCTCAAGCATTGAACTTTGGTAAATCTCGCGCACGCTTCCAAATGGAAGCGAAGACTGGCATCACCTTTACTGATGTGGCTGGTATTGAGGAAGCTAAAGAAGAACTACAAGAAGTCGTCACGTTCCTGAAACAACCAGAACGTTTTACCGCTGTCGGCGCTCGTATTCCTAAAGGTGTCCTCTTGGTAGGTCCACCGGGTACAGGGAAAACTTTGCTGGCGAAAGCCATTGCTGGGGAAGCTGGGGTTCCCTTCTTTAGCATTTCCGGGAGTGAATTTGTGGAAATGTTCGTCGGGGTGGGTGCTTCCCGCGTCCGCGACCTGTTCAAAAAAGCCAAAGAAAATGCCCCCTGTCTGATATTTATCGATGAAATTGACGCGGTAGGACGCCAAAGGGGTGCAGGTATCGGTGGCGGTAACGATGAACGGGAACAAACCCTCAACCAGTTACTCACGGAAATGGATGGTTTTGAAGGTAATACCGGGATTATTATTATTGCTGCTACCAACCGTCCTGATGTTTTAGATGCCGCGCTGTTGCGTCCTGGACGCTTCGACAGACAAGTAATTGTCGATGCACCAGATTTGAAAGGGCGTTTGGAAATTTTAAGAGTTCATGCACGCAACAAAAAACTCGATACCAGCGTGTCTTTGGAAGCGATCGCACGCCGCACTCCTGGGTTCACTGGCGCCGATTTGGCAAACTTACTGAATGAAGCTGCCATTCTTACAGCTAGACGCCGTAAAGAAGCCATTACCCTGCTGGAAATTGACGATGCTGTTGATAGGGTAGTCGCCGGGATGGAGGGTACACCGTTGGTCGATAGCAAGAGCAAGCGTTTAATTGCTTACCACGAAGTCGGACATGCCCTAGTAGGAACACTGTTAAAAGACCACGACAAAGTGCAAAAAGTTACCCTAATTCCTCGCGGTCAAGCCCAGGGTTTAACCTGGTTTACCCCCAACGAAGAACAAGGTTTGATTTCTCGCGCTCAATTAAAAGCCAGGATTACTGCTACTTTGGGTGGTCGTGCTGCGGAGGAGGTAGTTTTTGGGAAGGCGGAAGTCACTACAGGTGCTGGGCAAGATTTGCAACAAGTAACGGCAATGGCACGGCAGATGGTGACGCGCTTTGGGATGTCAGAATTAGGACCAGTATCCCTGGAAAACCAGAGTGGGGAGGTATTCCTGGGACGCGATTGGATGAGCAAATCAGATTATTCCGAAGAAATTGCCGCTCGGATTGATTCTCAAGTCCGCGAGATTATCACCCAATGTCATATTAAGGCACAGGAAATACTGCAACAGAACCGGACGCTGATGGATCGTCTGGTAGATATTCTGGCGGAGAAAGAGACAATAGACGGCGACGAGTTCCGCAAGATTGTTTCGGAGTATACTCAGTTGCCAGAGCAGCCGTTGGCGGTGTCGCGCTAGAAAGCTCACTCTTCGGTTTTTAGCTGCATGTAGTATGCGGTAAGGGCACAAGAATCTTGTGCCCCTACATCCAGAAATTTCCCTTGCTTAACCTTTTCTCTTTCCCAGGTTCAACCTGGCAAGAAGATTCGCTTTTGTTCTAGATCCCGTGGTGCAAGATATCAGTCAAGAAATTACCCTTGCTTAACTTTGAGGTTGTGAATATGGTTGCTGCTGCCCAAATCTACCTCACTCCTGACAAATACCTCCAAATGGAGGAACAAAGTGACATCAAACACGAATATATCGATGGCTACATCTACGCTATGGCGGGAGCGCTTGACTCCCATGTTACTATTGCAGGTAACCTGTTTGCTCTTCTCCGCAATCATGTACGCGGTTCTGGTTGTCGTGCTTACATCGCTGACATGAAAGCACGTATCGAATCTCTAAATCGATATTACTATCCCGATGTGATGGTGAGTTGTGACGAACGAGATAGAGAAACTGCCGCTTATAAAAGATTTCCCTGTTTAATTGTCGAAGTTTTATCTAATTCTACTGAAGCCTTTGACAGGGGAGACAAATTCGCTGATTACCAAACTTTAGAAAGTCTCCAAGAGTACGTGTTAATTAACACTAAACGTCAGCGAGTCGAGTGTTTCCGTCGTAACGAACAAGGGTTGTGGGTTTTGCAATCTTATACAGCAGAAGATGATTCATTTCGACTACACAGTGTTAATTTTGAAGGAAAAATGGCAGCGCTCTACGAAGATGTAGTTTTTGAGAGTCAGCCAGGGATTCAAATTTAAGTGTTGATTAACAATTTAGGTATAAGCAATATAAAAATATAGGAATCCGGTTTGATTTATGGAAAAATTTAAGTATTGTAGGGTGCGTTACACGGAACGTAAGGGCGCACCAAAGCATTGAAAATGGTGCCGTACTCTCAGCTAACACAACGGCAATAAAGCGGGAGGAACATCCACACCGCTTTTTGCCTCCCCTACGTATCTTTTCAAAAATCAAATATGATTCCTATATATGAAATCTGCGCTGCCAATTATTGAAACAAAACGTCTAATATTGCGACTGGGGAAACAAAAAGATATACCCCAAATTATCCAATACTTTACCCAAAATAAAGAATATCTTACTCCCTTCTATCCTCGCTGGCAAGATGCATTTTTTACAGAAGAATATTGGTGGTATCAGGTACAGCAAAACACTACTGAATTTTACAATGACCTATCTTGTAGATTATTTATTTTCCTCAAATCAAATCCGGACTTAATTATCGGTGTTGTTAATTTCAGTAACTTTCTTCGAGGGGCAGCACAGTATTGTACTTTAGGATATAGTCTAGCAGAAGCTGAACAAGGCAAAGGATATATGATAGAAGCCTTACAAGCTGCTATTAATTATGTCTTTACTGACTTAAATTTACATCGGATCATGGCAAATTATATGCCGCACAATCAACGCAGTGGTAATTTGCTCAAAAGACTAGGATTTGTCGTAGAAGGATATGCCAGGGATTATTTATTAATTAATGATATGTGGGAAGACCATATTCTCACAAGTCTGATAAATTCTGACTGGACGGGATAGGGTGTGGGGACTAATAACTACAGGACTTACCATAGTGTCACAATTGGTCATAGGTGCGTGATGCCAAAAGTCTTATTCTTACGTTCAAATTTTTTCGTAGCGTCACACACCCTACAAGAAAAAATGTGCCAGTTGCGTAAGTCCTGAACTAATAACTAATAGCTAATCACTAATTTCATCAAAAATCCATAACAACTACACAACAACGCCACAACCAACTGCCATATTCATAAGTGTCCCTTCCTGAGTTCAATAATCATCAAGATATTGAGCTAACACACAACAATATTCGATTAGACTTGGACCCCTAACCCCTGAAACCATGC
>JAYKJH010000099.1:0-21109 GCA_035285345.1 Nostocaceae cyanobacterium | reverse complement strand
CCACCCGCAACTGCTTCACCACCCTATCCAAACCCACCGAATGCGCTGCCTTAAACAAAACCCTATCCCCAGCCTGCACAAACTTTTTCAGTCTTTCCACCAACTCCCCATGAGTCGCAAAACACTCCGACACTACCCCCTCCGCACTCAGCGCGATCGCCTGAGCATCAGCACAGTCCACCAACACCAACAGAGCATCCAAACCCAAATCCCTTACCTTCTTACCCACCGAGGAGTGCAACTCCAAAGAATGCTCACCCAATTCCTTCATCGCACCCAACACCGCAATCTTCCGCTTACCCGGTGTATCTGCCAATAATTGCAAAGCTGCTAACATCGCTTCTGGTGCAGCATTATATGTCTCATCTAATAATACCACATCATTACCCAGAGTCAAACGCTGCGACCTTCCCCCAGGCATATCAACCTCTACACCCGTCTTCAAACTTGTCCAATCAATCCCCACAACCTTCGCCACCGCCAAAGCCGCCATAAAATTAACAGCATTGTGGCGTCCCGGTAGAGGTAAGGGTAACTGCAATCCTCCTAGGATTTCCACCGTTTCACTATCAATTAAAACCCCTTGAACATCCCCACCAGCTAATCCATAGGTGAGAGTTTTCCCATACCAAACCTGCTGTGCTGTATTAATTAATCTAGCGTTATCGTGGTTAAGAATTGCCACACTATCCGCTGGCATTTCTGCCAATAACTCACACTTAGCTTCAGCAATAGCTTCTTCAGAACCCAGCAGTTCAATATGCGCCGTTCCCACATTAGTAATTACACCAATAGTCGGACGTGCTATTTGTGCTAGTTCGGCAATTTGTCCCCTACCACGCATAGCCATTTCAATCACAGCAAAATCATGGTCAGCACCCAGTTCTAGCAAGGTTTTCGGCACACCAATTTCATTATTGAAATTAGCAAAAGTCTTGTGTACTTTTCCCTGGGTTCCCAAAACAGCAGCTATCAATTCCTTGGTCGTAGTTTTACCCACAGAACCTGTCACCGCAATCACAGGAATATTAAACTGGTCACGCCACCACCAGGCAATTTTTTGATATGCTTCTAGGGTATCTTTTACCTGCAATACAGGAAATTGGGGATTTTCGTATTCAAAATCGACAATTGCAGCTAAAGCACCCTTTTCTATTGCCAAAGACACAAATTGATGTCCATCAAACCTTTCACCACGTAAAGCCACAAACACCTCACCCGGTTGGAGGATGCGGGTATCTGTTTGTATTCCACTACCCAATTGCGCTAAAGCCGCATCAGATAAATTAACAGGATTGGCATCTAAAACTTCAACTAGCTGAATTAGAGTGGCAGAACAAGGCATAGGGGTAGATGTTTTGACTCCAAATACTGATTTATTATCCCAAGTCTTTGGCAATTATTTAGCTTTAGGCGAAAACCTCTAAACAGCGGGTTATGAACTGTACACACTAAAACCCCAGCGTGGAACTCAAAATGCAGAATTTGGAATTCATCATTACCGTTTTACCCACCAACAGTTTGCCATTAGCATCAACACTAAAATCTATTCCCGGTACAAAACCCTGATTAATCAGCCGTGTATAGAAACTAACTGTAGTAATTTTGTGAATTTCTGCCATTACATCTTCTGGAATCAGATTTTCGATAGTCCAGACCACTGAGTGCGCGTCAAACCAAATTACACGTTCTATACTGATAATCAGCACAGCCGCTACCTCTTCCAGATTTAGTTGACTTCTGAGATGGCACAGTAAATCATATCCAATTTGCCAATTACGGGTCATCATTGCCCTAGCCATTCTTTCAACTTCCGTTTCTAGCTGTAAGGTATTCATCCTGGACATGGGAAATTTTTCCTTAAGGGAACGTAGTTCAGCTAAGTATACCGAAAGAATGAGCAAAATATGTCTTAAGGAGGATGTTAATTATTCCAGATTCTCTGACAATAGCTCTCACAGATGTCCATTGCTCTATCAAAAGATTTTCATCTTAACGCCAAGTAAGTCTAACTGTAATAAATGGCGTCAATATTGACTTGAAAGGGCAGTTATCTGTGGTGTTGTCTACCATTATCACAAAGCTACATGATTTAAAGGGCGTCTGCCATCAGACGCCCCTTTGTTCAACTAACCATCAGGGTTAAGCTTGAACATTCGTTTATTTCTTTCTTTCGTACTATCCAGCAACGCCATAGATTCACCTGTGGTTGTTATTCCCCATCACTCCTACAACCGGCGTTGCTATGTTACTTGGTCATGGCGGTGAAAATTAGAGTTGGTGAGAATTCCTCGGAAAGAAGCGATTCACAAGCTACATCCCAACACAATTGCACCGTCTGAGTTAAAAACACTACCTCCTATCTCACAAGAGAGGAAATTGCAGACCCTTGGATATCCTCTAAATCTTGCTAAACTTACCAGCAAAAGCTTGCTGTGGTTTAATTGTCTCTAGGTTTTACACTCCACACTCAACAAACTGTCGCTATAGCCCAATTGGGGAAACTCTTTTCAGTTTCATCTTTCCTTGAGGACGAGCCATTGAGCTTCAGACGGTCGTTTTCTCGCTGATGTGCTGGAGGGCGAACACTGACATCTAATGGATGGAAACAAAAAGTTAAACTGGGGAATGAAATCTAACGATTTCCTGACTTTTCCATCGTTTCAATTACTGCCCAACCGATACCAGAAGCAGCAATTAGCAGCATCACTGAACCCAAGAAGGCTTGGACAAGCATGTCTAGTGCATCGGCGAAAAAAACGTAGTCAGTCATAGCATCATCTTCCGAACTCTATAGTGTTGCTCTTACGTTGGATACCTTCACACCCTGGGTGTTAAATTCCGTTGTGGAATTACTAATTTGGATTGTAACAATATATTAACCACAGAAGGGCACAAAAAATAAAGTAGGTTAGGTAAAGATTAGGTGAAAATTTCCTAACAATTCTGTTAGAGTCTGGGAAAATTCTTACTGAGTAGCGATTATTAAGCAACCCGGAAATTATTTGGCAAATTTTTCTGACTTTTTATACCAATTTACCGAGAAGTCATAGCAATAATAATATGGAACTTTTAAAGCTAGAAATAGTTACGAATCGCCTGTTGTTAATACCTATACCATTAAAATACAAAGAGGAGATATTTCAAGAATTCACAGCAGAAATTACCACTTATACCTATCCCCGCACACCTCAAAAAATTTCGGAAACCGAAGCATTTATTAATCAGTCCATTTCGGAAATGGAAAAAGGGGATAACCTGGTGATTGTTATCTTAAAAAAAGACTCCCAAGAATTTTTAGGCTGTTCAGGAATCAATAATATTAATAGCCCAGAACCAGAACTGGGAATTTGGCTAAAAAAATCAGCCCAAGGCAATAATTATGGATGGGAAACTATTAATGCTCTTAAGCAATGGGCTGAAGAAAACTTAGATTACAAATATCTTATCTACCCTGTCGATAAAGATAATATTCCCAGTCGTAGAATCGCTGAAAAGATTAGCGGGCAAATATCTAGACAATATAACAAGACAAATATGAGTGGTAGAGTTTTACATCTATTAGAGTACAAAATTACTAAAAAATAACTCAGATCTCGTTACTAGCCTCTGGCTAGTAATGCAGTTAAGAGGCAGAGCCTCTTAACTTATAAATGGCAGAGCCATCATCAAGCATTCCCAGCCAGAGACTGGGAACTATAAAAGAGAATGTTAAACTAAACAGCGCTCAATTGTGGCGAGAACTGACTTAGACAAGGCATAAAAATCATAGCCACCTTCTAACCCAAACAGAATTTTGCGGGTAATTTCTAAGCAATAATCAGTGAACAAACCATAGTCTTGTGGGTTGAGATTTATGCTTGCCAAAGGGTCATCCGCATTGGCATCATAACCAGCACTAACTATCAATAAATCAGGCTGGAAATTAGTTAAAAAAGGAACGACTTTCTTCTCAAATAGCGGCTGGTAAACTTCAATATCACTACCAGGAGGGATAAGTACATTCAGTACATTGTTATACTCACCTCGTTCGGAAGCCTTACCAGTACCGGGATAACAAGGATACTGATGGAGAGAACAATAGGCGATTTGGGGATGAGTTTCAACTATTTCTTGCGTCCCATTGCCATGATGCACGTCCCAGTCGAGGATAGCAACACGGCGGATACCAGACTGTTGCAAAGCGTAATGAGCAGCGATCGCCGCATTAGAAAACAAGCAAAACCCCATTCCCGCTTCACTTTCAGCGTGGTGTCCTGGTGGACGTGCTAACACAAAAGCCGGTTTACCAGTTTCTAGCACCCGATCCACCCCATCCAACCAAGCACTCACCGCGAGCATAGCCACATCATAACTGCGCTGGGACACTGGTGTATCACCATCCAAATATCCTCCCCCTGTCTGAGCAATTTCCTGTACCTTGTTGATGTAGCGCTGGGTGTGGAGTTGTTGCAAAAGCGACATTACAGGACGCTGTGCGACGGGAGTCGGTAATTGCCATAATAATTGTTCCGCAAAATCAGCAGCTTTCAAAGCATTGACAATTGCTGTTAAGCGTTCTGGCTTTTCGGGATGGAGGTAGCCGGTTTTGTGGTCTAGAAACTCGTCAGAATAGATGACTGGAAACATAGGCTATGGGGGATGGGAAGGCTAATCAGAATATAATAAGCCAAGCCCGTTAAACTAGACTTGGCGCTCAAATCCTTCATCCTCAACAATGACCGCTTCATTACCCCAAATTCTTACCCTGGAAGACTTCCTCAAATTGCGATATGTTGATGACTCTCCAGCCTGGGAATATGCGAATGGGGTTGCTACTCAAAAGCCAATGCCTAAAACCCGACATTCCATGCTACAAAAGCGGTTGTTAACAGCCCTAGACGATGCTAGTAAAAATTATACAGCCCTACCTGAATTGCGCTGTACCTTTGGTGGGCGTTCTGTAGTACCGGATGTAGCAGTGGTTGATTGGAGTCGCATTCACCTCAATGAAGCAGGAGAACCAGAAGATGATTTTTTAGCAGCACCCGACTGGACTATAGAAATCCTTTCCCCCGATCAGAAGACAACCAGGGTAATAGATAATCTTTTACATTGTCTGCGACATGGCTGTCAATTAGCGTGGCTGATTGACCCAGACGATTATTCTGTGCTGATTTTTGCTCCACAACAGGAACCTGAGATTTGCAGAGGAGACACTCCACTTCGAGTTTTAGCAGGTATGAATTTAACCCTGAGTGCAGCACAAGTTTTTACCTGGTTGAAAGTACGTAGAGAAGTGGCAGAGTAAATTGTAATCGACTCAGATACCGGACTTGTTAAACAAGTCCGGTATCTAATTTCTCATGAATGATTGAAGACTGCTATGAAGCTAGGAGTTGACTTGCAGTTACCTACATCCAGCACTTTCGTCAACCACTAATACTCAATAATTACAATCCAAAGAATAAATTACGAAACACCGATAATAGAAGACAAAAACAGTGTAATGTGCTAGAATTGTAGCATGATTTGGCAATAATGTAGCAAAAAGTTGCAAAAAATCTACTTTTTTTCAACTTTTGTCGCTAAAATCTCGGAATTTGGGAGCTTTTTAGGTTATGACAACCTCTCAGGAGAGGATTATCCCGACGGATCTGCGGAACGAAATGTCCCGGTCTTATCTGGAATACGCGATGAGCGTGATTGTTGGTCGGGCACTACCAGATGCCAGGGATGGTCTGAAACCTGTGCATCGTCGGATTCTCTACGCCATGCACGAACTGGGGCTGAGCCATGACCGCCCGTTTCGCAAATGCGCCCGCGTCGTCGGGGAAGTGCTAGGTAAATATCATCCCCACGGTGACACAGCGGTATATGATGCCTTGGTGCGGATGGCGCAGGACTTTTCCATGCGCGCTCCCCTGATTAACGGGCACGGTAATTTCGGTTCCATCGACAACGACCCCCCGGCGGCGATGCGATACACTGAGTGTCGCTTGCAAGCCTTAACCAGTGACTCCTTACTACGGGACATTGAAGCGGAAACCGTAGACTTTATCGATAACTTCGACGGTTCCCAACAAGAACCCACAGTCCTACCGGCACGCATTCCCCAGTTATTGCTCAACGGTTCCTCTGGTATTGACGTGGGGATGGCAACCAATATCCCCCCGCACAACTTGGGGGAATTGATTGATGGGTTAGTGGCATTAATTCACAACCCAGAAATCACCAATAAGGAATTAATGCACTATATACCGGGTCCTGACTTCCCCACGGGGGGACAGATTCTCGGAAAATCGGCAATTAAAGAAGCCTACACCACCGGACGCGGTTCAATTACCATGCGGGGGGTGGCAAGTATTGAAACCATCGAACACCGGGGACGACCAGACAGAGAAGCGATTATCATCACCGAACTGCCCTACCAAACCAACAAAGCGGCGATGATTGAAAAAATCGCCGAAATGGTGAACGAAAAACGCCTAGAAGGAATTGCAGATATTCGGGATGAAAGCGATCGCGACGGGATGCGAATAGTCATCGAACTCAAGCGTGATGCTTATCCCCGTGTCGTCTTAAATAACCTGTATAAGCAAACCCCACTGCAAGCAAACTTTGGGGCGAATATGCTGGCTTTGGTGAATAGCGAACCCCAGCTACTCACCTTGAAGCAGTTTTTGCAAGTATTCCTTGACTTCCGCGTCGAGTCCATCACCCGTCGCACCCGCTACGAACTGCGAAAAGCCGAGGAACGCGACCATTTGTTGCAAGGGTTATTAATCGCTCTCGAACATCTCGATAGAATTATTGAATTAATTCGCCATGCCGCCGATACCCCCACCGCTAAAGGTGAGTTAATCGAAACCTACGGACTGTCGGAAGTCCAAGCCGATGCCATCTTACAAATGCAACTGCGACGGCTGACAGCCCTAGAAGCCGAGAAAATTCGCCAAGAACACGAAGCTTTGCAGGTGCAAATTGCCGATTTGCAGGATATTTTGGCAAGACGGGAGCGGATTCTGCAAATTATCGAAACCGAAATTCAGCACATCAAAACTACCCACGCTACACCCCGACGCACGGAGATTTCCCACCTCGAAGGGGAGTTAGACGACACCGATTTAATTGCCAACGAAAGAGCAATTATCTTACTCACAGAACAAGGTTACATCAAGCGGATGCCCGTCAACACCTTTGAAGCTCAAAGCCGTGCTACACGCGGGAAAGCAGCAGCCAAGGTGAAAGAAGACGACACCGTGGAACATTTCTTAACCTGCTGCGACCATGACAGCGTGATGTTCTTTAGCGACAGAGGGGTGGTGTACTGCCTCAAAGCATATCAGATACCCGTAGGTTCCCGGACTTCCCGTGGCGTGCCTATCGTGCAATTGCTTCCCATTCCTAAAGAAGAGAAAATCACCTCCATCGTCCCCGTTTCTGAGTTCAGTAAGGATGAATACTTGGTAATGCTCACAAAAGGCGGCAATATCAAGAAAACAGAATTAGCAGCCTTTAGCAACATCCGCGCCAACGGCTTAATCGCCATTTCCCTAGAAGAAGGCGACCAACTGCGCTGGGTACGTCGCGCTAGAGTTGAAGACAGCATTCTCATCGGCTCGCGTCACGGCATGGCAATTCACTTTCGATGCGACCACGAACAACTGCGTCCCCTCGGACGTGCAACTCGTGGGGTGAAAGCGATGAAACTCAAAGAAGGTGACGAACTCATCGGCATGGATATTTTAATTGGTCCAGTCCTTGAAAACCTGCCAGCAGAAGCCCCCGAACTTCCAGAAACCGAGAGCGAAGATATCGACACCGAAGAATCCATAGAAACTATCTCCAACGGCAGTTCCGGTCCGTGGGTGTTGGTAATTACTATGGGAGGCTACGGTAAACGAGTGCCCTTTTCCCAGTTCCGCCTGCAAAACCGCGCCGGACAGGGTTTAATTGCTACCAAATTCAAAAACCGGAAATTCCCCGACCAACTCGCAGCCCTGCACATCGTCAACAGCGAAGATGAAATCATGATGGTCACCAATCGCGGTATCATCATTCGTCAGGCAGTAAACGCGATTTCCATCCAATCCCGTTCCGCTACCGGCGTCCGCGTTCAGCGCCTCGATGAAGACGATGCACTCACCGGCGTGGCGTTAGTACCTCCCGACACCGGCGAAGATGAAGAGTCTGAATAAAAAACACGGGAGAATTAGACAAGGGGAGACGAAGAAACATCTTCTCCCCTTACTTCAGGGTCGTCAGGGTGTTCTCATCGCTTTTGCCAGCGGTATTTTGATGGGGCTTACCGTCGCTCCCGTTAACGCCTGGTTCCTAGCATGGGTAGCCCTAGCACCCCTGTGGGTGCTGGTAATCCCAAATCCAAAATCCGTCTTGGAAAGTTGGGCGGGACGGAAACCGACACCGCCCACTTTCCGCCAAATCCAAAATTCCCTCGCTTGGGGTATCGGTTATCACGGCACCGCTCTGCATTGGATAACCGGAATGCACCCCATGACCTGGCTGGGGGTTCCCTGGCTCTTAAGTCTAGCGATCGCACTATTTTCTTGGACATTCATCACCCTTTGGGGCGCCGCACTAGTCACCACTTGGGGCTTGGGAATGCGCTTGGTTTGTCGTTCCATCCCCAATGGTGGGCTGCGCGTATTAATCGGCACAGCCCTCTGGTGCGCCTTAGAAAGCCTCTGGAGTTCTGGTCCCCTGTGGTGGACATCTCTTTCCTATACCCAGAGTCCCCACAACCTGGTAATTTTACACCTCGGTCAACTCACAGGACCAAGCGCCGTCACCGCCGCCATAGTTGCGGTAAATGGTTTCCTAGCGGAAGCATGGATGAACCGCCAAGATGCCAAGGACGCAAAGAACTCTTGGCTTTCTTGGCGTCCTTGGCGGTTGAATTTCACCCTCGCCCTCACCCTATTCATCACCTGCCATCTAATAGGCTTCAATCTATACAATAAACCCCTGGTACAACCCCCAGAATCTGCCCTTAAAGTAGGTATTATCCAGGGCAATGTTCCCAATAACATTAAATTTTATACTGATGGACTGCGCCGCGCCCTAGAAGGCTACACCACGGGATATGAGGATTTAGTGGCACAAGGGGCACAAGCGGTATTAACTCCAGAAGGTGCTTTGCCATACTTCCAGAGTAGAATCAAGGCAACCTCCCTAGGATGGGCAGTCCGGGATAACGGAGTTGTGGCTTGGATAGGAGGATACGGAGAAAAGCAGGGAATAAACTATACTAATAGTCTGTTTACTTTCACAAAAGACGGTGAGATTTTCAGCCGCTACGACAAAGCTAAACTTGTACCCTTGGGGGAGTATATTCCCTTTGAGGAAGTTATCGGTGGGTTAATTAGTCGCCTTTCACCCTTAGAAGCTAAGCAAGTTCCGGGAAATCCGAAACAGATATTTGACACACCCTTTGGGAGAGCGATCGCGGGTATTTGTTACGAATCAGCCTTTCCGGAAATATTTCGTTACCAAGCCGCACAGGGGGGACAATTTATCCTCACAGGGGCTAACAACGACCCCTACAGCGCCGCCATGCAAGCACAGCACCATGCCCAGGATACCATGCGGGCGATTGAAACCGATAGGTGGGCGGTAAGAGCAACAAACACCGGATTATCGGCATTTGTAGACCCCCACGGCAAAACTGTGTGGATTTCTGGACATAAGACCTACGAAGCTCACGCAGAAACGATTTATCGCCGTCAAACGCAGACTTTATACGTGCGGTGGGGTGACTGGTTGACACCGCTGTTGTTGGGGTTGGGTGCAATGGTTTGGTGCGTAAAGATATTCTTGCAGAACGATGGCAAAACGAAGTTGAACGCATAGGATAGAAGTTGTCCCAAATCATCATAAAAGATGGGGGAACCGAAAGATGCAAGATGTCGCCCAACGCAAGGTATTATCAGCGCTATCTCATGGAGCGCTGTTTTTTAGCTCAACCGTAGTTTCTATCGGCATACCGATTGCAATTATGTTTGTCAGCGAAGACCCAGTAGTCAAAGAAAATGCTAAAGAATCTTTAAATTTTCACATTAATTTGTATATTTATGCTGCGGTTTTTGCCTTGTTGATTTTGATAGCAATTGGGATTCCGCTGCTGATTATGTTGTTAGTTGTAAGCTTTATCATGCCGTTAATTGCGATGTTGCGGGTGTTGGATCAACCTAATCGTCCCTATCGCTATCCGTATATTTTTCGGTTTATTTAGCGAGCAATTACATAGCCAGCTAAAATATACGCAAAGTATCTGTGTGAAGCAAGATTTATGGTTCAGTCAACAGAACACTGTCATATAGTGAAAAATGATGAAATTCTCAGTAGTGAACCGATTATTAAGGGTACAAGAACTCCCGTGCGAGCGATTGTAGAAATGTGGCGTATGGGGGTTTCACCAGAGGAAATACCTCATCGGTTGCCGCATCTTGTTTTAGCACAAGTGTTCGATGCTTTGAGTTACTACTTAGATCATCAAGCAGAAATTAATGAGTATATTGAACGTAACCGCATCCTCGATGAGCTATAGCGTTTCCTAGTCTGCTGATGTACAAGAAGAAATAACGAACCACAGATGAACACTTCGGAACACAGATAAATCTGTACTTCGTTACCATGAGAACAGCTAATTGGTCTACGGATGCAAAAAGCATGACCGTCATTTTTCTTCACGTCTATCATTCCTCACGAGATTCTCAAAGTTTTTTTCTAAATTGAAAATATAACTATCTCGATTGGAGAAAAAGAGAACCATGTCATCTATACCACCTTTTTTCCTTCAATTGTTTAAAATTATAGTTTCCCCTCAAGGTTTATGTACAATTGCAGGTGCTGTTGGTGGCTACAAACTTGGGGAGGTAATGGTTTGGATTATTGGAGATACTTTTATGAGTATTTTCCCTCAACCTTTAGGAGGTAATTTATATAATATAGGAGATGCAATTTATCCGTGGTTAGGTATGGCTGTAGGATCTGTTGTCGGTAATTGTTTTGGCAAAAAATTCGGAGAAAAAACATAGCCAAACAAATCTTAGGGAGACCAATAGTTTGCTCACTCTAAACCTGTACTTCCTGTGGCGCTTTAGCGAGCAATTCTACTAATCAACCCAATTAACCACATTAGCTGACATCTTGCACCAAAAGGCGGAGCCTTTATTTCTCGTTCCCAGGTTCAACCTGGGAACAAAATTCGCTTTTGTTCTACCTCCAGGAGTGCAAGATATCAGATCCCCAAGTGTTCATCTACCAAGAATATCAGCGATAGCCGCTGTATCTTCCTCATAAATGCTCGATAATCAGACAGCCAAAGAAATCCTAGGGTGGGCAAAGTTTCTCACCCCACACTTGAAGATATCATGGATTAACCAATGAAAGTCAGACCTGCTACTCCTGATGATGTATCGTTAATTTTCGCGTTCATTCAGAAGAAATCAGAATTTGACCGCAACATTGGTGCATTCTCTGGTGTGTTGCGGGTATCGGAGGATAAAATACACAAAACTCTGTTTGGAACGATTCCTTTTGCTTACGTTTTGTTTGCGGAGGCTTGGGGACGTGAAGTTGGGTTTGCGCTGTATGGATTTAGATACTCGTCATTTGCAGGTCAACCGAGCATCTGGCTGGATGATTTGTATGTGGATGAAGACATGAGAAGTCAGGGTGCAGGAGCGGCATTGATGGCTCGTCTGGCTGATATTGCAAGGGAAAATGATTGTACCCATATTGCTTGGAATGCTGATGCTCGCAACATTCGGGGACTGAGTTTTTATCGGCGGTTGGGTGCGGAAATTACGGAGCAGAAAGAAAATCGCTGTTTTTTGAGATGGGTTCGGTGGGCGTAAGTTTGTAGAAGAATCGTAGAGTGGGCAAAACTTTGCCCACCCTACACCTAAATATCTCGTTAAACCCGCTCCTACGCTCAACAACTAAGAATTCATCATCTTTTCACCGCGTCTTCATTATTACTTCATGCTGCTTTGCTGTTAAAAAAGTCATATATGTCAGCATGGCACTATATATTGTCATCAGTACTAATCACTTGTCATATATATAAACCCTATGAAACTGAAGATTGTCGCTACCCTGACCCTACTAGCTTGTTTGGGTATTGCACAAGAAGCGCTAGCATATAGTCCCCAAGATTTGGATCAGTTGAAAGGCACGAAAAATTGTCCCCGGTGTGATTTAAGTGGCGCACCTCTCGATGAAATGGACTTGCAGGGAGCTAATTTACGAGATGCTAATTTAAGTGGAGCCACTTTATCGCAAGCTAATTTGAAGGGCGCCGATTTAACTGGTGCAAATCTCCAAGGTGCCCAAATTAAATCAGCGAATTTGACCAATGCTTCCCTGACGGGTGTAAACCTCAAAGGTGCAACTTTGGAAAGTTCCGACTTGACTTTTGCTGGGTTGATGGGAGCAAACTTGGAGGGGACTACCTTCCTGAACGCCAAGTTTATGTTAACCAATTTCCGAGGCGCAAGATTCCGCTTAACTACTATGCCTGATGGTATCGTCTCTTCTGGTAGACCTTATTGGTAATGGGTAATGGGTAATGGGTAATGGGTAAAGAAAAAAGGCGTTGCATAATCCTGGGACTTTTCTTGTGGGGTGGACATCTTGTCCGCCCTGAAATTACTAGGGTTGTCCGCCCTGAAATTACTAGGGACGGGCGAGACACCCATCCCACAAAACCACTAAAATCATCCTGGATTTATGCAACGCCAGAAATAATTCTTCCTTGTCCTCCTTGTCCCCCAGATCCCCAACCCCTTGCTCCTCTGCCAATTTCCCAGTCCCCAAAGGTTAACATTTCTTTATCATGAGGAAAAGCTTGTCTGTTAACTGAATCATGCTCACCCGAATCAAAGAATTAGCAACAAAACTAGCACCACGATTAATTGAAATTCGTCGTCACCTCCACTCCCATCCAGAGCTTAGTGGTCAAGAGTACCAAACTGCAGCTTTTGTGGCAGGTGTGTTGTCTTCCTGCGGACTCCATGTCCAGGAGGGTGTGGGGAAAACTGGTGTGGTCGGGGAATTACTTGGTACTGGGGAAGATAACCGTATCCTGGCTATTCGTACTGATATGGATGCATTGCCAATTAACGAACGGACTGGTTTAGAATTTACTTCTAGTAAACCAGGGGTGATGCACGCTTGCGGTCACGATGTTCATACCACCCTGGGACTGGGAACGGCGATGATACTTTCCCAGATAGCTGAGGAATTACCCGGTAAGGTGCGGTTTTTGTTTCAACCCGCTGAGGAAATTGCTCAAGGTGCTAGCTGGATGGTCGCAGATGGGGTGATGAAAGATGTCTGTGGGATATTAGGTGTTCATGTTTTCCCTTCTATTCCAGGGGGTTCTATAGGTGTGCGTTACGGTGCATTGACAGCTGCTGCTGATGATTTAGAGATTATTATTATCGGTGAATCGGGACATGGTGCCCGTCCCCATGAAGCTATTGATGCGATTTGGATTGCATCCCAGGTGATTACTACTCTGCAACAAGCTATTAGCCGCACCCAGAATCCCCTGCGTCCTGTAGTATTAACCATTGGACAGATTAGCGGTGGTAGGGCGCCGAACGTGATTGCAGATACGGTACGCTTACAGGGAACAGTGCGATCGCTCCATCCGGAAACCCGTGCGAATCTTCCCAACTGGATTGAGCATATCGTCGCCAGTGTTTGCCATACCTGTGGTGGTCGCTATCAAGTTAATTATCGCCCAGGGGTGCCGAGTGTCCAAAATGATTATAGTTTGACCCAATTATTGCAATCGGCTGCGGAAGAAGCTTGGGGGAGCGATCGCATCCAAGTATTACCCGAACCTTCCCTAGGTGCGGAAGATTTTTCTGTATATTTAGAACATGCTCCTGGGAGTATGTTTCGCTTGGGTGTAGGCTATCAAGATAAAATCCTGAATTACCCTTTACACCATCCTCTATTTGATGTTGATGAATCTGCTATTATCACGGGAGTTGTGACTTTTGCTTATAGCGCTTACAAATATTGGCAGCATAACGGTAATCAAGCAAAAAATTCTTCTTTAACTGAAGTCAAAGCGAGTTAATATTTATTACTGTAGGGGCGCGGTTTCCGCGTCCTTGTTGAGTTTTAAGTGCGACACTATGGTTAATCCCCTGAATTTTGATAGTCTGTATTCAGGGCTGATATAAACTTTAATGGAGCGATAAATCGCTCACTACGAACTAATTCAAATTTTTAAATTGGACTACTAGGCAGTTCGGAAAAGAGGAAAGATAATCGTATAAGAATACAGGGGCATAACAATGTTCTCTACAAGTAATTTTTACGTTTAATTATGCGCTCAAATCAAACTCAAACTGTTTGGACAATCTTTTCTATAATTATCTCTGGTTTACTAGGATTATTGCTCAAGTTTTACAAAGGTCCTGGTCATGAATGGTTAAATGATGGTGGAGCGACGCTATTTTATGAAATCTTGTGGTGTGTATGTGCTTTTTTATTTTTCCGTAGTCGCAAAGCAGTAATTTTAATTCCGATATGGGTTTTTATCATCACCTGTATTTTAGAAGTTTTACAACTGTGGCATCCGCCATTTTTAGAGGCAATGCGTGCTAATTTGATAGGGAGATTAATCCTGGGTACTAGCTTTGTCTGGTCGGATTTTCCTCATTATGCACTAGGTTCTTTTTTAGGTTGGTTGTGGTTACGGCAATTAAGGCGGATAGGTCATGCAAAAAAGAGTCAAAGTTAAACCTAATTCTAAGCGACAAAGCATTGCAGAAGAAGCTGATGGTAGCCTAATTGTGCATTTAAAGTCACCGCCGGTTGATGGGAAAGCGAATGAGGAATTAATTAAATTATTGGCGGAAAAATTTGATGTACCTAAGTCGTATATTAGAATTAAATCGGGGACAAATTCTCGCCAAAAACTGGTGGAAATTGATATTGAGTTGTCGTAATAAAACCGCCTGGGACTGTAACTCCCAGGTTAATAGCATAAGTCCATTGAAATGGACTGAGAATGTCAAATTTGTCTTTTTAGGCTTACGCTGAGAATTTACTGGTTCCTAGGTTCAACCTGGGAATAATATCTGGGAGGTTATACCTCCCGTAGTGCAAGATATCGGATAGACAAATACTGGATAAAAATTAACAACAGATAAACACAGATAAACACAGATAATTTATCCGTGCTGATAATTTTTATATGATATAACTTTCCTCAAAATTCTATTTAATGTGTTAGACTCCGTTAACGACTTCTACTTCTTCTTCTGATTCATCCCTGATTTGGAAGTAATGATACAAATTAGCAACTGTAAAATCTGACGCTTGTTGTAAATTCGCTGGAACTAATGTTTTATAACCATAATTGGCTGCTTGCTGACTAATATAGAGTTCGTATTCTTGGCGTTGTTCTGGTTTAAATAAAAATAATAATTGGTCACGTAGAGAATCAAAATGAGACTTTTCGGTTAAGTTATCGTAAATTAATACTTCTTGTGGTACGGATAAAGTAGCTTCGGAAATAGCGGGAATTTCTGAATTATCAAACTCAGCGATATTTAACAGTTCTAATTCTGATGGTGGAAGAGAATGCATCCAGTCAACATGATTTTGCCACGATTTTAATACTGCTAAATCATGGTTGTGAATGCGGGTAATTTCAGGAAACAGAAAATCTAGCTCGTCGGGAGATTTGCAGTTGTCAATTATATTGATAGCATCTTTACGGATTTTCTCTTGTAACTTGGAGAGTCTATAACTGACTGCTGACATCTCATTTTGTACTTGATAAGTGGTAGCAATAGCTTGTTCAATAGCCCAAGCACATTCTAGACGGCGGAGTTTTCCTGCTGCACAGATTTCTGATAATAACTGGGAATTTCTGTAATCAGCTAAAGCTTTAAATAACATTCCCCGTGCAGCATCAATTTCTGCATTTTGGCGGTTTAAATCTTGCAATTTCATCGCTGTATAGAAGCGGTTCATTGCTTGGGTAAATATTCCGTAAGCTCGGATTAAAACCAAGCGATGCTGTTCAAATTTAATGTCTTGGGATACCTGTTCAATTATTTGTCTAATCTCGGTTCCTTGGTCTTTTAAAGCTTGTTTGAGGTCGATAAATCCATTTTTGACCTCTAGCCGCATTTGCTCTACTTCTTTACGTAATTTCAACGTCTGGTGCAGATTTACGGCTGTCAATGCGACACCAGCAACTGTTCCCACACCGATTAAGGCTGTGGTAGCTTGCAGCACTCCCACTCTGTTCTGTAGAGAATGTAAGCCAGTTTGGATAACGTCAAGTCTGCTGTAGGTTTCTTGAAATCCTTTATGGGTTTGAACCATCTGCGCGCCACCCATTATCAACTGAAAGGGTGCTAGCAGGGCTAGGTGAAGAAATTCAACCTGTGAGAGAAATTCCCTGTAGTGGTACAGTGACGATTTTAAAATATGGAACCCAAAAACGGGTAATCTGTCGCTATAAAGATGGACAAGAAGCAGAAATTCCTTTTAACGATTATCAACTAAAAGCAACCATTTCCGAAGCTGCTGCACTTGGTTCTGTTAGTGATGAACCAGCAAATTCTCAACTTGAGGAAATTGTTTTTGAGCATCCTGATTTAGAATTATGCCGCAGTGGAGTAGAAATTGTAGATTCTCCTGGATTAAATGAACATCCAGAAAGAACAACTATTACTCAAAAATTGCTAAAAGATACGGATGCAGCTATTTTCTTAACTAATGCATCCCGTTCTCTAACTCAAGGAGAACGCGACTTGCTACAAGATTTGAAAAATCAACTAAATTTTAGCAAGGAAAATGAGCCTGCTAACAATCTTTTTGTTGTATGTAATTTTATGGATTTAGTGAAGACTGAAAAAGGACGCGAGCAGGTACAACAAAGAGTTATCAGATTTGTACAGGGTGAAAATCCTATCGTTGCAGGTGAAAACCGCATTCATTTTATTTCTGCTCAAGCTGCACTGGATGCAATTTTGCAAGGAAATGAGGATGAATATTTGCAAGCTTTCCAGAATTTTACTCAATCGATTGAGAAGTTTTTGACAAGCGAGTGTGGACAGATAAAAATTCAACGTTCTGTTAACGAAATTAACTGCTTGATTCAAAAAGTACAGGATGAGTTACATAAAGCTGAAACAGTATTAGCAGAAAAGCAGAAAATTTTGGAACAAATTGGCGAAGCTAGCGGACGCAATTTAAAAATACGTATTTTCGCAAATCAACTGAGAGACAAAGTTATTGATGAAGCGATTATATCTTGGAATGAGTGGCTTAAAAGACTGCGCGATCGCATGGCTGAGAAAAGTAAAAACTGGTCTTCTGAACATAACCCTGTTTGGAGTCAAGATAAATTAATTCAAGATTACATCAAACAATTCAGGAGAGATTTATTAAAAGAGATAGATGACTGGTATAACACAAGAGTCAAAGATGGGATTGTGCTAAAAAAATTGTCAATATTAGATGATTATATTAAGAAGTCAATCAAGGCAATTCAAGCACAATTTAAAAATACGAAACGCCAAGTAAACCCCGTAGTTAGGAATATATTTGAACTATTTATAAATGACATCGATGATGATTTTAGTGGTTTCAAAGGATTTGGTGGAGGCTTAGGAATAGGTGGTGCTTTAGCTGCTGGATTATTTGCATTTACAGGGGTTGGTTTAGTTGCAATAATTGTCGCCAGTGTAGGTGCTGCAACTGCTGGTTCCGTTGGATTAGGGATGCTAGATGTTGATGGAATAAAACACAAAATAAAAAAGAAAGTTTTGAAAATAGGATTACAGAATTTATCAAGTAAGAAAGCTAGTGAAAAAATACGTGAAAGTATTCGAGCAGTTTTTGAGAGTCGAGTTGAATCAGTAAGTGAGCAAAGTCGCTTGTAGTTTCAACCATAAAAGGGGAACTATTGTTAAGCTGACTAACTTTAAACTGAATCCAACAAAGAAACCTGAGTTGATAGGTGCTGCTTCTGTTGGTTATTTGTGGTACGACGTTTCTGGCGATTTAGACGCAGTAATTACATTGAATAATACAGGAGCGAAATTATCTACTTTGTCTGGTAAATGGAAATCAAAAGATGTAATGCGCGTCAAGCGAATGCACTATAAATCGGATGTGAAAACTAACTTACTTGTAGGTGAAGGTTGCTTGAAACCGGGTGGGTTGCGTGAGTTAAATAAGGTGCTTAACGGTGGTTATAGTGAATATTACACTTTCTACTAGCCAATATCGATGAGTTTTTTACCTTTAGGTTGGGGAGCCACTGCGTTGCGGGGGTTTCCCCCGTTGAAGGGAGTGGTGTTTAAGCGAAGCGCAACCCAACACACAACTGCTATAACAACTCCCAACCGCCTGGGACTGCAAGTCCCAGGCTAATAGCAGAAGTCGGATAAATCCGACTGGATATGGGTTATAGTCCATTTTAATGGACTTGTGCTATTAGCCTGGGGTTTGCAACCCCAGGCGGGTTTGGAAGCTAATTGAACACCCCCCCAATCCCCAATCCCCAATCCCTAACTATTAACCGCCAACTTCTCCACCACTTCCGCGCGCTCTTGCTCCCCTTCCAACAACAAACAATCACCTGACTCTAACTTCATAGCATTATCAACCGCATAATCCAATTTGCCATGTCTGCGTACCGCCTGCACTCGGACGCTATATGCGCGTTGCAACTCTTCTATTCTCATCCCCACCAGGGTTGAATCTTCTGCCACAATTACCCATTGATGGAAGCCGTTGATAACGCATTTACCTAAAATTAAGGCACGCAAGGCACCGACTTCTGGCTTTTCACCCACTGCTAACAAGCGATCGCGGGCATTTAAAATCGTCTGGGCTGTGGGATAATATAGCGTCTCATCGCTTTTTTCAATGGCCATGATTGTAACTCCCGTCAGGTTGCGGATATCTGCTTCTGCTAAAGTCATCCCAATCAGGGGGGAATTCTCTTTCACTGTCACCCATTCGCTGTGCAATTCCGGTGCAACTGCACTGACATCTGCTTGACGCTTGCGAGTCACTCGTTCCGCACCGGGACGAATGCTCTGGTAACGGTCAGTTCGCATTGCATTAATGACTGAGTGAATAGTAGATACAGGTTCTCCCAGGGTTCCCAAGACGTGCGCTCCTATTTCTAGCGCTGCTTCAAATTCGGGTTGCACGACTTCCCTAGCTCCCATTTGCGTTAGCACGTCAATTTCCGCATTTTGATGAGAGCGAGCTACCACATCCAGTTCTGGTGCTAATTCTAGGGCACGTTTGAGTAATAATCTAGTACTAGCAGGGTCAGGAAGACCAATTACCAAGGCTTTAGCTTTATCTAAATGTGCTTTTTCTAACACCATTTCCGAATCTGCATCACCGAAAATATAGGGTATTTCTTCAGTACGCAAGCGTTTAATTGCAGCTTCACTGTTTTCAATTACCAGTACTTTGTGTCCCCGTTGTTGCAAAATATTAGTGACAACTTGTCCAACTCGTCCATAACCAGCAACTACTACATAATCCTGAAATTTCTCTGGTAAAGACATGTCTTTCGTATCGCGAAACTGCCGCAGATAGTTTGATAATGGTGGTATGGCCATGAGATTATCTGCGATCGCAGGAGAAAAGCGCAGCCAAACAGGAGTCAACAATAAGGTAATTGCGGTTGTCCCGACTAATAATAAATACTTGTCTTGGGTGATAAAGCCAAGTTTCAACCCCACCAAAGCCAAGACAAAAGAAAATTCCCCAATTTGATTTAGTCCCAAACTGGTAATTACCCCGGTTTTAAAGGAGTAACCAAATTTCATCACAATGGGGAGAATAATTAGCGCTTTTCCCACCATGATAAATGCCACCAAACCTATAATTAATCCAAAATTTTGAATTAAAATATTGGGATTAATCAACATGCCAATGGAAGCAAAAAACATACTAGCAAATGTGTCGCGCATGGGGAGAACTTTTGCTAAAGCTTGGTCAGCATAGTCAATTTCTGAAATCATTAACCCTGCAACAAACGCCCCCATTTCAATCGATAATCCCAGCTGTGCCGTGATTATCGCTACTCCCAAACATAGGGCAATTACTGCTAACAAAAATAGCTCACCGCTCTCAGTTTCTGCCACTCGTCTCATCGCCAATGGTACTAACCAGCGACCTGAAATCAAAGCACTGGCAAGAAATATCATGACTTTAATTAAAGCAATGCCCAGAGTTGAACCTAAATTACTAGGGTCTTTAAGTGCGGGTAAAACTGCTAGCATTAAACCTAAAGCTAAGTCTTGGGCAATCAAAATTGCCAGCATTACTTGACCATGAATTGTATTAGTTTCTCCCCGTTCTGTGAGAGTTTTCAGAACTACAGCGGTAGAAGAAAGAGACAGAACAGCCCCCAAAAAAATCCCCTGAGTTGGGTTTTCTACCCAGCGCATTAATGTTGCTAATATTGTCACAACGGCAATAGTTAAACCTATTTGCAGTAAACTACCCTTAATAGCAACATCTTTAACCCGTTTAAGTTCCGCTAGGGAAAATTCTACACCTAACGCAAACAGCAGAAATGCAACACCAATTTCTGCAAAAGGTTTAATTTGGTCAGGTTCACTTAACAGTTTCAGACCAAACGGACCAATGATTAATCCACTAGCTAAATAGCCTATCAGTACAGGTTGACGCAAACGGTTCGCTACATAGCCTCCCACAGCAGAAGAACCCAAAACTGTAGTCAGACCAACAATAAAATTTGACGCTCCCGCCATATACTTAACTATTCCTTTCTATATATATCTGCCCCTTTCCTTGATATAAGAGTAATTGCCAGGAAATGTAAAGATTATTGTATAGTTTGGTACTTGATACTACAAAGTTATGTTGTCTGACCCTGGTCTTAACTAAAGTAGTACATAAATACTATAAAAATAGTTAGAGGTGAGCGATCGCTGCTATGCTCTGATTAGAGAACTCACCAAAATGCACCACTATCCTGATTGATAATTTTGTCCGCCACCCAGTGCCTACTGTGGTCTAAAATATTTATCTTTACTTAAGGTTCTGCCCACCCTAGGGTTCTTGA